>JAYPPA010000006.1:0-5147 GCA_038131245.1 Rickettsia sp. | reverse complement strand
CCGCCTCCGCCTCTCTTTTAGCCCGCTCAGCAGCCTCTCTTTCTCTCGCAGCCGCCTCTTTTTCTCTCGCAGCAGCATCCCTATCCAACGCAGCAGCAGCTCTTTGCTTCTCTAAATCAGCTCTCAACGCCGCATTAGCTTCACCACCCTCAGCAGCAGCTCTTTCAATTTCCTTTGCCCTCTCTTCAGCAGCCTTTTGCGCCGCCTCCGCCTCTCTTTGAGCCTCCGCTTCCTCTTCAGCAGCCTTTCGCGCCGCCTCAGCAGCCACTACCGCACCCCGTAAACTCTCCACCTCAAAAGAACCTTCCTCAACCTTCGCTTTCAATAGCGCAGCCTCGCGCTTCCATTTCTCCTCTTCCTGAGCAAGCCTCTCCAATTCTCTTTTTTGTCGCGCTATTTGCGCAGCAGCAGGATCAGGTGGTAATCTACGACCCCCCCTACTCGTCTTCTCTCCACCTCCACTCTCTTCAACAATACTATCAAGCCCACCAAAAGGAGGTACACCTGCTCCACGAGAAGCCCTAAAGCCAGGTCCAGAAAGTCTAGGCGCAGATCTCTGCCCCTCATCCACCTGAGCAACCTTGGCAGCAGTCGAAACCCCTTTGCCCAATCTTCGCATAAGCCATCTTTTTCTTTCTATATCTAATCTTTTTAAATATTCTCCACTGTAGTCTCCAGCAGAGCGATAAATGCGATTCCTAAATCTTGCTGCATTTTTCTCATTCCCAGCAAGAACAGCGTATTTTTGCTTAGGATCATTTGGCTCGGAAATAGGAACAAAGCTTAATTTTTTACCCTCAATTCCACGGGTACTACCTATCAAAACCACATTTTGATCTTTAGCAGCCTTTAAAACTTCCTCTAAAGTCTCCACCTCTTCTTCCTCAAAATCACTACCTCCATCCTTTTTCAGCAAATTCACTCCATGATTCCTAGCAATCTCTTTAATACCATCCAGCGTAATATCACCTTCAGCATAAAATCTATCCAACTCTTCTAAATCTTGACTATCATTCCATTCGCGCTCAATCAATTCTTGCCAAAAAAGAATATCAGCACCAGAAAATACTTTTTTATTAGCAAGGTCTTGCTTTATATCAAAAAGACTAGGCGAATATGCAGGAACTTTATGGGCCCCGAGACCCATAGTTATAGTTTTTTCAACTAAACGATAAACTTCATTTTCTTTCTTGCGCCCCCCATCAATAAATTCCTTTGGGCACAAGGCAAACATATCAGCATTACTATCTCCAACCTTTGCAAGAGACAAATATAGTCTTTCGGGATCCATCAAGCTAGTATTGGCCCTAGTAAGTCTATTTTTCCTGAGAAAATCAACAAAAGAATGTGAATTCGCCTCAGAAAAAAGCTCAACTACATCCTTACCATCATGCAACTTTGCATTTAAATTATTTATAAATTTTTGATCAAACACATTATGTAGCAACTCTTTCAAAGGAGTTTTGTAAGTTTTTTCTCGATCAATTTTAATTTGCAAATCCCCATCTTCATTAGCTACCACCGCAACAACATCCCTATAATCCTCTCCAGATTTGTCATTAATAATCTGACTTGCAACCTCCAATACCATTGAACGCAAAAACTCATAAACGAATAAAACATCACCTCTACAATGATTGAATGCAGCTAACCTATGAGCCACATCATTATCTCCCAAGTTAACCTCATATTCTAATACTTCACCAGAAAGATCCGTAGGCTCATCACTAAACTTTAAACCTGGAATTGATTTTTCAAGTCGACCCAAAAGTCTTTTTTTGATAAGTCTTTGTTTATCAGCGCCACCTTTAGTCAAAAAATCATCATAAAATCTTACAAAATATTTTTTTTCCGACTCTCCCGATACATCTCCACCTTCAACAAATTCATCACGATAAACAACCTCAAAAATATCACCCCCACGAGCTTGATGAGCACCTATACCAGATTCTTCATCCTCAGATATCCCAAGAGGAAATGCAGCAAAAAGATGAGTAAGATTTTCAGAATCATCCTGTAGAGTATTAATCTTAACTTTAACTTGTGGAAACAAGTAAGCCGCAGCATGTTTAAAATATGAGATTCTATCGTGATGATGATCAGGAGTGACTCGCCTGCCGACATGTCTTGCCGAAACTCTTTTAATCAATTTAGGAGTTACTAGAAGAGAACCAGTCCCAGCCACAGCCGCAGAAGACACCCTCCTTTCACTTTCATGATCCAAGTTAGGTGCTGGTGGACTAGTCAAAAGAGCCGCGCTAGTTCTTCTAGACATCCCATGATCAGCCGCAGCAGTTCGCCCCATCCTCGAAGGAACAGGAGCAGATCGAGCCCCAGTCCCACCAGTATCTTGCGCCCTTGAACTAGCTGCAAAAGGCATATCAGAATGTCTACGCTGGTCAGTCAAAGCCGCAGCCGAAGCCACAACCTGAGACTTAGCCAATTCTTCAGCGGCCTTTCTCCTAGCCCTTGCCTCCGCCCTTTTGGCCATTGCATCTCTTTCCTTTATGCGCCTTTCTTGTTCGGTTTTAGGTAGTTCAGGCGGAGCACCAAAGACACCTGGCTTTACCGCATCTCCATAATTTCCTCCACCACCAATTCTCGACATAATATATCAATTTAATTGCAAAATTAACAACTTTATACCTCCCAGAATACATCAAAAATCATACAAAGCAACTACTTTTTACAAAAACCAGTCAAAACATTATTTGAAATATATTTTTGCAAGCAAAACTGAATATCCACCTCATATTTATCGCAAATTTCATAAAAAGTCAGTCCTTTTTTCGCGCCAGTCAAAAAATTAAACTCACTTTTTGGAATTTTTTCCACTTCAACCTCATTTTCATGACGATAAATCACAAAATAAACCGGATTTTTGTTTTTCTTCGTCAATTTCCTCTTCGAAAGTAAATTATAATGCGAAGTCTCAATAAAAACCGCCGGGTGAAGCTCAAACCTCACCTCGCAAAGCTCCTCTGGCGCAAGTTTTTGCAATGCTGGCAAATCAAACACGCCACCATCACCAGCCAAATATGATGCTTGAATTTGCCACTCCATCTTCGCCAACTCAGCCAAAAAATCCTCATTTTTCGCAAGTAAAAAATCCCCAAACTCCTCACCATATTCATCCAAATTGCCACTTTTCGAGCGATTTTTCGAAGTAAATTCACAAGCCAAATCCTTGAACTTCTTCTCACTTAAAAAACCATAAACTTTCGGATAAGTAAGCTTCAAAACATTCAGCAAAGTCGCATAAACACCGTCACGGTAAATCTCCAGCAATTGCTCCTTAGGAATTCCATCAGTCTTAATTTCACGCAAAATAGCCGCATCCTTTTCGTTATAAATCGCTTCTACGAATTGATTTTGTATTTTTGTTAATTTTTTTGTCATAAAAATAAATTATCTCTTACAGTATGCAATTTTCAAACTCTGAGTCTTTTACAGCTAGCTGGAGATTTCTCGGCTTCGCCTTCGAAATGACATATTCGTTGTCACCCTCTTGAAACCTCCACTATATTCTCTTGAGCTACCAGCTATGTCATCTCGAGCGCAAGCGAGAGATCCCTTGATTCTCTTGAGCTACCAGCCATGTCATCTCGAGCGCAAGCGAGAGATCCCTTGATTCTCTTGAGCTACCAGCTATGTCATCTCGAGCGCAAGCGAGAGATCCCTTGTTAACTCAAGCAAATAAATATAGCTCGTCACAAAACCCCCTTGAATTTCTCCAACTCGCCAAGCAACACCCCAAAATCATCCGGAATCTCCTCATCCCACTCAAATAAAATCGGCACTTTTATATCAGTTTTCTTCACAAAATTCTTGAAAAGCCCCAAAACTTCATCACAAACATGGTCACTATGAGTATCAATTCGCACCTCTTTTCCTTGATATTTATAGATACTATGGCCCGCCAAATGGATCTCTTTTACCTTATCAACATTGATCTCATCTAAATATTTTACCGCCTCAAAACCAAAATTATTTGCCGCAACAAACACATTATTTATGTCCAGCAACAAAGAGCAACCAGTTTTTCGAGAAATTTCATTAAGAAATTCCACTTCGCTAAAATCATTTTCTTCAAATTGCAAATAAGCCGAAGGGTTCTCGACCAGAATCTCACGCCCAAAAAAATTCTGCGCCTGATTAACATTGTCGCAAATCACCTCCAAAGCCTCTTTAGTATAAGGAACGGGCAGCAAATCATTCGCAACCCCATTTTTACCAGAGTCACTCCACGATAAATGATCGGAAAGCAGCATTGGATTAAACCGATCAACTAATTCTTTGAGATTTTGTAGATGCTTTTTATCTAAGCCACAAGCACTTCCAAGCGACATCCCGACGCAATGAAAACTAACTGAATATTTGGCAAATATTTTTTCTAAAAACGCAAGATTAGCACCACCCTTAGCAACGAAATTTTCAGTATGAACCTCAAAAAAGTCCACCTTTGGGTTATTTTCCAGCACATATTTATGGTGAGGATGTCTTAAACCAACACCATAGGTTCTTTGATCAGACATATACACCTAACTTTAAAATTCGCCTCAAAAATATGCAGGCGAAATAGAAACTACTCTTTATGGCTGCAGCTACTCTTAGAGCAACTACTCTTAGAGCAAGAGCTTTTCGAGCAAGAATGTTTCTTAGATTCAGCCTTAGCAGAACATTTGCTTTTTGAGCAACTATGCTTACCGCCAAGCATACTACATGAAGAAACAGAAGTAGTAAGAGCAATCCCAGCAACAGCTAGTGCGGCTGATTTCAAAAATTTACTTTTTTTCATTTTAAAAAAATTAATTATTATAAAGTAAAGCAATTTTATTCTAACATACTGAAAAATATTTTGCAAATTAATTAACACGCTTTTGAAAACACCTCAGTCCAATTCTCACTTTACAAGGAGTTGATTGTGAAGCAATCGAAGTGGTGGAGCTAACTTTGGTTCGAACTCTTGGGCCTCTTGCATCCCTGGGCTCGGTATAACCTCGCCCGCTATTCACTCAAAACGATTATTAATCGTTTTGCCACCCATCTCGCCAAGCTAAAGCTTGGCTTCGAGCTGTGTCGTTCAAGCCCATGCAAGCATGGCATGCTTGAGATTAGAATTTTAAGTGGAATTTGGTGGAGCTAAC
>JAYPPA010000005.1:0-79491 GCA_038131245.1 Rickettsia sp. | reverse complement strand
ATAGAAGTTGAGCTAAAAAACATCCTATCTGCTAAGGGTTATATTTTGGAAAAAAGAGTAGGGGATGATGGGGTGATATTTAAGGTAACTTTAGGTTCTTCAAATGGTATAGAACATGGTGATAAAGTCACAATTATAGGAAGATACGATACAACTAATCCTATTACCGATGAAGTTGAGACTGAGACTAGGATAGTTGCAACAGGTATTATCTCAAATATAATTCAACCAGATACTTCTTGGATTATCGTAGAAAATGAGAAAAAATCTCAGAAAGTAAGGCTGGGTGATACTGTGAGGCTAGACTATAAAAGGAGTAGCCTCTCAAAATTATTAAAACAATCAAGAAAATATATAAATTAATATGCTTTTTCCTAATAATTTTCTTGAAATATCCGAAAAATATCAATATTTTATATTTGATATTTGGGGTGTTTTGCATGATGGTAGTGAGTTATATCCAAATGTTGCAGCCACGCTAGAATATCTCAAGAAGAAAAATAAAAATATTTGTTTACTTTCAAATGCCCCAAGAAGGTCACATAAGGCTGAGTCGGTCCTTCAAAATTTTAATATAAATAAGGGCGATTTGTATGATTTTATCTTAACTTCCGGTGAGGCTACTTATAATTTTTTGGCAAGCAATCAAGAATCTGGCTATAAGCAATTTGCTAGTAAATATCTATATATTGGCCCTCAAAAGGATATAGATTTGTTAGATGGTTTAAATTACCAAATTACAAATGATGAAAATGAAGCTGGTTTTGTGCTAGTCACTGGCTTTGACCACGAAGATTCCACGATAGATGAAAAAATGGATGAAATTAATAGATCGATAAAGGCTGGTCTAACCATGATTTGCGTAAATCCAGATAAAATTGTTGTCAAAAAATCAGGAAAATCTCAACTATGCGCCGGCGTTATAGCAAAAAAATACGAAGAATTGGGTGGTAAAGTAATATATTTTGGCAAGCCATATCAAAATGTTTATAATGAAGTATTTCGCTTATTTTCTATAGATAGTCACAACTTGAATCAGGTGCTGGCAATAGGTGATGGACTTGAAACTGACATTAAAGGAGCGAATAATAATAATATTTCAAGTATTTTTTTGACAAGTGGAATCATTAGTGTTATACTTGGTAATAAATATTCTGAATTGCCAAATCGCGATCAGTTGCAATATCAATTCGAATTACATGATTCTTTTCCAGACTATGTAATTCCTAATTTATAAAAAGCGTTATGTTTAAACAATATGGAAGAAAAAGGCGAATGAAGAAAGTTACTCTTGTGGTGCTAGTTATTTCAATATTACTATATTTTTCTTTGGTTTTGATAAATCATAAATCTGGCAACGATACTACTGTTGCTAAAATTGATTCTATGAGGATATATGAAAGTGATATAAAGGAAAAGTTTCTGCAACTATTTAATAATTCGGACGAAGATAGTAACTTTAACATAAAAAAACTTCCAAAAGAGGCTGTTAAGTCTTTGTCAAAAGAAATTTATCTCGAAAGAGAGCTTCTTAAAACAGCTAAAAAAGAAGGTATTCATAAAAAATCTGAAATTAGAGAAAGGATAATTAAATCAGAAAATGCCATTATAATTGAAAGCTATTTATCCCATTTAATCAAGAAAAATACCACTCAAAAGGCAATTAATAATAAATATTTGCAAATTACAACAAATCTTACAGGTAAAAAGGAGTACAATATATCAAAAATAGTTCTAAATGACAAGGAGCTTGCGCAAAACATATTTAATAAATTAAATAAAATTGGAGCTAAATATTTAAATTATAGATTTAGTGTATTTTACAATAAACACTCAATAAAAACCCCTGGCGAGTCAAACAAGGAACAATATATATTGGAGACATTATTACCATCCGATGTAGTGTCTAAATTTGACGATGGGCAAAAGCTTGTTATAAAGGAATTTGAGAATGGTGAGATTTATATATATAAATTAAATAATTCTAGAGAGGTAAAAATTCCAGAGTTAGATGATCAATTTAAAGAAGAGCTTAAGAAAATGCTAACCCAAGAGGTTATGCAAAAATTTATCGAAAAAAGCCTAAAAGATAAAGAGGTCATTATATTAGATTATAAATAATTTGAAACTAATTTGAATAACTATAAAAATCACGATAAGAGAATCTGGCTCTATGGAAAACACACCTTAGAGTCAATCATGGCAAGTAAAAGTAGGCAGATATATAAAATACTTTGCTCTTCGCAAAACCATGAAGACGTCGTAAATATAATTGCAAAAAATAAAGGTAGAGAGCTTCTAAAGCTAGTGCAAATAGCTGATAGGGCTGAGATATCAAATCTTCTTGGGGATGTTAACCATCAATCTGTTGCTATTAATTGTTTAAGAAAGCCAATTTTAGCAGTAGATAATCTGTTAAGTGATATAAAATCTGGTGCGGATGCTGGAAATATTTTAGTGCTCGATCAGCTTACTGATCCACAAAATATTGGTGCAATCATAAGATCAGCTGCTGCATTTGCTATTAAAAATATTATCGTTCCTGGTAACTCTTTTCCACAGGAAACTGCTTCTATGGTAAAAGCTGCATCTGGAAATTTTGAGAAGGTGGAAATTTACAGTACAAATAACATAACCAATTTATTATCTAAAATAAAAAAGCTAGATTATTGGTGCGTTGGACTAGCCGGAGAATCCAAGGATAGCATAGAAAAAGTCAAAGATTTTGATAAAATTGTCATTATAACAGGGTCTGAAGGCTCTGGTATTAGACCTTTAATAAAAAAGAATTGCGATTTATTGCTAAAAATACCAATGGAAAGTCAAGTTGAGAGTCTAAATGCTTCCAATGCTACTACAATAGCCTTGTATGAATTATATAAAAACAGAAGATAGTGAAAATCTTAATATCTCCGGCAAAGTCAATTAATTTTGACGCCAAAATAAATTATGATAAATATAGCAATCCAAAGCTTCTCGATAAATCTCAAGAGCTAGTAAAGGAACTTAAAAAGCTATCAACAGATGATTTATCTAAGCTAATGGGTATTAGTGATAATCTATCAAAGTTAAATTATGACAGATTTCAAAGCTTCTCAACTCCATTTAATCAAGAAAACTCAAAGCCAGCTATATTTATTTTCAATGGAGATGTATATGAGCCAATAGAAACTGAATCATATAGCAAAGAAGAATTTAAATTTATGCAGGACAACCTTAGAATTTTATCTGGCTTATATGGAATATTAAAGCCACTTGACTTAATTCAGCCATATAGATTAGAGATGTCCACAAAACTAAAAAACAAGCTCTGCGACAATTTATATGAGTTTTGGGACGACTCTCTGGCTCAATATCTTAATAATGATTCTAAAGATCAAGAGGTGATACTAAATTTAGCATCAAATGAGTATTTTAAGGCGATAAAAACTAAAGCCCTAAAAAATAAAGTTGTTAAGGCTGATTTTAAGGAAGTAAAGTCTGGGAAACTAAAAACCATAGGAATAATGGCTAAAAAGGCTAGGGGAGAGATGGTTAACTATATAATAAAAAACCAAATAACCAATATTCAAGATATCAAGAAGTTTAATAAAGATGGCTATAAATTTGATCCAAAATTATCAACTATGGATAATTTCATCTTCAAGAGATGATTTATTCAACCTTTTTCTTTAAATCATCGAGAAACTTACCAACGCCATTTGAAGAAATTGCCGAATCAAGCTCTGATCTTTGAGATTCAAGCAAGCTTATTCCTTCTGGAATAAAGTCTATTATGTAAATCTTATCGCCTCTCTTTTTTAACCTAAAGGAAACAAGAATAGGAACATTGCTATCAACTGAGTAGAATTCGGTGTCTGCTAAATAAAATATTTTTTGAAATTTTATGTCTTTAATTAAAAACTTTTTACCTTTATAGGAGGAAAATTTTGTAGCATAGGTATTTATCATATATTTTCTGTAAAGCTCCAAAAATCTTTGAAATTCTGAAATTGAAAAAGTTTTGTAATGTTTACCAAGAACAAATCTAGATATCCACTTAAGATCAATAGATTCATCAATTATAGTTATAAGTTCATCAACCTTTTTTTGATCGGAAAGTTTGCTTGCTGAGATTTTAATCACCTTATCGGCAAATTTTTCAGTATAATCTTTAAAGTCCTGCTTGTTAAACTGAGCAAAAGATGAGTTACTTAAGAAGCAAAAAGCCAAAAATGTATTAATAAATATAAAATTTCTCATAAACTTGTTATCTTTTAACTTTACTTTCTAAATTTTGTAAATAATAGGATCGAACTGTGGAGTAATAATCAAAGGAGTCCTTTTTAATGTCTTCAATTATAGAAGATATGGACTCTTTCTTGTCGATTGCCTGTAAGGCTGTTAAGCCAATTTTTGTATCATCCTCAATGTCTACATTTACTTTGTCTCCAATTAAAAGCACGTCAAAACCTATTGGAGAAAGTGCACTTTGCAAGGCATCAGAAGAAAATCCTCTCAATGTTGAAGGTCCCAAGAGAGGCAATACCAAATACGGCCCAGTCCCAATACCATAATGACCAAGAGTTTGACCAAAAGTTTCAACGTTGTAAAATACTTCTTCATCTTGAGCAACATCAATAAAGCCAAAAACTCCAACTGTTGTGTTAATAACAAAGCTAGATAGACTGGCTAGGCCATTATCAGTCTTACCTTGGGCAAATGAATTAATAATGGAAAATGGCTTATACAAGTTGTCAAAAAAATTTCTAACCCCCTTTCTTGCAAATTCAGGAACTATAAACCTATAAGAATCCACTACATAATTAAGAAAATATTCGTCCACATAATCATTAAATGTGAATATTTTTCTATTAAGTGGCTCAAGTGGGTCATATATCTTAACTGTTGAGCCAAGCATTTGCTCTTCAAAGGCAGAAAAATCATCCTCATCTTGAGCGTTGCTAGTGGAGCAATACATAAAAAATGCCAGAAACACAAAAAGAAATGTTTTTAAGTTTCTTGGTAAGTTAATCACCCCTTGCTTCTTTAATTTTATTTATCATGCCTTTAACCTTTAAATCATAAGAGGGATCCATTGTGAGTAATTTTTGTAACGACTTGTCGGCTTGATCATATTTTTTTTGCAATATATAGCAATGAGCAAGGTAGTAATGTGTTTTTACATGATTTGGCCATAAAATACTCACAATTTTAAACCTAAAAATCGCATCACCTATCTTATCATTATTTAAATGCTTAAGGCCAAGATTCACATTGGTTTTTAACAAGTCCCTGGACTTTTCTTTCATTGTTTTTAAATCAGATGTAAAATTTGTAAAGTAATCTGAAATAAGTCCAGATAATTTATTTATGCCCCTTTTAAAACCAACAAGGGTCGATTCCTTTTCTTTTTCGCCTGGCTTTGCAGGTTTTTTTCCAATGAGAATAGATTTTATTTTACCTAACATAAGCAAATATCTATTTTTTTATTAAATAACAATATAAAACATTCCAAGTAATATAATTATCGTACTTTTCAAATAAAATGTCACTAATTTTTTTTATTTTTTTTCTATTAATGATGTTATTTGATCCAGGAGCGTGATAATTTGCACCAGAATCTTTAATTTTTTTCAGAAATCCAAGTGCATTTAAGTATTTTACTTTAAAATTTATGGCTCTTAACTCTAAAATTTCAAAATCAGACGAATTTATTAAATTTTCAACATCAAGCCCCTTAGGCAAATCAATAAAATGAAAATTACAGCCACTTTGAAAATTTGCATCAAGAAATTCATGAAAAGAGCCATTTATTGGTAGGCAAAATGAAAAAATAGCCCCAGAGCTACAAATTTTATATAAATTATCTAGTAATTTCTTTATTTCACCGCAATCAAGCCACTGTAAGCAAAAGGAAGAAAATACAGCATCAAAAATCTCCACATCTTTAATTGGTAAATTGCAAATATCGCTGCAAACAGAAAATTCCTCACCAGAACTAGTCAACATTGGCAATGAAAAGTCACAATTAACAATTCTATTTTTATTTGAAAGATGATTGCGAACCTCTTTAGCGACATTTCCAGTGCCAGATCCTAAATCCAAAATATTAAAAAAGCTATTCGGATCTAGATATTTTAATGATTCTTCGACCAGCATTTTAGCTGACTTTTTTTGGATATTTGTGTTACTGTCGTAACTTGCGTGAAATTTTGAAAAATTATCCCTAATTATCGCCTGATCAAGAGTCATTATAAAAAATTAATTAGCAGCCTCTTTTTCTATCAAAGAAACAATGTGATCAACCAATTCAGAACTGGAAACTTTGTGATTGGGCAAGCCATTTAAGTAAACATTATGTCGATCATTACCACCACCAGTAATTCCGATTTGCGTATGCGCAGCCTCTCCAAGGCCATTAACAACGCAGCCCAAAATCGAAATATCCATCGGCTTTTTGATGTGTTCGACGCGTTTTTCGACTTCCTCGACGGTTTTAATGACGTCAAAAGCCTGTCTAGCGCATGATGGACATGAAATTATATTAACACCTTTATGCCTAAGACCAAGGGCCTTTAGCATGTGAAATGCGACTTTGACTTCTTCGACCGGGTTTGCAGATAAAGAAACTCGTATAGTATCGCCAATTCCAGCTAAAAGCAGATTCCCAAGCCCAATCGAAGACTTTATCGTTCCCGAAGTAAACCCTCCAGCCTCAGTAATACCAATATGCAGCGGATAATCGCAAACTTTAGCCAGCGCCTTATATGATTCAATTGCCAAAAATATATCCGAAGCCTTAACGCTGATCTTAAAGTCAAAGAAATCATTCTGCTCAAGAATATTAATATGCCTTTGCGCAGACTCCACCAAAGCATCAGGGCAGGGCGTTTTATATTTATCGAGCAAATCTTGTTCTAAAGACCCAGCATTCACGCCAATTCTAATTGAACAGCCATGATCCTTTGCTGCTTTTATGACCTCTTTGACTTTTTCATCGCTTCCAATATTGCCAGGATTGATCCTAAGACAGCTTGCTCCAGCTTTTGCCGCCTCGATGCCTCGTCTATAATGAAAATGAATATCAGCCACAATTGGCACATCACAATGAGGAATAATTTTCGCCAAAGCCTCTGATGATTCTTTGTCTGGCACGGAAATTCTCATGATATCAGCCCCAACTGAGGCACATTCATTGACTTGGCGGATTGTTGCCTTTATATCTGTAGTTAAACTATTAGTCATGGATTGCACGGAAATTGGCGCACCACCTCCAACTAAGACATTACCAACCCTGATCTGTCTTGATTTTCTTCTGTTAATTATCCTGTACGGCCTTATATCGCCTATATTATCAACCATATTTTATGTAGAAATCTTATCAAAATAATCGATAATTTTAGACTTATTTTTCAATAATAATTTATTAAAAGACTCAAAATCCAAATCTTTAAAATAATCGATTATAGAAGTAAAGTCAGTAAAACCACTGCCTGTATATTCTTGATAAATATTTACATCTTTAATTTTAACATAAGATAAAACAATAATCAAGCGAAATAGTATCGTGGCCAAATCAGTATTTGAATGGTCAGATTCAACAATTTTATCCGATTTTGCACTCAAAGAGCCGCTTTTGACAAGAAAATCATGCAAAAGACCATAATTACCAGAATCTAAGGCCTCTATGAAATCGCACAAATTGTCAAAAAACTCATTATAATATTTTTCAATATTTACTGAATTAAGATCGAAAATTTCTCGCCAAATCGCTGGATTCGACTTATTTAACCTAAAAGCCTTCTGTATTGATTCATTTTTTTGAACTTTTGGAGTAAAATCAGACGATAAAAACGACAAAAATTGCGGTAAATGTGAGGTTAGGGCGAAGATTTTATCGTGATCTTTTGGGTTTAAAGTCTTCATATTAGAGCCTATCGCATTAGTTAAATCTTGCAAAAGAGCCTTATTTTTACTATCTACATCCCCTGATACCATAAAGTCCTTACCTTCAAAAAGATCTGCAGTGGAATTTTCAATGCCAGATTTTTCACTTCCCGCAATAGGGTGGCACGAAATAAAGCCAGTTTTAAGCTTTGATTCAGCAATTGACAATGGATAACCATTCAACGATCCTAAATCAATTATAAGAGATGCACTGATATTTTGCGATATTTTATCAAAAATATCTTCATAAGTAGATAATGGACTGGAAATTGCCACTAAATCGAAATTTCCGCCCTTTTGGGTGATATCTTGATATTTATCCGCAATATTTGAAGATAAGGCAATATCAACGACCTCTTTATCGCTATCAAATACAGCAATATCAAGGCTTGGTAGCTTATTTTTTAGGGCTTTTGCCAAGGAAAAACCAATCAACCCACAACCTATAATTAAAATTTTTTGCATTTTTTTGAAGTTTTTACTTTATTTTATAATTTATATGTGTAAATATATATATAGAAAAAAGTTTTATCAAGTAATTTATTGATATATGATAAACAAAATTAGAAAAACAACGGTAAGAATCATTATCTTTACTGGCTTATTGGCACTAACTATTTCATGCTCTAGTAAAACAGTTGATATCAAAAGTCCTTGCGTATCCCTTGAAGGAGGGCCGTGTGGACCAAAGAGATCAGTTAATGACTGGTGGATGAAAGCTAATACTTAAACTTAATTAAAATATCATGACAGAGAAACAATCACAAAGTTTTGCAGAAAGATATAAAAAACAATCACCAACTTTTAGTGGTGAAAGTATGGCAGATAGAGCTAAAAAGTCTAGCCAAGCTGCTCCGACTCAAAGATCTACGCAAACTGCTGCTATAGATCCGCAAAAAAAATCAAAAGCGGATTTGATATATTTGGTTAAAGGCGTTGATGCTGGGAGTAGTGCTTGGTATTATGTTTTAGTTGAAAGGTTAAAGCTGCAATTATTCTTAAAAGCTCTAAATGATGACATTATTCATCTAGAAAATTATGGAGTAATTTTATATTCAGCCTACGGAGAAGAGCCTCCAAAAGACATTACTGAAAAGCTTAAATCTGAATATGGCATTTCTGATTAGCAAATCTTTTTAATTTTTACACTCAAATTCATAATATGAGCAATTACATCCGAGTTTTTATTGTTGTATTTTCTGCAGTCCTAGCGGGCTTCTTCTCAACATTTGCGATATCTCAAATCAAGATACAGCCCATCTCTTTATCTACAACAGTTGAGAATCAAGAGGAATTTTTTGCCGATGTAGTGTCAAAAATTAAAGAAGATTATGTCTCGGAAAAATCAAATAAAGAGCTGTATGAGGCTGCTGCTGATGGGTTGCTGAGATCTTTGGATCCTCACTCTTCATATCTTAACAAAGATGATTTTGAAGAAATAAAAGTCCAAACAAAAGGAGAATTTGGCGGCCTTGGCATAGAAATAACCATGGAGCACCAATTGGTAAAAATTATTACTGCTATTGAGGACACTCCAGCATTCAAAGCTGGCGTTAAATCTGGTGACTATATATCTAAGATCAATGGTAAAACTGTAGTGGGACTATCAATTGAGGATGTTGTAAAAAAATTGAGAGGCAAACCAAAAACAGATGTTACCATCACCATTCTTAGAAAGACTGAAACAAAACCTTTAATAAAAACTATCCAAAGAGATATTATCAAAGTAAAAGGGGTAAGGTCTGAAATAATTGGCGATGTTGGTTACATAAAGATTAACACCTTTTTTGAAAGAGCTTCTGTTCAACTTGATAAAGAGCTAAAAAAATTAAAAAGAAAAATTGGCAAGGATAATTTTAAAGGGCTAGTTTTAGATCTTAGAAATAACCCTGGTGGTTTGCTAGATCAGGCCGTTAAGATTAGTGAAAAATTCCTTGATAAAGGAGATCTTATTGTTTCAATTAGAGGTAGGGATAAAAGCAAAGAAGTTATCTATAAAGACGATAGAGATGAAAGATTAATTCCAAATTATCCCATTGTGGTTTTAATTAACTCTGGATCGGCTTCTGCTTCTGAGATTGTAGCTGGGGCATTACAGGATAACAAAAGAGCTATAATTATGGGTGTAAAGTCATTTGGTAAAGGCTCAGTTCAAACCGTCATACCTTTAAGTAAAAATAATGGAGCCTTAAGGCTTACCACATCACTTTACTATACTCCCAATGGTAAATCAATTCAAGCTCATGGAATAGAGCCCGATGTTGTCGTAAAAGAAGCTAAGATAGAGCTTAGCAACAATAGCGACCTAAAGAACTCTGAATCTGATCTTGAGGGGCATATTGCTGCTCAGATTCAAGAAGAGGTCGATGCTGCAAAATCAACAGATCAGTTAAAAGACGATAATTTTGAGCTTTACAAAACTGATCACCAACTTGCAAGAGCTGTTGACTTGGTAAGGGGCTTGAAAATCTTTAATCGATAGAAGGGAGGTTCTTATGCCCAAATTTTGCTTTAAGACCTTACTGCTGAGTCTGATATTGTTGCTTTGGGGAAATGCTGCATTACATTCTAAGCCTGCTGTAATTGTTTCTAGGGTTAATAATCAAATTATAACGCTAAAGGAGCTTGATAGTAGGGTGCAATTTGAAAAAAACCACAACCCCTTAAGTAAAACCTTATCCAAAAAATCTTTGATATATAATACTCTTGATGATATTATAGAAGAGGCTATGATCAGCCAAGAAGCCCAAAGGGTTGGGATGGAAATCTCGCAAGAAGAGCTTGAGGCAATTATGAGTAGAGTAAAGCACGGGCAACCAAAATTATATAAAAAACTAGATTCGTCAGAAAAAGAAATACTACGAAACAAGATTAAAACCAACTTAATTTGGTCAAAAATTCTTGTAGAGCTGGTTAAGCCGTCAATAAATCAAATTAACAATCCGCAAATTATCGAGACTTTAGAGCACCTTGATAAGGATACTGAGGAATTTAAGTTTAATATCTCTCAAATTAAAATAAAAAATTCGAAAAATAATAAACTGATGATAGAAAAGCTCCACCAGGAACTTGTAAATAATGATGAAACCAAAGATGTACTTGAGATTTATAAAGAGCAGGGAATATTATTTGACTTTCAAGATATTGGATGGGTTTCTAAATCAACATTGGATAAAAAAATCTACAAAGTTTTAATGGCAGATAAGGGTAAAACTTATACTAAACCTATCTTATTTGATGATAATCTTGTTATGTTTAAAATAAAAGAGAAGATATTTTCAAATAACATATCTAAAAAAGATTATGAAATTGCACAAAGAGAAATATATGAGTCTTTAAAGATATCTGATGGGGAAGGCTTCTTAACAAACTTAAGAAAAAGAACCTTTATCGAGATATATTCAAGGCGAATTGATCAATATATGAATCTCTAGTCAAAAAGACTTTGAATAGAGGAGGGTACGAAGCTTTTGGCTGGAAAGGTCTTGAATTTAGGTTCATTTTCATAAGACAATATTGTATATTCATAATTTAAGCCAAATAAACCGCTATCTTTGCTTCCTGTTAAGACTCCGGATACGACATTTCCAACAATTGGAATATTGCCAATTCCAAATAAATTATTTACAATATAACCAGGAATTATAGCTCCTTTAAAGCGAGCATTTCCAGATCGATAATCATAGTAACCCTTTGAGGTTATCCCAATCTTAAGATTGTTGGCTATTAAAGATTTAACATTTATTATGGAAAGCTTAGGATTTATAATAAACTCAGATTTAAGCCTGGAAAATGTAGTTTTATTATTTGAAAATATTTTGTCCTTTATCGTTAAAAACATGCTATCTGATTCAAGTCTTTTAATGGTTGGATTATCGTATATGGTTATATTATCCTTCAGCTCTATTTTGCCATTATACAAAACCTCCTCTCTTTGTGAATCTACAACTTGATTAATATCAACGGAAAATTTGCCGTCTTTAACACTTCTTGATATTTTGTAAAGCTCTAAAAGATAGCCAACATTGTCAACTCCACCGGTAATTTTATAAGTATTTTTGTCACTTCTTGAGATAACGAAATCAGTCAACATTTTATTGTTAGAATATTTTGAGAAAAATAAACCCTTGCGACATATATATGATTCGCATCGAAGCTCGATATTTATATCTTTTGAAAATAAATTCGAGCTGGAAAGGTACTTAATGTCAACCTTGAGATTAAAATCATTAAGGTATAATTTATCGAAGAAAGCTAGGGGGTGCTGCTTATCCTTCTTGTTATCGGCATTATTATCTATAGATGTTAGCGTTACCACATTACCATCTAAAGCTATCTCAGAGACACCTTCATCATATTTATAATTAAATGTATATTCATTATCAATATCATAATTTTTTAAGTGTATTTTCTCAAATTTCTCAGTCCTATTATTATAAACAAAAGAAGACTCAACGGTATTTTTAGAATTAAGTTTTAAAAATAGAGAGGAAAGCTTTAGTAGGTCTTTTTCTATCGATAAATTAAAGTTCAGGCTCAACTTGTCATCATGAAGCTTCTTTATTCCAAGTACATTTCTCTTGTGAGTAAATGCCTTGTCTAAATTAACATGAGACACGAAAGTATCGGACCCTAGGCTTTTTTTTGTTGATAATGATATATTTCCAGTAAATACATCATTTTCTGTATTGAAAATCTTTGAATCAATTGCTATATGAAACTTATTTAAATCCAATTTTTCTTCAGATAGTGAAAATCTAATATTTACATTTGAATCACTCTTGCTATTTTGAAAAATGCTAGCAAATTTATCATTAATTTCCTCAGATTTATAGTTAATATGCGCAAAAGAATCAACCGCATAGCCAACTTTATGAGCATGTATATCGAGAATTGGATTTGAAAAATCGTTTATAGCAACTGTTGCATTGGATATTTTTGACCTTAGCACTGAAGCAGAAGCAATATCTGCAAACATAGAATTCTCAGTAAATA
The DNA here is from genome assembly GCA_038131245.1 of Rickettsia sp. Lineage (GTDB taxonomy): Bacteria > Pseudomonadota > Alphaproteobacteria > Rickettsiales > UBA1997 > CAMCFD01. Next base: position 66,567 of record JAYPPA010000005.1, on the reverse strand, counting down.
TAAGTTTAAAATTCATATCTTTAATCTCAGGAAAGTTACTAGAATAGTTAAGGGTCATATCCTGGAAATTAACTTGTGATGTTAGTTTATCAAGCTTTGCAATGCCATTTACCTTGGAATGCTTTATATTTAAAGACCCAGAAGACAGTACCCCTGAGGAAAAATGACTAGTAACCCAGTGTCTAATATCTTGACGAGGTAAAAACAACGGCCAGAGTCTTTCTATATCAGCTGCATCAATATTTGACAATTTAAGATTCACATCTGAGTTGCTATAATTATTTAATCCAAAAATCTTAAGATCAGACTCTAAATTAGCGTAGTAATAACTTTTTTCAATTACACTAAGATCCCTTTCCTTTTTTTTCATTAAAATTTTCGCCTCAAGAGACTTTAAGTCAAGTAAGTCAGATAAAAAATCATAAGTTAAGTCAAATTTTAAATCCCTTAAATTTAAAGGTTTTGAAAAAACACCCTTAGCCTTAAAATTAAAATATGAAGAATCAGAATTAACCGAAACCTTCTTTACACCCTTGCTTTTAGAAAAAATTACTCCAAAAAATGAACTTGACTCTATAGAATCAAGAATTGTAGGCTGAGTAGACACCTTAGATAGTAAATTTAAATCAAAATTAGATGAAAATAATCTACAACTTCCATCGAGGGAAATTTTTTCTAAATCACAATGAGCATCAACATCAAAACTTTTTCTGTTATTAGGAGATCCTCCATACTCAACACTTACATCACTTGACACTCTAATATTATTTTTTATTTTAATATTAAACTTCGCGTCAGGAATAAAAAAGGATGTCGATCCCTTTTTTTTATTATTTAATTCAATAGATATGTTAAAAAGCTTAACATGTTTTATTGAGCTAAATAAAGAATATATAAAGCCTGATTGATTAGTGCCACTTGATGATGGTTTAATCTTGTGAATTAAGCTAAATGGATCGTCGGCGCTATTTACTACAAAGTTCGCATCTTCAATTAATAGCACCGATGGTAAAAAATTAAAGAAAAGCAATCGATAAATAGGAAAGGCAAAGGAAATACTAGGAATTTCAACTAAAGATTCGCTAATTGCATTTGGCAAATTACCCGAAGATATATTTTGCATATCAAGCTTAACAAGTCCTCCACTGGTAAATGAAACCAAAACATCATCTATTGCAAAATTCTGTCCAGCCTCTTTGGCTAAAAAATCAGAAATAGTTTCTTTGAGATAAGGACTAGAAAATGGCTTAATCTGAACTAAGATTAGGTAGTAACTTAATATAAGAGAAAATATTACAACAATTGCAATATTAAATTTATATAACTCAAAAACATTAGCTTTAATAACATTAAAAATTCTATAAACAAAGTCAATGGACTTGTTGAATTTAATATTTTTAAAAAATGTGATATATTTATTTTTCGACATTATCTTTTGACTTCCAAGGGTATTTTGAATCAGTTTTATTATTTAAATAAACTATTTTTAAGACAATATCAAATCCCATGTGTCTTCTAAGGCCAGAAGAAAAGGTTGCTGATAGTGCAATTATTATTAATGTAAAAATAATATTATATATATTATGAAACATTCCAGCCATTAAACTTACCTTTGCTGAGTATGTATAGCTTAATATATATGTAGCATAAATAATTGGAACAAGAGAAAAATAGTAAATCAAAAAAGCTTTGAAAAACGATATTTTGCTATAATCCAAGTTCAAAACCTCAACCTTCATCAGCCTTTTACCAATAGTAGCGTGATAATTTGAAGAATGTAAATAGGCGTAATAAATAGAACCAATTACCGTAAGAATTGCAATAAATATCAAAATATCATCAAATACAGGGTGGGACTGTATAAAAGCAACCTTGTCCGGAGAGTCAATCACCTCAGTATCAAAAAAATTCTTATAATCTTGAGCAAGCAAAGCCAGCCTATCGGAAAGCCAAAAAGACGCTAAAATTTGCGCAAAAAACATCCTAACAAAAAAGACGATAAATATATCTATCATAGTTGCAAAAGACCTTCTAAAAGCCCCAGCATCAGCTATTTCATCATAATCAATATCCTTAATGCTCATATCCTAAGTAATTTAATTTAATATTTTGACCTTTATCGTCAAGCAACTCTACCCGAGGAGCTTTTAAAGAAGTTATATCTCCTATATAATTTAAACCTATTTTAAATCTATTTGCAAGAGTAAAAACATCATTTTTCCTGTCTTTATTTAAAGTAAATAAAAGTCGATAATCTTCACCGCCATTAATTAAATCTATTTTATCAAAAACACCCTCATTAATCAACCTTAATCCAGCCTTGCAAACAGGAATTTTATCAAGATATAAATTTGCACCCACCTTTGACTCTTGGCAAATGTGATTCAAATCAGCCACAAGACCATCTGAAATATCTATAGCGCAACTGGAAATTCCTTCACAAAGTAGGGCACTAGCAAATAAAATAGGAATTTTCGGCCTATTGTGACATTCTTTTGCATATTTTAACTCAGATTCATCCAAAATTGACAATTTATCATTACCTAGCTTATCTTGTAAGCCCAAAAAAGATCCGCCCAAATCCTCAGTAACAAATATCAAGTCTTCGGGTTTTGCCGCATTTCTTCGCAAAAAGTTACCGGACTTAGCCTCTCCAAATATTGTAACACTAAAAAATAAATCATTTTTAGCCGCAACAGTATCTCCTCCAATCAAGGAAATCTTGTACTCCTCTTGTATTTTAGCCAATTCAGAACAAAATTCATCATAAAAACCACCCATAAGGTCACTTCTTTTTGGCAGCCCAAGCATGTAATATCTTGGCAAAGCCCCACAAGAAGCAATATCGGAAATATTACTCAAAATCAACCTTGAGGCTATATCTTTAGGGTTGTCGCTCGCCAAAAAATGAACATTTTCAACAAATAAATCCTTAGAAACCACGATTTCATTGCCTTTATCGACTAAATACGGCATAGCAACATCCTCCCCAAGGGCAAAAGAGGCTTTGCTATCAATAGCTAAAGGCCTAAGATATTTATTTATAAAATCAAACTCTTTCATTGTTACTTCTTAAAATGTTAAAAAAACGATTATAGTCAACTATACTTGCTTTTTATCTTTAAATATATTATAATTAAAATAGGTAATAATGTCAAATTTTTCTTAAATAAAGAACATTAAAATGATAAAACAAGAATTTCTTAACAGCATTAAAGATGAAATTGAGGGTTTAAAGAACACTGGTTTATATAAAAGTGAGTATAAAATCACCAGCAAACAATCTTCTCAAATTGAGGTAATTCAAGGCTCAAATAAGAAGAATATGCTCAATTTTTGTGCAAATAATTATCTTGGGCTGGCTGATAATGAAGATCTTATAAAAACCGCCAAAAAATCCCTTGATGAGTATGGCTTTGGCACCGCGTCGGTAAGATTTATCTGTGGTACTCAAGATATACATAAAAAATTCGAGCAAGAATTCGCTAAATTCCTAGGATTTGAAGATTCAATTACTTATTCTTCGTGTTTTGCGGCTAATAATGGTGTTTTTGCGTCGCTTTTTGATGAAAATGATGCAATAATATCTGCAAACCTAAATCACGCTAGTTTAATCGATGGAATAAGGCTTTGTAAGGCTAAAAGGTTCTTTTATCAATTCGATGATATGCAAGATCTAGAGGCGAAACTTAAAGATGCAAAAGATCAAAAAACCAAGGTTATAGTCACTGATGGTGTGTTTTCAATGGATGGAGATATTGCCAAGCTTAGTGAAATATGTGATTTGGCTGATAAATATGAGGCGATGGTTTTAGTTGATGATTCTCATGCCACTGGATTTACTGGCAAAGATGGTAGAGGGACTCATCAATTATGCGAAGTCGAAGGCAGAGTTGACATAATAACAACAACCCTTGGAAAGGCTTTTGGTGGCGCTGGGGGAGGGGTGATAGCCTCAAAAAAAGAAATAATTGACAAATTAAGAAACAAAAGTAGGCCGTATTTATTCTCCAATAACATTCCTGCATCGACTGCGGCTGTTGGTATTGAAATTATCAATATGATAAAGAAGTCAAAAAGCTTGATCGAAAAATTAGATGAAAATACTAAATATTTTCGTGAAAAAATGGATGAGGCTGGCTTTGATATCCGTCCGAGCACTCATCCGGTTGTTGCTGTTATGCTTTATGACGAAATTTTGGCTTCAAAATTTGCTAAAATGATGATAGAGGAAGAAAATATCTATGTTATTGCATTTTCTTTTCCAGTGGTTCCAAAAGGTGAAGCCAGAATCAGGGTTCAGATCTCTGCTGCTCATGATTTGGATCATATCGATAGAGCTATATCTTCATTTATCAAAGTTGGTAAAAAATTAGAGGTAATTAAATAATTAACTAAACTACATTAAAAATGACAAAAGACTATAATTCATCTAACAATAACAGAAGAAGAACTTCTGACTCTTCAAATAGAGACTCAAGAGATAGAGGTTTTAATAGAAATAATCATTCGCGCAATAATAATTACAAAAATTATAAAAAGTCGTCAATACTACTTAAGAGTACCGTCTATTCTCTTGGGATAGTGCTAGCGGTGCTTGTTGTGGCATTTTTCATTATTAAGCAAAATAAGGATCTACTTTCTACTTCTGGAAATATGCTAACTCACAAGCCTAAAAAATGCAATAAATCAGCAAAAGCTATTGAAATTAGTGGAAAAATCAAGCAAATAACCACTAGTGGACCTGAAACAATAATTCTAGTTGAAGGTAATAGAAATCAAGAAATAATCAAGCTTGATCCATGCTTAAATGAAATCTCAAGAAACAGCTTCATAAGGTAGTTTTATTGATTTTTTAGAGGTTCAAATACTTTGTCAGTATCAGTTCTTCGTGGTACTGGAGGTTTCATTCCTAATATAGTGTAAGACTCGGCAAACTTATCATAGCTGCTACGGCGAATATATAAAGGTGCGCAATCATTACAGGTTATGAGTGTTTTTGTGTATCTACAATCAGAATCATAGGCGAGGTTGGCTCTATCTGCGGGGTAGTATATGTCAATAATGTCTCCACGGCAATATGTCACGCTATGCATAGAACTAAGCATATGAATCATAAAAGTCGTAGTCATCAATGTCAATACCCACATAAAGCAAAAAACTTTTCTATTAATCTAATTATCCAATAAAAAGATATTTTTGTCAATAAGAAAATTAGATAAGGGGTAAAAAAGGTAGGGTGGAAATTTAAAAATCTCCAGAAGTAAGAAGCTGGGGAAAAACTTAAGTTTTACTAAATGAAAAAGCTAAGAAAGAGGGGGTGTAAAAATATAAAAAGGCGCGGCTTGATTCTTATATTATGATTGCCTTTTGAATATATTAGTTTACATAATATACATTATAGGATCAGAATATATATCATAGTAAGTCAGGAAACTAAGTCAAGACTCTCTTTTACTCATCTATTCATTAATGTCTTGTACAGCTTTAGCTTTTTAATAACTTTAGAATTATTTTACAAATTATTAAGGCTTAGATAAATTCTTTAACTGCCCTGGCTATTATGCCACTAACATCAATTTCATTAGATTCATGATTTATGGTATTACAGCTAATTACTTTAGAAACTTTGGCTTTTTTTAACTCTTCATAAGCATCACCAGCAAAAATGGCATGAACCACAATGCATATTGCTGATTTCATATGTGCTTTATGCAAGTGCCCTACTGTCTCAATCATGGTTCTTGCTGTGGAAGCAATATCATCAACCAAAATTGGTGTATGGTCTTGGTATTTTTCGACATCTGGAATTGATATTTCGACATTTTTATCGCCATGTCTAGTTTTAGACAGAATTATGAATGGCGATGCGGATTTTTCTGCTATGCTGGATACCCATTGTTCGCTTTCGCTGTCTGGGCCAATTAATAGCGGCTTTGCGACATTTTTCTTAATCCACAGCGCAATTATATCATTTGCATGGATTACTTTTGTTGGTATTTGGTAAATTTCGTCTAGTGATTTATGACGATGTAAATGTGGATCAATTGTTACCAGCCAATCAACTTGTTTTGATAAGAATTTAGCAAAAATATTCGAGGTGATCGCCTCGCCTTCATGGAATCTAATGTCTTGCCTCATGTAACCCAAATAAGGAGTAATAAGGCCGATTTCTTTGGCACCAAGCTCTCTAGCTAGATCACTAAAAAACATTAAAGCCATGACTTTTTGATTTGGATTATCAAGGCCACAAACTAGAATAATTTTTTTATCCTTAACATCAGTATTAATCTTTACAAAAGATTCCTTGTCAGGAAAATGATGTATTATTAAATCACCAGAATCCAAGTCGAGTTGCTTTTTGATCTTATCTGTCAGATCTTTATATTCTGGGAAAGAAAATATTAGTGTTTTTGTCATGATTTACCCTTTAATTGTTATAATTTCATTGCCATTTTCATTTAAGTAATCTAAGACATAGTTAAGCTCTCCGATCGAATTGGCATGAATCGTAAATAGACTTTGATCTTTTGCAATCATGTCATCAACATGAACATGTAAATCGACTCCGGCTGTTTTTTCATTCGGAGCCCCAGCAAGTTTTGCAATAAGGGCTATACGACGATTATCGATCGATGAAACTATGCCGTTTTTATTGGATTTATAAGGATAGGTAAATTCTGCTTTTGGGATTTGTTTCATTCCACCTTGGGCCTGACATATTGCTTGAAATTTTTGCCAAGCTTGCCCGCTATCCAAAATATTGCTGGCAATTATTTTACCTTCTCCTTCTTTGACTTTATCAGAAAACTCGATAATCTTACCAGCAAGCATTATTGCCCGATCACGCAAATCTTGCGGAGCATCCATGTCACATTTTAAAACTGACACAATGTCCCTAGCCTCTAATGTTGGCCCAATACCATGTCCAACAGGCTGACTGCCGTCTGTAAATACTGTTTTTACTACTACGCCTAAATTTTTACCAATAGATTCAAGATGATCTTTTAATGTTTGAGCAGCCTTTACAGACCGAACTTTCGCAGTAATTCCAACCGGAATATCAATTAATATATGAGTCGATCCAGCGGCTATTTTTTTCGACAAAATTGAAGCTATTAATTGACCATCGCTATCTAGGTCTAGTGCTTTTTCAACGCGAATCAATATGTCGTCAGCCGGACTAAGTGACACTGCCCCACCCCAAGCAATACAGCCATTTTCTTTGGTAATAACATCTTTCATGGATGTTATGTCTAATTCAACTGGGGCTAGGACCTCCATTGTGTCTGCAGTTCCGGCTGGCGAAGTAATGGCCCGCGACGATGTTTTTGGCATAATAAGTCCAAAAGCTGCTACGATTGAAACTATTATTGGTGTTGTTCGATTGCCAGGAAGCCCTCCTACGCAATGTTTATCAACAACAATATCAGATTCCCAGTCAAGCCTCTCTCCGACATTTATCATTGCCTTGGTAAGATAAATAATTTCATTTTCATTCATTCTTCCTCCAGCGCAAGCTGTTAAAAATGACGATATATTTATATCAGAATATTTACCAGCAGCAACATCTTGAATAATTTGTGACATTTCATTTTGCGAAAGTTCGTTTCCATAAATTTTAGAGCGTACAAATCTTAAGGATTCAACTGGCATTGCGTGTGATATTGTTACTTTCTCACCTTCATTTGCTGATAATAAATCCCACGCATATTTTGAAAGACTAACTTCGTTGCTCCTTAAAAGATCAGAATCAATGGTATTCAAAGTTGCAATAATCGATTTACCATTTAATCTAACTTTCACCCTAGATTGTAACTCGAAACCTTCCGATCGACATATATAGCTGTCTTCTCGCATGTAGATTACTGCTTCTTTATAAGTATTTATACCTAATTTCTTTAAATAAATAGCCGATTTTTCCATAATTTATAGATTTTCAGATTGCAAATATTCGGGAATGACAACATTGTCCCAGCCTAATTGTTTTTCTATTTTTTCTTTTAATGATTTCGCAGCCTCGGATTCTCCGTGAGTAATAAAAGTTTTTTTAGGTGCCTTCTTAAAATTACCAAGCCACTGAAGTATTTCTTCGTAATCAGCATGCGCAGAAGTGCCAGTTATGCTTTCTATACGAGCATTAACATTATGCATTTCTCCATGTATTTTTATTTGTTTTTCACCCTTTAGTAATCTATCGCCCCTAGTTCCCCCAGCTTGGAATCCGGCAAAAAGAATGGTATTTTTGGAATCAGTAATCATATTTTTCATGTGATGAAGGACTCTTCCTCCTGTTGCCATACCGCTTGCTGAAATAATGATTCTTGGTTTAGTCATAGCAGTAATTCTCTTTGATTCTTCGACTTCTTTAGTGTAAACGACTGTATCGCAAACTCGGTCACATAATTCTTCGGATAATTTTACTTCTCTGTTATGTTTGCAAAGCAGTTTACTAGCACTTATTGCCATTGGACTATCAAGAAACACTGGTAAATCAGGAATTGAACCTGATTCTTTTAGTTTATAAATATAATGCATAATAGATTGAGAGCGCCCAACAGCAAAAGCCGGAATAAGTATCGAGCCACCCTTTTGCACAGTTTCCATTATTATTTTGCCAATTATTTCAATTGGATCAGTTTTTTCGTGCAGCCTATCGCCATAAGTTGATTCGATAAGCAAATAGTCTGTGTCATGCAGTTTTACTGGACTGCGCAATATCGGATCATTAAGGCGTCCAAGATCTCCAGAAAAAACTATTTTCTTGCCATCAAAAAATAAAGAAATAAAAGCAGAGCCCAAAATATGCCCAGATTGATTTAAAACAAAGCTGATATTCTTATCAAACTCAATAGTTTTAGCAAAATCTACAGCTTTGAAAAATTTCAATGAATCTTCAGCATCTTTTTTTGTGTATAATGGAAGAGCTGGGTGATGCTTACTATAGCTATATTTATTAGCTCTAAAGGCGTCTTCTTCTTGCAAATAACCGCTGTCGGGAAGTAAAATCTTACATAAATCATAAGTCGCATCACTGCAATAAATATCACCTTTAAAGCCATTTTTCACCAATAATGGCAAATAGCCACTATGATCAATATGTGCATGAGTCAATATCACAGCATCAATGGTTTTCGGGTCAACAGGAAGTTTTGCCCAGTTTTTTAAGCGCAGCTCTTTATAACCTTGAAACAATCCGCAATCAATCAAAATTTTTTTACCAGCATATTCAAGTAAATATTTCGACCCCGTTACTGTTTTTGTTGCACCTAAAAATGTTAATTTCATAAAATTTGTTTTTAAAGCTTCAAATATACATTACAATTTAATTCTTCTAAGTCGAAGAGAATTAAGTATCACTGATAACGAACTAAGAGACATAGCCGCCGCCGCAATAGCTGGACTTAAATTAAATCCAAATAATCCACTGGCTAAAGGAATCCCAAGGGCATTATACGCAAAGGCAAAAAACAAATTCTCCTTTATATTACGCATAGTTTTTTTGGAGAGATTATAGGCTTTGACTAACTTAGCCAAATCACCTTGCAAAAGCACAATCCCAGCGCTTTCAATCGCCACATCAGTCCCATTTGCAACCGCAATTCCAACATCAGCCATCACCAAAGCCGGTGCATCATTAATTCCGTCACCAACCATTGCAACTTTTTCACCATTTTCCTTTAAATCGGCGATAATTTTACTTTTTCCATCAGGTAAAACTTCAGCAAAAACCTCAGTAATTCCTAATTGATCAGCAACCTTCTGAGCAGTTTTTCGATTATCACCAGTAAGCATCACTATTTTCAAGTCAAGATTCTGTAGTTTTTTTATAGCATCAAAACTTGTTGATTTTATAGCATCTTCAATAGCAAAAATAGCCGCCAACTTTCCATCAATAGCAATAAAAATCACCGTAGCTCCGTCTTTCGCCATATTTTGCGCTCGCTCTTTTAGATCTTGGCAATCAACATCATGTTCTTGTAAAAAATTTAAATTACCAATCAATATTTCTTTACCCTCAACTTTTCCAGCAACACCCTTACCTATCGGAGTAGAAAAATCTTCGGCCTTATATATAGCAATATTTTTCTCTTTAGCAAAATTGCAAATCGCCTTAGCCAAAGGGTGCTCACTTTGATTTTCTAAACTAGCTGCAAAACTTAAAACCTCTTTTTCATCAAAATCATTTGCAGTAATTATTTTAGTCAAATTAGGCTTGCCTTCAGTTAAAGTTCCAGTTTTATCAACAACAATTAGATCAATTTTTTGCATTTTTTCTAAACTTTCAGCATTTTTTATCAAAATACCATTTTTAGCACCAACACCAAGTGCAGCAATAATAGACATCGGAGTCGCAAGCCCAAGTGCGCACGGACACGCAATAATCAAAACCGCAACTGCCGAAATTAAAGCGCGCGTAATGTCCCCAAGAAAAAATAACCATATTGCAAATGTTAAAATAGCAATTCCAATAACTAGCGGCACAAACCAAGAAGAAACCTGATCAACAAGTTTTTGAATTTGAGTTTGCGATTTTTTAGCATCCAAAACCATTTGAATAATTTGACTTAGCATTGAATTTTGCGACAATTTTAAAACCTTCATCACAAAAGATCCATCTTGATTTATCGTGGCCCCAATTACAATAGATCCAGCAGTCTTTTTTATCGGCATAGACTCACCAGTAATCATCGATTCATCAATATTGCTAGATCCCTCAACAATTTCACCATCCGCAGGAATTTTATCTCCCGGCCTAACTCGAAGCAAATCCCCTATTTTCAAATTTTCAACTGCGACTTCTTCTTCACCATCGCCATTAATACGATAAGCAACAGTCGCAGTTAATTTAATCAAAGCCGAAATAGAGCCAGAAGTACTTTTTCTAGCCTTAACTTCTAAAACCTGTCCAAGCAAAACCAGAGTAGTTATTACTGAGGCTGCTTCGAAATAAACTGGCATCACACCATCATGAGTAAGTAATTCTGCTGGAAAAAAATCTGGTAAAAAAAATGCAAATAAACTATAAAACCAAGACACCCCAGTCCCAATAGCAATCAAAGTAAACATATTGAGCGATTTATTCTTCAGCGATTCAAATGCTTTTCTGAAAAATATTGATCCACTATAAAATACTACTACAGAAGAAAAAACCAGCTGCATTGCCTGAGAAACCTTAGCAGGAGCAATCTCAAAAAAATGCCCACCCATTTCTAAAATAAAAACCGGTAAAGTTAGGATTAGCGCAATGATAAAGCGCTTTTTTAAGCTTAACAATTCTTCATCAAAATGATTATCATCGCCATTAACCACAGATTCAGCCTCTAAAGCCATGCCACAAATCGGACAACTTCCGGGTGTTTTTTGCCGAATTTGAGGGTGCATAGGGCAGCTATAAAAAGAACCTTTAGCAACCATTTCAGTTTTATTCACAAAATCATGATCATGATGACAACATTTTTGATTATCCTTCATAAAATGCTTTTAATTATGCGTGAATTATACTATATTAGCTAAATCCAGGCCTTATTTATTCTTCTTCCAGTCAACTCTATATAGATCAAGCCTTCTGTCTTTAAGATTTTGTACAGTGCCCGATTGCCTCGAGGCAACTAATGACTCAACATTTAAATCTGAAATTACTACCATCTCGGTATTTGGAATCGCTGTCGAAGCAATACCATCCCTCGCAAAAGGAAAATCACACGGCGTCAAAATACAACTCTCCGCATAATTAACATCCATATTACTAACATTTGGCAAATTACCTACAGTCCCAGACATAACAACATAAATCTGATTCTCGACCGCCCTAGCCTGACAGCAATATCTGACACGATTATAACCCTGTTTTTCATCAGTACAAAATGGCACGAAAAGAATTTTCATCCCCTGATCGGTTAAATGCCTAGAAAGTTCTGGGAATTCTGAATCATAACAAATCAAAACACCAATCGTTCCGCAATCTGTTTCAATCGTATTAACATGATCTCCACCATGAATATTGCGCCAATATTTCTCGCTTGGGGTAATATGAATTTTTGCTTGAGTATGAACTGAACCATCTCTTAAAAATACATAAGCCAAATTCTCAATCCTATTCTTTTTAACCAAAGTAGGGTGAGTCCCACCAATAATATTAATATTATAAGAAATTGCCATTTCTTGGAAAAAATCAACATATTCCTTGGTATAGCCAGCCAATTTTTCAATATTTTTTGTGCTCGAAGACTTATTCTTATCTATTGAAATTAGCGGAATCGATACATATTCTGGAAAAGTAATGAAATCCGCCTTATAATCAGACGCAACATCGACAAAATACTCGATTTGACTTGAAAATTCGGCAAAATCCTCAACTTCTCTAACCTGAAATTGCACAGAAACAACCCGAACAGAATTATTAATCCGCCCCCTTTGCACAGAATATTTATTATCCTGCGGCACATAACTCGGATTTTCCCAAAGCATAAAAGCTGCATTATAACCAGACTCTACATCATTTATCAAATAATCTTTCAAAACTTTAATAAACTTAAAGCCATTTTTTATTTGAAAGCCAATTACTGGATCTTTAATCTTATTATCAATAACTTTTTCAACATAATCAGTAGCAGACTTCACCTGTTTTTTCTTCTTAGCAAAATTCGGCATCCTTCCGGCAAAGACAATCCCCTTAAGATTAAACTCTTTACATAAAGCCTTTCTAGCATTATAAAGTCTCTGCCCCACCCTTAATCCACGATACTGCGGGTCAACGACTACTTCCATACCATATAAATAATCTCCGTCCTCATCATGACGCGAAGCAAATCCACCGCCGGTAATTTCTGCATAAGTATGATCAGCAAAAGCCAGCTCCTCCTTAACAATAAAAGTCGCACAATGGCCAATAATTTTATCATCACATTCAACCACGAATTGCCCTTCTTCGAATCTATTAAACTGACCAGTTAACATTTCTAGTGAAATAGTAATTTTCTCTTCATAGCTTTTTTGGCTAAGTTCAACAATTTTCGCAAAATCTTCTCTTTTGACATTTCTAATAGTTAATTTTGCTTTATGGATATTATTCATTTTTTTATATTTCTTTAATTAGATTACATAGTAATTATAGCATAGTGGCAGCGAAAAGTAAACAAATTTCTACAAAGATTCAAAAGGTCTATTTTAAGAAAAATCGCTACAATATATAGAGCTTACTTTACTTGACAAGAATTAGTTTTTCCACAAGCCTTGTTCCAAGGCATTTTAGCCATCAATATTGCTAGTCCACAAGTTCCCGTGAGACCAGCAAAAATAAGTCCAGCACCAAAAAATCCAGAAAGCAAAAAGAATGCTTCATCAATATAAAACCCAAGAAAAGAGCCAGTCAAAACCCCAAGCCCAATAGTTAGCTGTACCTGACGATCAAGTGGCAGGAAAAATTTACCAGACTCTTTTGTGTCACACCCAGAATCACTCCAGGCAGAAATTCCACCCTCAAGATTATATACCTCAAGATCCGGATTTTCTTGTAGTAATTTTGCGCAAGCACTAGAGCTTCTCTTGCCTGAATGACAATGCAGTACCAGCTTTTTACCTTCATGTTTAGGCAAAGAATCAAGATTGACCTGACCAAGTGGCAGTAATTTTGCCGCAGAAATATTCTTCGCAGAATGCTCGGCAGGTTCTCTAACATCAACAATCACCGCCTCGTCATTTTCTAGCCATTTTTTTAGCGTTTTTGCATCAACATTTTTTATCGCCATAAATTCTAAATTAATTTACTTTATATTTATATATTATAGCATATTTCTTTTATATTTGCAAGAAAAATTGGCTGAATTTATCTTCTAAATACATCTCTTTTTATATTTACCGATTTTTTGTTGATTTTTCTTGACAATGCTCTAATTTTGTGGTACTATTAAACATGAAGGTAAATTATTTATAGACAAATATTAAGTTAATCAAGATCGATCCTTGAATTTAAAAAACCCATATGCTACCCTTTTGATATATTAGGTTTGTTTTATTAATTTAAAATTCAAGAAAATGATCGCAAGTTTCGTTATATGTTTACTTATATTTGTTATAATAGGAACATTGTCAACACTTAAAAACAAACATAATAATTCCGATTATTTGTTGGCAAGTCACAGCGTTAAGCCTTGGCTAGTCGGTTTATCAGCTGTTGCCACTAACAATAGTGGCTATATGTTTATTGGCATGGTTGGCTATACTTATATTTACGGATTCTCCTCAATATGGCTCATGTTTGGCTGGATCTTTGGCGATTTAGTGGCTTCTTTACTGATCCACAAAAAGCTCAGAATCTCCAGTGAAGAACAAGGTGTGCTAAGTTTTGCCGGCGCTATTAGTAAATGGGGAGGCCTTGACCACAGAAAATTAAGAGCTTATCTTGGACTTATCACGATAATTTTTCTTGGTACATACGCCGCGGCGCAATTAGCGGCTGGAAGTAAAGCACTTAATGTTTTACTTGGCTGGAGTTACGAAGCTGGAGCAATAATAGGCGCCTTAATTGTACTGATATATTGCTTTGCTGGCGGAATTAGAGCGTCAATTTGGACGGATGCCGCGCAATCTTTTGTGATGATTTTTGCCATGGGTTTACTTTGCGTAGTTGCTGTAGGAGAAGTTGGCGGCGTTTCTGACCTAATTACAAAATCAGCAAATGTTTCTGGTGAATATACAAATCTTTTCCCGCAAAATCTTCCATTGGGGCCATATGTTGGGCCTTTAATGTTTGTTGCTGGCTGGATTTTCACAGGTTTTGGAGTCGCAGGACAGCCGCATATCATGGTTCGCTTTATGGCAATGGACGACCCAAACAATATTAACAGAGTCAGGGCATATTATTACAGCTTCTACACCCTTTTTTACATTATGACAATATTAGTTGGAATTGCCGCAAGAATATTATTACCAGACATTATTGGGCTTGATCCAGAATTAGCATTGCCAGTTCTTTCCATGTCACTACTTCCAGAAGTGCTGGTGGGGATAATCTTAGCGGGCATTTTTGCTGCGACAATGTCAACTGCGGATTCACAAATATTATCTTGCACAGCAGCAATAACCCGCGATTTTAGTCAAAAAAAACCATCCTATTTAATGACAAAATTAGCAACAGTTTTCATAACTTTTGTCGCATTATTTATCGCTCTTTACGGCACTAACAATGTCTTTAGCCTAGTTCTAATCGCCTGGTCAGCCCTCGCCTCAAGCTTTGTTCCGCTGCTTTTAATCCATATTTTTGGAGGAAAAATTAGTGAAAAACTCGCAATCACAGTCGCCATCTCAGGAATAGTTTCCATGTTAGTCTGGAGACATTTTGGACTTGATGAATATATCTATGAAACTACACCAGGAATGGCTTTTGGACTTATAACATATTTCTTACTAAGGCCAATTATGAGTGAATCACATGATTGATTTAATATTATTTTTCATAAGCGAATATTTTTTATATGCAACAATAATGGTTATTACCATAATTGGCGCCGTATATTTTCGAAATCGCTGCGATAGCTATGAAGACAGAAAATATATAGCCATAATCGTTATTGTAATTTTTCTAGTAATGTTTGGTGGCTTAGGTGGATTTATAAAGCCATATTTTACAGATATGTCGCGAGTAGGTCTTGAGTATAATGGATCAAGATACTGGGCTAGAGGAACTGGAACTTTTGTAAACCAAGATGTTGTTTTAACAAATGAACATGTTGTTGAAGGCTGTAAAAACCTTGCCGTTGCCGATAAAAATAATGTATATTTAGGAAAATTAATATCCACCCTTGAAAGATCAAAAGGAGATCTCGCCTTTATAAAAACCTCTGCCAATAGAAAAAAGTTTGCCATAATTAGTAATGAAGAACCAAAATATAGAGATATTCTAATTTTTCCTAATTATACATCAAAAGCAGGAATATTTGACAAAGCCAAAGGTCTAAATCTTAAGTCATATAAAATTTTTAATGGTAATAGAATAGAAACAATACGCAGCCTATCACCCAAAGGAAGAAAGGGCAATAGCGGCTCGCCTTTATATAATAAAAAAGGTTATTTAGTCGCAGTTATACACTCTGGTGAAATTAATTTTTTCTCATCAATATACATTTCCTCGCCAATTAGCATAGTTAAAAAATTCGCACAAGAAAGTAATGTTGATCTATATTATTTAAAAGATAACGAAAGAGATTTAACCAAAATAGATGGATTTAAAGACTATTTTGCTGTCAATATTTTATGCGCAGATTAATTCTTAAGCACACCCACCGCAAGCAAACCCCGAAGACCATGCCCACTGAAAATTAAAGCCACCTAAATGTCCAGTCACATCTAAAACTTCACCAATAAAATAAAGCCCTGGTACTTTTTTTGCTTCAAAAGTTTTCGAAGAAATCTCGTCACAATCAACGCCGCCAATGGTAACCTCTGCCTTAGAATAACCTTCGTTGCCATTTGGGATAATTTGCCAAGAATTAATATTTTTAGCTATTTTTTCCAAATCTTTATTAGAAATATCAGCCAGCTTACCAGAAACATTATTAATTTGAGCAATAAATGCCGCCAATCTTTTTGGTAATATTTCCGACAAAACCGTCACAATTTCTGATTTCGGCGACTCTTCTTTTCTTTGTCTAAGTCCCAAAAAAACATCAATCTTAGGCGCCATATTAATTTCTATAGCTCGTCCTTTCTTTAAATATGACGAAATTTGCAAGATCGCTGGCCCGCTAAGCCCTCTATGAGTAAACAAAACCCCTTCGCTAAAAGAACGCTTGCCAATGGAAACTTTAGCAAAAACACTAACCCCAGCAAGATCTTTAGCCAAGTTCAACATATTCTCATCAAATGTCAGCGGCACTAATGCCGGATCAGTTTCAACAACATTAATCCCAAACTGCCGAGCAACCTGATAGCCAAAATCCGTAGCTCCCATTTTTGGAATCGACAATCCCCCAGTTGCAATAACTAAAGACTCACAATCAAAATCACCTTCACTAGTTTTTATCTCAAAACCATCATTCTTAGAAATTTCAGCTATATCGCAATTCAAAATAATTTCGGCGCCATATTTTTCGCATTCATCCAAAAACATCTGTATTATTTGCTTAGCCGAAATATCGCAAAATAATTGCCCCAAAGTCTTCTCATGATATTTTATGCCATGCCTTTCTACCATTGCTATAAAATCATTTTCAGTAAATCTCTTTAACGCCGAAATGCAAAAATTAGGATTATTTGACAGAAAATTATCCTTAGTAACTTTTAAATTAGTAAAATTACAGCGCCCACCGCCAGAAATCCGGATTTTTTCACCTACAGATTTTGATTTTTCTATAATTAGAGTTTTTCTACCTCTTTTCGAAGCCTCAACAGCTGCCATTAACCCAGCAGCCCCTCCTCCTATAATTATTACATCATAATGTTTCATATACATTTTGTCATTTCCTAAATTAGAGAACGCTATACAACTTCCCTTGTAAAAAGGTAGATTTAAACAAGTTCGGTTAAAATTCCCCTTCTTGAAGGGGTGGATGACCGAAGGTCAGACGGGGTAGTTCTTTCTTTGTGAAGAATCTCACTCCTCAACCATAAAACCAACCCTATCCTGCTCAACCCCATTAACAACTAAAGCCAGAAAATGCTCACCAGCATAATGTTTTCGCGTCGTCATTTCCTTAAATGAATGTTTCTTGGTAAATTTTATCTCACCTTGCTTAAAATTACCTTCTTTTATTTGAAAAACTTTAGCCGAATATTTCTGATTAAACTTTAGATAATGCACAAGATATTCCAAGCGGACTTTTGCGGGTTTTTTAATTTCTAGCGCCAAATTAAATATTAGGTCCTCTCCTATTATAACATTTTTTTGAGGAATTGTCAATTCTTTAATTTCAAAATCGCTATTACCATAACCAAAAATCTCTAAAATCTCTTTATTTCCTGCCTTTAAAAGCGTCCGACAAGCATGTTTTACCAATTTATCTCGATTTTTATTGCTTCCTAGCCATTCTTTAGCAATATCAATAACAATATCCGGATTATCTTTGGAAATATCATTCAAATTATTTGCAACTGATTTTCTGACATATTCACTTTCATCATCTTTTAGATTTTCTAAAATTGGCAGAATTAAAGTTGGATCCTTCTTAAATTCCGGCAAAGCCATTGCCCAAGGAAGTCTCGACCGACAGCCCTCACTAGCAAGCCTTCGAACATGATAATTATCCGACTTTGCCCATTTTAGCATTTGTTTCATTGTTTTTTCTTGATATTTAGCAATAAAAGGCCTTATCGCAAATTCAGAAGATGAATATTTAGTAAATTCCTCTAAAGCATCCATCGATTCATCAAAATAATCAATTCCATAAACTTCGACAAAATCCGGGAAAAACATATTCAAAAAACCGCTATTTTTAGCAATTTTATCAGTTTTAGGTGCAGCTTTTACCAAAATTCCAATCGCTTCTTCATATTTTTTAGGCAATTCTTTTTTTAGACAAGTCGTCAAATGCCTCATTCGCTCTTTTAGCTCTCTATCTTGCCAATTTTCATCAAAAACCGAGCTTAAGAAGTTATTTTTATTAAATTTAGAATGATTTTTAGCAAATATATCAGCAATTTTTGCGATATATTCTTTGCTGTAATAGTTTTTTAAAAGTTCCATAGTGTCTTCGTCATTGCGAGGAGCCAAAGGCGACGTGGCAATCCATTACCCCTCTAATTCCAATAAAAACTTTTTCTTATCTATTCCGCCAGAATATCCAGTCAAAGAGCCATCTTTGCCAATAATCCTATGGCATGGTATAATAACTGGCAGTGGATTTGCGCCAACTGTGCTTGCGACCGCTCTAACTGCTTTTTCATTGCCGATTTTCTTAGCCAAATCAATATAAGAAATAGTCTCGCCATATTTCAAGTCCAATAAAGCCTGCCAAACCGAGTTTTGAAATTCAGTGCCAGTTAAAGTAACTTTAGTTTTGAACTTTTTCAAATTCCCAGCAAAATATTCCTTTAATTCAGAATCAATTTGCTCAATAACAAAATTACCACCAGATTTAATTTCTTGATTTTTAGATATTTTCGCCAGTTTTTTATCGATATTTTCTAGGTCAGAAAAATCAAGCATGTAAAGAGATTCATCATTTGCAACTGCCAATAATTCACCAATTGGAGTTTTAATGTATGATCTAAACATGTTTATTTTGTTGACAAAGCCGCTTGAGCCGCAGCCAGTCTTGCAATTGGCACGCGATAAGGACTACACGAAACATAATCAAGTCCAACTTGATGACAAAATTCTATCGAAGAAGGATTGCCCCCATGCTCACCACAAATCCCAAGCTTAATGTTAGGTCTGGTTTTTCTACCCTTTTCTACCGCAATTTTGATAAGCTGCCCCACTCCCTCACGATCAAGCTGTGCGAATGGATCTTTCTCAAAAATTCCAGCACTTTGATAATGACCAAGGAAATTTCCTGAATCATCCCTAGAAAGTCCAAAAGTAGTTTGCGTCAAATCATTCGTACCAAAACTAAAGAACTGCGCTTCATTAGCAATTTCATCAGCCATCAATGCCGCTCTAGGAAGCTCAATCATGGTTCCAACCATATAGTCAAGCTCAACTCCGGACTCAGCCTTAACCTCGCCGTAAGTTTTATCAGCCAAATTCTTCAAAATCTCAAGCTCTTTTCTAGTTGCAACCAAAGGTATCATAATTTCAAGCAAGACCTCTTTTTTGTCTTGAGATTTTACCTGCATTGCCGCTTCAAAGATCGCCCTAAATTGCATTGCATAAATTTCAGGGTAAGAAATTCCAAGCCTACAGCCACGATGGCCAAGCATCGGATTCTCCTCTTTTAGGCTAGTAAGTCTAAGATTTACATCAGATTCATTAACACCAATAATTTTCGCAAGCTCAATAATTTCTTCATTTTTATGCGGCAAAAACTCATGAAGTGGCGGATCTAGAAGCCTTATTGTAACTGGCAAACCTTCCATAACATTAAAAATCTCGACAAAATCTTGCCTTTGCATAGGTAAAAGCTTATCTAAAGCAACTTTTCTACCTTTACTATCCTTTGCCAAGATCATTTCACGAACCGATGTAATACGATCTTCATCAAAGAACATATGTTCAGTTCGGCAAAGCCCAATCCCTTCAGCCCCAAAATCACGCGCAGTTTGACAATCTAATTTCGTTTCAGCATTAGTTCTAACCTTTAATGTCCTAATCTCATCACACCAATCCATAATTTTTTGGAAATCTCCAGACAGATTCGGCTTTAAAGTAGCAACCACACCTTTAATAACTTCACCAGTTGAACCATTAATAGTAATTGTGTCACCTTCGTGAATCGTTGAATTTCCAGCTTGCAAAGCTTTTGAAGAATAATTAACTACAATATCAGAAGCCCCAGAAACACAAGGAGTCCCCATGCCCCTAGCCACAACAGCCGCATGCGAAGTCATCCCACCACGCGCAGTCAAAATCCCTTCAGAAACATGCATCCCCTTAATATCCTCCGGACTAGTTTCAACTCTAACTAAAATTACCTTTTCACCTTGAGAAACCCAAGCTTCAGCATCTTTAGATGTAAACACCACCTTCCCAGAAGCCGCCCCAGGAGAAGCCGGCAAGCCCTTACCCACCACATCTTTTTTAGCATTTGGATCTAAAGTTGGATGCAAAAGTTGATCAAGACTTTCTGGATTGATTCTTTTTACTGCCTCTTTCTTATCAATCAAGCCTTCACTTACCATATCCACAGCAATTTTTACCGCCGCAGCAGCAGTTCTCTTGCCACTTCTAGTTTGAAGCATCCACAACTTTTCATTTTGCACAGTAAATTCAATGTCTTGCATATCTTTATAGTGAAGCTCTAACTTCTCATAAATATTTCGCAAATCAGCATAAACCGCCGGCATTGACTCTTCCATTGATGGTAAATCAGAACCAAGCTCAGCCTTTCCTTCATTAGTAATAGATTGCGGAGTTCGAATCCCAGCAACAACATCCTCACCTTGTGCATTAATCAAATATTCGCCGTAAAGCCTCTTTTCTCCAGTTGAAGGATTTCGCGTAAAAGCCACACCCGTCGCACAATCCTCGCCCATATTACCAAATACCATAGACTGTACATTCACAGCAGTACCCCACTCGGCCGGAATATCATTTAATTGACGATAAGTAATCGCGCGGTCATTCATCCACGAATCAAAAACAGCCTCAATGGCTCCCCATAGTTGCTCATTTACATCTTGCGGAAAATCATTACCAGATTCTTGCTTGACTTTTTCCTTGAACTGAACGCATAGATCCTCAAGATCATCTGCACTTAAATCAGTATCTTGATATTTGCCTATTTCTTGCTTTTTCTCATCTAAAATTACTTCAAAGTGGTGATGATCAACGCCCAAAACCACATCCGAATACATCTGAATAAAGCGCCTATATGAATCAAAAGCGAATCTTTTGTTATTACTTTTATTGGCTAATCCTTGAACGGTTTCATCATTCAAGCCAAGATTAAGTACAGTATCCATCATCCCAGGCATAGAGGCCCTAGCCCCAGATCGAACAGAAAATAATAGCGGATTACTCGCATCACCAAAATTTGAACCAATAACTTTCTCAATTTGAGCCAAAGCCTTAGCTATTTCATCATTCAAAGATTTTGGGAATTTCTTACCATCTTCGTAATATTTTGTACATAATTCAGTTGTAATTGTAAATCCAGGAGGTACCGGCAGGCCCATATTACACATTTCAGCCAAATTAGCGCCCTTTCCACCAAGTAGGTTTTTCATCGAAGAGTCGCCTTCGGACTTATCGCTGCCAAATGAATAAACAAATTTATGAGCCATTTTTACTTTATTGATTAAAAGACAAATTCCACCGTTAAATTATATCACCTTTTTTAAGAAATGTCAACAAATTTCGAAGATTTTAAGGTAATTTTTACTAAATTTGTGAAATATTTTGTAGGAAATGGCTATTTATATAGGTTTTACAGCAATAAATAGCACCTATTAGATTATTCACCTAAAGACCAAACTGCCCACCAGAAATAGTAATTGCCAATAATAATACAGGCGCAGCAAGCATTACTCCGTCCATTCTATCTAAAATTCCTCCATGTCCTGGGATTATATTGCTTGAATCCTTGACATTAAAAATCCTCTTAAATTTGGACTCCATTAAGTCTCCAGCTTGACAGGCAATTGAAAGAATTGTTGATAATATTATAAAAAATACCATATCTCCGACAAACATAAAGGCTGTAAAAAACCCAATTACTATCGCAGCAGCAACTCCGCCGAAAAATCCTGACCAAGTTTTTCCTGGACTAATTGATGGAGCCAATTTAGGTCCACCAATCACCTTTCCAGTAAAATAAGCGGAAATATCCGTTGACCAAATCACCAAAAACATCCAAAATAAAACATCAGAATCAATCAATCTAATTTTTATTAAGCAAAATATTGGAAATATTATATATAAGAATCCAATTAGGCGCCATTTGGCTTTTCCTCGGCGCTCAATAGACATGTCGCACCATTCAAAAGTCATCAAAATAGCCATCGCCACAGCAAAGAATATAAATAAACTTTTAGAAAATAAAATGGCATATATAGCAAAAGGAATTAGTATTAACGAACTGACGACTCTTTTCTTTAGCTGCGTTACTCGACAATCGCTTGGCTTAAAATAATTTTTCAAGCTTTCAATTTTATCGTAAACACCACCGTTAGCAGAGTTAACATCGGTATTTTTGTTATCTTTTACCATATTTCCTTACTCTTTGATTAAAGTCATTTAAGGCCTCATCCAAATCTTTCTTGGAAAAATCCGGCCATAATATATCAGTAAAATAAAACTCAGTATAAGCCATCTGCAACAACAAAAAATTACTTATTCTTTTGTCGCCTCCAGTCCTAATTAATAAATCTGGATCTGGTAAATTTGGCTGATAAAAATATTTTTGAATATCTTCATATTCTATATTACTAGTTTTATCTTTAACTGCAAGAAATAATTTATTAACTGCTGAGGTTAATTCTTGCCTAGAGCCATAACTAAAAGCAATATTTACTGTCAAAACATCATTATCTTTGGTTTTTTCTATTATTTTATCGATTTTTTTCTTAGATTTGTCTTTCAATCTTTCCAAATCTCCAGAAATTAAAATCTTAACATTATGCTTTAGAATTTTATTAATGTCATTTGTCAAATAATCATCAAGAAGATCCATTAAATAATCAACCTCCTCCTTTGGGCGATCCCAATTTTCCGAAGAAAAAGCATATAAGGTCAAATATTTTACGCCACGATCAATTGAGGCCTTCACTATGGTTTCAATATTGTCCGCGCCCTTTTTGTGACCATTTTTAAAAGGCATAGCCTGTTTCTTTGCCCAGCGATAATTCCCATCCATTATTATTGCAACATGCTTAGCAGTGTCGCCCTGAGATTCTTGAGTCATTAAACCTTCATTAAGTCTTTTTCTTTTTTAGATACTTCATCATCAATTTTTTTGACATATTCATCAGTAATTTTCTGAATTGCTTCGCTATGTCCATGAATTGTATCTTTACCAAGATCTTTTTCGAGCTTTTTTAAATCATCAATGGAGTCTCTTCTAATGTTACGAATAGCGATTTTTTTATCTTCGCCATATTTTTTAGCTAATTTACAAAGCTCCAACCTTCTTTCTTGAGATAATTTTGGAATGGAAATTCTTAAAAGTTGACCATCAACCATTGGATTAAAGCCAAGATTTGAGTTGATAATGCCCTTTTCAACAGCCTTAACATTACTTCTATCCCAAACTTGTACAGTCAAAGTCGAAGCATCAGCAGTCGAAACACTAGCCAACTGATTTAATGGCATTAACGAGCCATAAACCTCAGCTTTAACAGTATCTAAAGCCGCAGGATTGGCTCTTCCTGTTGAAATTGAATCCAAATCTCTATTTAAAGATCCCATAGTGTCTTCCATTCTAACTTTTGTTTTTTTTGATATTTCGTCTATCATATTTAAATTATTTATTAATATAAAATTCTACTATTCAACTTCTAATGCGACAGAGCCACCCTGTCCACCGCCAATGCATAGCGTAGCAAGCCCGGTATTTTTACCTCTTCTTTTTAGCTCTCTTAAAAGATGAATAATAATTCTTGCACCAGTCATTCCAACTGGATGGCCAAGCGCAATTGCTCCGCCATTAACATTAAGCCTAGATTCATCAATTGAACCTAAAGCAGATGTTGAATCTAAATTTTCTTTTGCAAATTTTTCACTCGAAAAAGCTTTAACGCACCCAATAGCCTGAGCAGCAAACGCCTCGTTAAGCTCTATCAAGTCAAAATCAGACATTTTGTATTTACTGTTTGCTAATAATTTCGCAGTTGAATATACTGGACCAAGCCCCATTACAGCAGGATTTAAACCAGCATAAGCATAATCAGTAATATAACCTAGTGGCTCTAGATTTAGCTCTTTTGCTTTTGACTCTTTCATTAAAATTGAAAAAGCCGCTCCATCAGTAATTTGCGACGAATTTGCAACAGTTACACTTCCTGTTATTTTTTCAAAATAAGGTTTTAGCTTAGCTAGATCTGCAATTTTCTGATTTTTCCTAATTCCTTCATCTTGATCAATCATTTTGCTATTTTTTTCATCATTATTATGAACAGCAATTATTTCTTGATCAAATATACCGGATTCTTGGGCTTTTTGGGCTTTTTTATGACTATTTAAAGCAAAATGATCTTGCTCGTCTCGTGAAATTGAAAATTCTCTAGCAACATTTTCAGCAGTACAGCCCATTATCAAGCCAGAAATCGGATCAGTAAGTCCTTGCTGTATACCAATTATTGGCTTTAAGTAACCAAGCCTGAACCTAGATAAAACGGCCAATCTTTGAGAAAGTGTTTTTGCTCCAAATAAGGCAACAAATAATTCCGTCATTTTCTTGCCATAAAAAAATGGTATATTACTCATAGATTCAACCCCGCCAACAGCCACAACCTCAGACTCTCCATTTCGAATTTTACAAGCCGCAGTTGTAAAAGCTTCCATCCCAGAAGCACAATTTCTATGAACAGTGAATGCCGGGACGCTTTCTGGTAAACCAGCTTTTAAAGCGATCACTCTTGCAATATTGGCGCTATCTGCAGGCTGAGCAACATTACCAACAATAACTTCATCAATTAATTTTGGATCAATTTCTGATTTCAAAACTACTTCTTTCAATATCCTGGCGCCAAGATCGCTTGCGATGACATTTTTCAATGCTCCTCCAGATTTACCCATTGCACTTCTATATCCTGATATTACGGCTATCCTATCTTTTTTCATAAAATATTAATTAATTACCATTATCTTTAAAGTTTTTTATAGCAATTAACTTTATTATATTATATTATTAATTAAATATCAAATTTTTTAGTAAAAATAATAACATTTTCATATGATTGATACAAATTTAATCAAATTTTGCCACCATATTACTGATTTATCGCAAAATATTGCTAAAAAATACTATAGAATGCCTAATGGCGAAGTTGCAAAAAGCGACAACAGCCCGGTAACTCTTGCTGATCGAGAGATAGAAGAAGTAATTAGACAAAATATTAAGCGACATTACCCAAATCATGGAATTATTGGCGAAGAATATGGCGTAGAAAACAAGGATGCTGAGTTTAAGTGGATAATCGATCCAATTGATGGGACTTCTTCTTTTATCATTGGTAGGCCGACTTTTGGAACTTTAATTGCCCTTGCATATCAAAATAAACCAATTCTAGGTATTATAAACCAGCCAATTAACGGTGAAAGATGGCTTGGTATTGATGATGGCAGCGAAAACTCTGGGGCTTGGCTAAATAACACTCCAATCAAAACCAGAAATTGCACCAATATTGAAGACGCAGTCTTGTCAACAACTTCTCCTTATTTTTTTGATAATTATGACATGGAAAGATTTGAAAAAATCACTAAATTGGTTAAATATCAAAAATATGGCGGAGTAATCTATGGCGGAGATTGCTATTCATACGCCCTTTTGGCTTCAGGTTATTTAGATATAGTAATTGAGCCAAATTTGCAAGTTTATGATTATGCTGCTTTACTGCCGATAATAAGAGCAGCTGGTGGAAAGGTTGGAGATTGGCAAGGTTTTGACCTTGATTTAAGATCGGATATTAAGCTTTTGGCTTGCGCCACTCCACAATTATATAGTAAAGTAAAAACCGTAATGAATTACTAGATGAAAAGCAAAAGAATAGAAATATTACAAGATGGAGATAACGATAATCAATTCGTAGAAAGGTCTGAATTATCGAATATTGAGGCTGAACAAACTGTGCTTGGGACAATCATTTTAAATAATGAGTATTTATCTAGAGTCTCAGAATTTCTACTGCCAGAGCATTTTTACGACCCTGCTCATCAAAAAATTTACGCACAAATTCTGCATAACGTTGAAAAAACCAATGTTGTTGCAAATAAAGTGACTTTAAAACAATTTTTTGAAAGCGACGAAACAATTAAGGCTAATGGTGGGGCCAATTACCTTTCTACTTTAATGGCCCAAGCATCGGCAATCATTAATATTACTGACTATGGTAGGTTAATTCAAGACTTTGCCTTAAAAAGAGAGCTTGTAATGATCGGAGAAGACATAGTTAATAATGCTTATAAGGTTGATGAAAAATCTTCTGGGGTCGAACAAATCGAAGCCGCAGAAGGCTCTTTATTTGGACTATCCAATAAAGGCGGGGCTAAAAGTGATTTTAATAATATTTCCATCGCCCTGAAAAAAACATTAGAAAATACCTTAATTGCTAGAAAAAGAGATAGCCACATTAGCGGAGTCTCAACAGGACTAGTTGATCTTGACAAAATACTTTCTGGGATGCAAAACTCAGATTTAATAATTTTAGCCGGAAGGCCATCAATGGGTAAAACCGCCTTAGCAATTAACTTGGCGGTAAATGCTTGTAAAAGCCTCAATAAAGATATCGAAGATGAAAAAGACAAAAAAGCAGTTGGGTTTTTCTCGCTAGAGATGGCTGCTGATCAATTATCTGGCCGTATTTTATCCATGGAGTCAAGTATCAATGCTACCAAATTTAGAACTGGTAATATTAACGACATGGAATGGGAAGCAATTGCCGCAAGATCTGCTGAAATTGAAAAATGGCCATTCTTCATTGATGATACCCCCGCTCTATCTATTTCGGCAATTCGAACCAGAACTAGAAGAATGATTCGAAAACACAATCTGGGGCTTATCATGATAGATTATCTACAGCTTATAAAAGGTAGCAGCGCCAAATCAGCCGAAAGCAGAGTTCAAGAAGTCTCCGAAATCACTCAAGGCCTAAAAGCGATTGCCAAAGAATTCAATATTCCCGTTATGGCTTTATCACAGCTTTCCCGCGCCGTTGAGCAACGAGAAGATAAGCGTCCACAGCTTTCCGACCTTAGAGAATCTGGATCAATTGAGCAAGACGCCGATGTTGTGGCTTTCATTTACCGTGAAAGTTACTATCACGAAAGAACTCAACCCCCAGAATCAGATGTTGCCAAATTCGAAGAATGGCAAGAAAAAATGAACGCCATCAGAAATGTTTCCGAAGTAATTATCGCCAAGCAAAGAAACGGCCCAGTAGGAAGTGTCCAGCTATATTTTGACGCAGAATTCACTAGATTCTCGAATTTAGATATTCAACATTAACAATATATGAAGGTTCTTGGCATTGAAACATCTTGTGACGAAACCGCGATAGCAATAGTTGACGATGCAAAAAATATTTTAAGCAACTTAATTATTTCTCAAATTGATATACACAAAGAATTTGGCGGAGTTGTTCCGGAAATTGCTGCTCGAAATCATATCGATGTCATTGAAGAATTAATAAAAAAAGCACTAAAAGAGGCAAATCTCAAGCTAAAAGATATTGACGCAATAGCAGTCACAGCCGGACCAGGTCTAATTGGCGGCCTAATCGTCGGAGTTATGATCGCTAAATCATTAGCTCTTGCCTTAAACAAACCGATCATCGCCGTAAACCACCTTGAAGGGCACATTTTAACCCCTCGCCTCACAAACAATCTAGAATTTCCATTCTTAACCTTACTAGTTTCAGGAGGGCATTGTCAAATTTTATACGCCAAAGAATTTGCATCTTATGAACTAATTGGCAAAACCATTGATGACGCTTTAGGAGAATGTTTTGATAAAACAGCGCAAATGATCGGCGAAAGTTACCCGGGCGGTCCAAAAATCGAAAAATTAGCAAAAAATGGTGATGAAAATCGCTTTAAACTTCCAAAGCCGCTAACTTTTGGGTCTTCCAAGGCTAAACATCCTTATGATTTCTCGTTTTCAGGCTTAAAAACTGCCGTTCGAAGATTAATCGAAGAACTTACCGGTGAAAACTTCACATCCAAAGCTCATGAAAAATTAAGCAATCAAGATAAATTTGATATTTGTGCCTCATTTCAAAAGACCGTCACTGATGTGGTAATAGACAAGTTAGACAATGTAATTTGTGACTTTAAATCTCATAAAATCGATAAATTAGTCTTGTCTGGTGGTGTTGCTGCTAATAAATACATCAATAATAAGTTGCAAATTTGGTGTGATGAAAATAAAATAACCTTATATAGCCCTGAATTAAAATTATGCACCGATAATGCTGCGATGATTGCTTGGGCTGGAATTGAAAGATTAAAAAATGACTTTCAAAGTGATTTAAATTTTAAACCAAGAGCAAAATGGAACTTACAAAACCAGTAAAAATACTATTGCTAATTTTCCTAAGCTTTAGTCTCGCTAATTGCGGCAAAAAAGGTCAAATGGAATATCCTGGAGGGCAGAAAAAACCTGACTTCAATAAAGTTATGGATCCAGGTAATAATTTTTAAAAATGGCCAAAAATGCTAATTATTTTAATTAATTAGCTTTTAGAATTATTTTAAACCGCATAAAGCCTTTTTGTTTCTAAAATTATGTTTTTCATTTTACTCCTTTAAAATATCAATTCTAGCCGCCTTGCTAACTTTTCTTTCGTGAAATACTAGATATAAACTAGACGCAAAAACCACAATAGCACCAACCATAGTGTTAAATGTTATAATTTCTGCAAAAATAAAATAAGTCAAAATCGCGGTAAAAATCATGCCAAAAAAATCAAAAGGCATAATTGTAGTCAAATTAGCATGCTTAATTGCCAAAAATATTGAAATAGAATTTATACAAAGCAATACCCCCATAATAAGCAACAAATAAAGCTCATGATTGCTGCTTGGCGTCTTCCAATAATAAATTGACGGCAACAAAGAAAGTAACGACATCAATCCAGTCAAAAACAATAGCTGCTTAACGGCAGATTCTGCTTTGCTGATTTTTTTCATAATCACTTCTATTGTTGACCACATAAACATCGCCACAACAATTAAAAATAATGCTGGATGAAAGTTTGGCGAAGCCGGATTAATAATAATCGCACCACCAGCAAGGCTAAGAATCAAGGCAATGATTTTTTTATTATCAACCTTTTCTTTTAACAAAAAAATTCCAAAAACAAAACTAATAACAGGACATAAAAGAGCCACAGCCCTAGCGTCATTTAAAGCCACATGCGTTAAAGAAAAATAGTATAAAACCATCGAAATAATACCAAGAAAGGCTCTATAGAAATGTAAATTCAATATTTTGGTTTTAAAAATATTTGCAAAACCATATTTTTTTATTGCAAAAGGCAGGATCAAAAAAAACGCAACAATGCTATTGAAAAATATTATCTGTACAGGGCTATAGCCTATTATCCCAAGCTTCTTGGCAATAATAACCATTACCGAGATAATAAAAGTGTGAAATATCATCCACGATATCCCAACTAGCTGGTTTTCATTCTTTACATCTTCCATCTATTTTTTAGCTGTGATAATTTAAGGAATTAAAAATTTCAGGCACAAAATACCCCTAATTATATCATATCATGTCAATAGAGATTTGTCAAGAAAAATCGTAAATTTACAAAGCCAGTACTATAGACCTTGTAATTGCCATATTTTTCTATATAATGACTTTTCATTCCTTAGAAGCTGCTCATGAGTCCCCTCCTCTATTATCTTGCCTTTATTAAGAACAATAATGCGATCCATATTTTTAAGCGTCGAAAGCCTATGGGCAACCGCAATAATAGTTTTTGATTTATCCTTAATTAAAGAATCAATACTTCCTTGAATCATTTTTTCCGTTTTAGAATCAAGAGCCGAGGTGGCTTCATCAAGAATCAAAATCGGCGAATCCTTTAAAATCGCACGCGCGATGGCGACTCTTTGCCTCTGGCCACCGGAAAGCTTGACTCCGCGCTCTCCAACAAGAGTATCATAACCATCCTCAAGACAAGAAATAAATTCATGAATATGAGCTTTTTTCGCAGCCGCAATAATCTGTCTTTTTGTGGCTTTTGGCTTGGCATAGCCAATATTTTCGCCAATTGAGCGATGAAACAGCAAGGTGTCTTGTGGAATTAAGGCAATTTGCGAGCGTAGTGAATCTGAATTTACATCATAGATGCTTTGTCCGTCAACGGTAATATCACCTTTTTTAGCTATATAATTTTTCATTAATAAACCAATCAAAGTAGTTTTGCCAGATCCAGAATAACCAACCAGTCCAACCTTTTCACCTGCCTTTATATCAAGTGATAAATTTTTAAAAACGCCGTCTCTATTATGGCCAAAATAGATATTTTTAAATGAAATGTCACCTTTTTCTACTTTTATTTTTTTAGCATCTAGATGGTCGACTTCTTGCGGGACTTCAAGTAATGCAAAAGAAGATTTAAAGTCACCCATTTTACCAAGAAAATCACTAATTTCATAAGAAGCGCGCCAAATATTATCGACAATGAAGTAAGAAACGGTCATGACAAAGACAAAGTCTCCGACTGAAATTATTCCGGTGCGGCGCAAATGAATCATAAAAACAAACAAAGAAGACAGCATTATGAGGTTAAATAGCACTCCAACGAATGCCACTTTTAAATCATATTTTATCCAATCATAGTCTTTTTTCGCAGTATCGTTGGCCAAGAATCTATCTAATTTTTTGAGCTCTCTTTTTCTTGAAGAAAAGGAAAATAGCGAAAAAATATTCGTAATATTATCAGCAACAAAACCCATCGCTTTATGCTGTGAATCAGTGGTAACTTTGGCTAATCTACTAACCTTAAACGACATTTTGATCATTATCGGGAAAAACACCAAACACCAAGTAAGCATAAAGAAAAACAGCTCAATATTGATAAATGCTAAAGCGATAATAGCCACAAGAATCTCTAGAGTTGGGTTAATGAGGCGGTGATGAACAGCCATCCAAAAATTATTATAGCCGTTGACTACCCCTTTGATTTTACTAGTTATAGCGCCGCTATGAGTACTTTGGAAGAATTTATAAGTATGATTTAAAACATGCTCGTAGGTCCTGCTAATTAAATCAGCGCGCACAAAAGGTTGAGATTTCATCCAAGAATAGTGGCTTATCCGCCAGGCTGTCTCAAGTACAATAATTGCACCGATATAAACTGAAACTGGGTAAATTAAATCTACATATTTTGGTTTATCGCTAGCTATAAAAGCATCAACAACGATTTTCACAGCGTAACTATTGACCACTTTATAAAAAGAACCAATAATTGGCGCTTGGATCATCAAAAGATACCACCATTTATAAGGCTTTATGACTGACCATAAAAACCCCATCATTGTTACTGTTTTTAACTTTTGTTCATTTAGCATGTTTAAAAAATTAATTTTAAATCTCTTGTAACTGCCACCCGCTTTCGCTTCGCTACAGCGTGGCAAGCCAGCCGCAATCTGCTTATATTTCCTGCAACTGCCATAGTTTTTTATATAAAGAATTGTCATTTCTAAGTAGTACATTATGAGTACCCTCTTCAACAATTCTACCTTTATCAATAACAATAATTCGATCCATATTTTTAAGTGTAGACAATCTATGGGCAATTGCAATAACTGTTTTCGATTTATCTTTAATTAATAAATCAAGACTGTTTTGAATAAGGCGCTCAGTCTTAGAGTCAAGCGAAGAAGTCGCCTCATCAAGAATCAAAATCGGTGCATCTTTAAGAATTGCCCGAGCAATGGCGACTCTTTGTCTTTGACCGCCTGAAAGCTTGACCCCGCGCTCTCCGACTATTGTTTTATAGCCATCAGCCATCTTCAAAATATCATCATGGATTTGCGCTTTTTTACAAGCATCAACAATTTCCTGCTTAGTAGCATTATATTTAGCGATGCGAAGATTCTCTGCGATCGATCTATGAAACATCGTGATATCTTGCGGAATGAATGAAATATTGGCACGAAGGCTTTCTTGCGTGACTTCGCGAATTTCATTACCATCAATTAAAATATCACCAGAATTTACATCAAAATAACGAACCAAGCTTTTAATAATGGTCGATTTCCCGGCTCCACTATGGCCCACCAGACCAATTTTTTCTCCGGGCTTAATATGAAGTGAAAAATTATTCAAAACACCATCTATTTCATTATAAGCAAAAAAAACCTTCTTAAATTCAATCTCCCCTTTAGATTTTCCAATATTTTTAGCATTTTCTTGATCCAAAACCTCATATTCTTCATCAACAAATTCATAAGAAGCCTTAACTTCAGCAATTCTAGGGTTTATATCAAACAAAATATGATCCAAAATTGAATTTATGTCATTATGAAGCTTTAACATTATCATTGCCACAAAAGCAAAACCACCAGCGGTAATCTGCCCCGCCTGATAAAGCGTCGCTAAAGCGTAAATTTGCACCGCAGACATCACAACCATCATAAAAGTGTCTGCATTATCTACAAAGTAAGCATCAAAAGCACGAGTTTTACGATCCCAACTCTGTTTCTTAAGTAGTGAAGGCGCTAGCTTCAGTTTAAGCTCGCTAGCCAAATTTCCAATAACCTTTATACCAAAAATATTTGACATCGAATCATTAATAATCCCAACAGTTTCCTGGCTTGAAGCTTGATAAGACCTCTTCAGCTTCAACTGCTTTTTAAGTAAAATCCAAATTATTGGCGTATAAATCAACAAAAAAACAAATTGTATCAACGCAGTTAAATAATGAATCTTATAAATAAAAATTACTCCGATCAAAATCGCCCAAAAAATAACAAAACTTCGAAAAATATATGTTACCAAGTGAGTAATGGCAATTTGAAAGCCATTAATTTTATCAGAAATCTCACCTGACATTTTCGAATCAAACCAATGAAGCGAATGTTTTATGGTTTTTTGATAAATATCATTAGTAATTTGAGTTGTAAAACCAGGTTTATATTTCACATCAAGCAATCTTGCGATAAAAAACATGCCATGATGCATCAATTTGTAAAAAACAAAAAGTCCAAGCAGGATTTTCAAATCAGCATTCTTATCAACCGCAATAGTATCAATGATTTCCTTGATTTTATAATGTACAGAAATTTCAAAAAGCGAAGCAATAATCGAAATAGCAAATAATGACAAAAAATAGATCTTATATTGTTTGCTTATTTGAAATATGTATTTTTTTAGGCTTTTATTTTCTTTTTTCATCCCTTTTATTTATCTATAATTTTTAAGCCAAATATACTATACCCCAGTATACACTAAGCTCTAGAGGTGCGCTAGTTCTAGATTTGGTATACTATACCCCAGTAGAGTATACCAAAAACCACTCTTCTTCACTTAAAACTTTAACACCTAATTCTTGAGCTTTTTTAAGCTTAGACCCAGCATCAGATCCAGCAACAACATAATCCGTTTTAGCCGAAACTGAGCCCTTCACTTTCATGCCCAACCCTTCGGCAGTATTCTTAGCTTCTTGGCGCGACATTTTTTCTAAACTGCCAGTAAATACTATCGACTTTCCAGCTAATTTTGAATTCGAATTAATTGCAGCCACATCTTTGATTGTAAGTAACTTATCCAAATCATCAATCATTTTCTTAGCCTTTTTATCTCTAAAATAGTCAATAATCGCCAAAGCGGTTTTGTCGCCAATTCCATCTATCGATTGAACCTCCTTAAAATCAGCATTAATTTTCAAATCCTCCTCGCTTAATTTGGAAAAACGAATCATGGTCTTCTTGAAATTTTCATAATTACCAAAATGACCAGCAATAATCTTAGCAGTAGTAATTCCAATATGTCTAATACCAATTGAATAAATGAATTTCTCCAGCGACACCTCGCGCTTTTGATTAATTGCTGCAAATAAATTATTTGTCGATTTTTCGCCAAATCCCTCTTTATTTTCAAGCTTTTTTTCTTCTTTAACCTTGCTATTTCGCTCTTGTAAAGTAAAAATATCCGCAAAAGACTTGATCAAACCATCTTCATAAAAATTCTCAATTTGCTTTTTACCAAGTCCAGCAATATCCAAAGCATCTTTGGAAACAAAATGCTTAAGAGTCTCAACTAGCTGTGCTTGACAATTTAAGCCGTTAGTACATCTAAGTACCACATCATCTTCAAATTTAATAATCCTTGAGCCGCAAGACGGGCAATCCCGCGGAAACTCAAAACGCTGTGACCCTTCTTGCCTTTTGCTAATGTCGGTTTCAATAATTTGCGGAATCACATCCCCCGCTCTTTTTACCACCACAACATCGCCTTTTCTAACATTGCGCCGAGCAATCTCATCTTGATTATGAAGTGAAGCACGCGAAACCATGACTCCACCAATATTAACCGCAGTTAGCACCGCCACCGGAGTTAGCGCACCGGTTCTACCGACTTGAATAACAATGTCTTCAACTTTGGTTTTAGCCGTTTGAGCTGGGAATTTATGAGCAATAGCGTAGCGCGGCGAAGAAGAAACATAACCAAGTCTCTTTTGCAAAGCAAAATCATTAACCTTGTAAACCATACCATCAATATCGTAATCAAGTTCAAACCTTTTGTCCGAAATCTTGTCATATAAAGCCATGATCTCTTCGATATTTTTGCAATATTTCGAATTTGGCTCGATGCAAAAACCAAAATCTTCAATCTTTTTTATGAATTCTTTATGTGAATTACACTTAAAATCATCAGAATATACTCCCGGGGAGTATGCAAAATACCTTAAATTCCTCGATTTCGTAATATTTGAGTCAAGTTGACGCAAAGACCCAGCCGCGGCATTTCTCGGATTGGCAAAAACCTTGCCTCCGGATTCTTCTTGAGTCTTATTAAGCCTAGTAAACTCAGATTTTGGCATGTAAATTTCACCTCGAACCTCTAGAACTTTTGGCAAATTATCACCTTTGAGCTTATGAGGAAAATCACGCAAAGTCTTAACATTTTGAGTCACATCCTCACCAATTGCACCGTCTCCTCTAGTTGCAACATATTTCAGCTCGCCATTTTCATAACGCGAAGAAAATGACAAGCCATCAATTTTTGGCTCACAAAAAAACTCAAGATCAGATTTTGGCGAATTATCAGCAAATAAATCCAAAGTATCACCCTTTCTAACCTCGACTTCCATGCCAAGAAACCTTTTGATGCGATCAATAAAATCACGCAAATCCTCTTCACTAAAAGCATTACCAAGCGAAAGCATCGACTTTGAATGAGTGATTTTACCAAAACTCTCCAGTGGCTTAGCTCCAACTTCATCCAAAACAGAAGGGCTTGCGCGTAGGTCAGGATTCGCCTCATATAAAGTCTTAAGCTCCGCCTTCATCTCGTCATAACTCGCATCACTAATTTTTGGATTATCCAAACCATGATACAAATCATTATGTTTTTTAAGCTCCTTTTCAAGAAACTTTACTCTATCTTTACTCATTTACACTAAGCTATTATCATTCATATCCTTTACATCCTTAGTCAATCTAAGAAAATTTAAACTGGTATAATTATACTCATTTAAACAATATATCAAAGCTATATCTTTTTTAATACTATAAACAAGCAACCCCTGCGACATATTAACAGCAGAGCATAGGATCGACCTGTTGATCTTCTTGTGATCTTCTATTTGCACTTCAAATAATGTCGGGTTTAGCTCAAATTTAACGAAAAATGGCTTATGCAAAGAAAGAGCCATCGTCACAAAATCAGTAAAATATTTCTTTAAAAACAAAGAATATAGATTTAAATAAAGAAAGCTCAGCTCGCCGTCTTTCTTGATTATTTGCAAATTATAGCATATTAGGCTTGTCGCCAAGGCTGATAGAAAAATAATCAACAAATGCGATATTTGAAAGCCAAAAATCAGCCAATCAGATGCAAAAGCAACAAAAAAAATGAACAAAAAGCTATTTATTATCGCAGACATAGTTTTTTTATTATATTATATATTAATTATATCTTATTAAATGTAAAAATAAACTAGATTTTTTGAATTTTATGATATATAATTAAGTTTCAAGATTGCTGCGACTTTACCTTGCAAAGTCTTGCAATAAAAAAAATAACAAATTATGGCTAAAATACTAATTGTACAAGCTAGATTTTACGAAGATATATCGGATATGTTGCTTCAGGGTGCTGAAAGTAAATTAAAAGAACTTGGCCATGAATATGATGTCCTAAACCTCAGTGGAGCCCTAGAAATCCCCTACGCGATTTCAATTAACTCCAAAAATGACAAATATGACGGATATGTGGCGCTTGGATGCGTGATTCGCGGCGAAACTAGTCATTATGATATTGTCACTACACAAAGCGCCCAAGGAATCATGAAACTAACCATAGAAAAAGAATTAGCAATTGGAAATGGTATAATTACCGTTGAAAATCGAGCTCAAGCCTTTGCTAGAGCTGATATCGACCAAAAAGACAAAGGTGGATTTGCGGTTGAGGCTTGTGATGGAATGATAAGACTAAAAAACCATGATTATAAATAGGAAATATCTATACCTATTCTTTGCTGCACTATTATTGCAACTTGCTTTTTGGAATTATACTAAAAATATTAAGCCTGAATTTGAGATCGTACCTAGGCCAATGAGTCCTAAATACGCTAAATTGGCTTCGCTTGGTGATGATGAGTTTCTATTTCGATCCTTATCTTTAAGAATCCAAAATGCCGGAGACATCTACGCTGGCTTTGCTCCACTAAAATTCTACGACTATCAAAAATTACATGATTGGTTTATTTTTATGGACAGTCTAAATGAAGAATCCAACCAAATCCCATCTTTAGCAGCTTATACTTACTCAAATATCGAGGATGATAAAAAAGTTGAACATCTAATCAATTACCTCGAAAAAAGAGGAAGATCAAATATCGACAGAAATTGGTGGTGGGTCTTTCAATCCATATATTTAGCCCAAAAAATTGAAGATAATCATAGAGCACTTAGACTTGCAAATCTATTGGCTCAAAATAAAGATCCAAAAGCCCCGCTTTGGACAAAACAAGTCTCAGCCTTCATTCACGCCAAAAATGGCGATGGTTGCTTAGCTTTCTTTGCAATTCAAAATTTAATTGATGATTTAAATAAAAAAAATGTTACAATTTCAAGTGACGACATGAATTTCATTCGCTATTTTATTAATGTTAGACTAAAAAAGCTCAAAAATAACAATTTTAATCCACATAATTGCAAATGACATATTTAGAGAAGCTTACCAAAATCATCCAAATTGCCTTAGAAGAAGACTTTGCGCTTGATGATGTGACTAGCGATTTAACTTTAGAGCCTAACTACGAAGTTGATTTTGCAATTAACGCAAGGCAAGATCTTGTGGTCTGTGGCGTGGCTAGCGTCGATATTTGCTTTAAATTGCTAAAAAATTCAGCAAAATTTGCAAATAGCAACCTATCCTACGAAATCAAGGCTACTGATGGCGACTTTATAGCAAAAAATGACGCAATTATTGTCGGAAGAGGCAACGCTAGGCTAATTTTTGCTGCTGAACGAGTGATTTTAAATACCCTACAGCACCTAAGCGGCATATCTAGCCTGACAAAACAGTTTGTAACAAAACTAAATGATGAGAAGATTACAATATTAGATACTAGAAAAACCACGATTGGTCTTCGAGAAATTGAAAAATATGCAACTTTTTGTGGAGGAGCTAAAAACCATAGAAATGATCTATCAGACGCAATTTTAATCAAGGATAACCATATAGCAGCTGGCCTAAACATTGCTCAAACGGTAAACAAGGCATTAAAAAATAACAAAAAAGGTCTTGAAATTATAGTTGAATGTGATAATTTAGATCAGGTTAAAGCGATTTGTGATTTAAGGCCAGATAGAATTATGCTCGATAATATGAGTGTCGATCAAATTAAAAAAGCGATCGAAATCGTTGCTGGTAAAACGAAAATTGAGGTTTCTGGCGGCGTTACTTTAGATAATATTGAGAGTTTTAGAGGTTTAGAAATCGATTATATTTCAATTGGAGCCCTAACCCACTCTGCCTTAGCAGTAGATATCGGTTTGGATATTGTGTAGCAAAACGCTACAATTGGCTCAAGATCCCTACAGTAAGCCTTTTTAAGCTATAAATGCCCATTATAAGTGGCTTTATAGATTTCGCGCCTTTTAAGAATCGAGAAAACATTGACTTTACCACAAACTCATGGTATAATTGAAGTGGAGTGCGTTATTTTTTTAAATTTTATTGATTTGAATGAAAAATTTGCTAATTGTCGAATCACCGGCAAAAGCCAGGACTATTTCAAAATATCTTGGGCGTGATTATACTGTAATGGCTTCATTTGGGCATATTCGCGATTTGCCGAGTAAAAATGGCTCAGTTGAACCTGAAAACGGCTTTAAGCTTCACTATCAGATTTCGCCAAAATCTACTAAACATGTGAAGGCGATTGTTGATGCTGCTAAAAAATGCGACAGAATATTACTTGCTCCCGATCCGGATCGCGAAGGAGAAGCTATTGCCTGGCATGTTATTGAGGCTTTAAAACAAAGGAAAGCGATCAAGCCTTCCACTCCAGTTGAAAGGGTTGTATTTAATGCAATTACCAAAAACTCGATTATTAAGGCTGTTGAAAATCCTCGCAAACTTGACATGGATCTAGTCAATGCCCAGCAAGCACGTAGGGCTTTGGACTATCTGGTTGGCTTTACTTTGTCACCAATTTTATGGAGAAAATTACCAGGAAGCCGCTCTGCCGGAAGGGTTCAATCTGTGGCTTTAAGAATTATTTGCGACCGCGAAGAGGAAATCGAAGCCTTCAAAAGCAAGGAATATTGGGATATCAAAATTGACCTTGAAACTGATGAAAAAGCCAAATTTACTGCTAATTTATTTGAATTAGAAGGTAAAAAGCTCGAAAAATTCACGATTATTGACGAGAAATCAGCTGGTGACGTCAAGAAACTTCTTGATGAGAAAAAATACCAGGTTATTGATGTTGTTAAAAAACAAACCAAAAGAAGGCCAAATCCACCTTTTATTACCTCATCTCTACAGCAAGAGGCTGCTCGTAAGCTTGGCTTTACGGCTAAAAAGACCATGATGCTTGCTCAAAGATTATATGAAGGAATTGAGATTGATGGTGCTAATCAAGGTTTAATCACCTATATGAGAACGGATAGTATTTCTGTTGCTCCAGAGGGGATTGAAAAGGCTCGTGAATATATCTTGTCAACTTTTGGCAAAGATTACTTGCCTGAAAACCCAAATATTTTTAAAGGCAAAGTTAAAAACGCGCAAGAAGCTCACGAGGCGATTAGACCCGTTGATCCAAATATTGATCCGGCTTCGATTAAAAATTACATGGAAGACGATCAATACAGGCTTTATGACCTTATTTTTAAAAGAATGCTTGCTTCGCAAATGTCTGATGTAATTTTCGATCAAGTTACCGCAACTATTCAAACAATTCCTGATTACGCCAAGGCTAGAGCTACCGGGTCGGTAATTAAATTCGATGGTTTTTATCGCGTTTACAAAGAGGATGAAGATGATGTGGTAGAAGAAGATGGTGACAGAATCCTACCTCCACTAGAGCCTAAGCAGGATCTTGGTTTGATTGAGGTTCGCCCTGATCAGCATTTCACTCAACCTCCGCCGAGATATTCTGAGGCAAGCTTGGTTAAGAAGCTTGAGGAGCTTGGGATTGGGCGTCCGTCGACTTATGCAAATATTATTTCTGTACTACAGGATCGAGGCTATGTTAAGATCGACTCGCGAAGATTCTTTCCGGAAGAGCGTGGTCGTATTGTGACTACATTCTTAAAGGAGTTTTTCGTAAAATATATTGAGTACGACTACACAGCCACAATTGAAGATGAGCTCGATGTGATTTCAAATGGAGATCTGGACTGGAAAAAGTTCTTGTCGACTTTCTGGGATGCTTTTAATGCCAACATCAAAGAAGTTGGAGCCAAAGAATTTACCGATGTACTTGAGATTTTGAATCAAAAAATCGGTGGACAAATTTTTGGCCTAAATGAAGATGGTAGCGTTAAAAATGATTGTCCAAGCTGTAAAGACGGAAAATTAGGCCTTAGACTTGGAAAATTTGGCTCTTTCATGGGCTGCTCAAACTATCCTGAGTGCAAAAACACCATGCATGTATTTGACAAGGATGGGGAAATTGACGCTGATGGTAATGTTGTCAAAAAATCCACTCATGAACCAAAAATTATTGGAAAGGATCCAGAGACTGGTTTAGATATTGTTGTGAAACTTGGGCCTTATGGGTTATATTTGGAGCTTGAAGGTAGCGATAATTTAGATGAAAATGGCAAGTTAATTAGCGCTGAGGAAGTTGCTAAAAGACGAGCTGATTATTTGGCTGAATTTGAAGCTGCTGAAAAAGAAAGAATGGCGAAAGCCAAAAAGGCTGGGAAAAAACCTCCTAAGCCCAAAAAACCTAAAAAAGAAAAGGTTCAAAAGCCAAAACGAATTTCTTTGCCAAAAAATATTGACCCAGAGCAGCTTGATGTTAAACAGGCAATTGGATTGTTAAGTTTACCGCGTGAAATTGGCTTGCATCCTGAAACTGGTAAGAAGGTTAACGCCAGCATTGGACCTTATGGGCCGTATGTTGTGCATGAAAAGCAATATGCTTCGCTAAAGGATGATGATGTCTTGACTATAGAGCTTGATCGGGCGATTGATCTTTTGGTTGAGGCTGCGAACAGACCAAAACGAGGTCGCGGTCGCAGAAAAACTTCAGCTAAAAAAACGACTAAAGACTAACCAGGGAATGCCTGAGCCAATTCTTGTCATCTTTCTTTGGGTAATCGATATTAAAATGCGCGCCCCTACTCTCTTTGCGGGCCAGTGCTGCTTTGAAAGAGGCAAAGGAATTTAGGTAAAGATTTTGAATTTCAAGAAACTCGATTAATTCTAAATTATAATTTGGCGATTTATTTTTTAGGCTGTAACTTTCTAATCTTGCTTTTATTTCTTCAAGCTGCCTAAATCCATCTTGCATCAATTTATCGCTTCTAAAGACGCCCAAATGCCTTTCATTGATGTTTTGCAGATCAGATTTAATTCGAGATAAATCATCTGCATTTGTAGATTGATCAAACTCAACTAAGTCGCAAAAATTTTGAATCTTTTGATTAATTAGCGACTCTAGATTCACATCATTAAGCTTGGATTCAGTATTAGCAGCCTCTTGTCCAGCAATCTTGCCAAACACAATCAAATCA
The DNA here is from genome assembly GCA_038131245.1 of Rickettsia sp. Taxonomy (GTDB): domain Bacteria; phylum Pseudomonadota; class Alphaproteobacteria; order Rickettsiales; family UBA1997; genus CAMCFD01. The sequence continues at coordinate 24,878 of JAYPPA010000005.1, read as the reverse complement.
AGTAAAGAATTGCAGCCAAGGCGATTTGCTCCGTGCACAGAAAGACACGCGGCCTCTCCTACTGCCATTAAACCTTCTACGACTTGCCCTTCTGAAGAAACAACTCGACACTGTAGGTTAGTTGGAATTCCGCCCATATTATAGTGCGCTGACGGAGCAATAATAATTGACTCGCGGCGAACATCAATTTTCGCAAGATCCTGAGCAATCTCAACCACGCCAGGAATTTTATTGACAAAAATATCATCATCAAGATGTCGCAAATCCAAATAAACCCCGTTTTTTTGATCGCCAACACCTCTTCCTTCGACAATTTCAGTAGAAATCGCCCTAGCAATCACATCGCGCGAAGAAAGCTCCATCATTTGTGGATCATAATTTTTCATGAAGCGCTCGCCCTCGCTATTGATCAAATAGCCACCTTCTGATCGAGCAGCCTCTGTGATTAAAAATCCTTGCCCAGCGATGCCACTTGGGTGAAATTGAATGAATTCCATATCCTGAAGCGGCAAACCATTCTTAAACACCAACGCCGTCCCATCACCAGTACAAATATTAGCAGAAGTAGTTGTATGATAAATCTGACTATAACCACCAGTTGCAATTAAGGTATTTGTTGCCTCAAAAGCTGTTAATTCGCCAGTTTCAATATCCAAAGCCACACAGCCGTAACAATTACCATCGCTCAACAATAAATCTAAAGCAAAAAACTCATCGTAAAAATTAATTTCTAAACCAAGGGCTTTCTCATAAAGGCTGCTTAAAATTGTTTTGCCAGTATGATCTTTAGAATAGCAGGCTCGATATGCTAAATCCCCAGCACCATTGTTAAGCCTTTGGCCACCGTATTTACGCTGGGCTATTTGACCGCTTTTGTCTCGAGAAAATTCAACCCCAAGAGCCTCAAGATCCTCAATTGCCGCTTTAGCATTTCTGCATAAAATCTCACAAGCATCAGCATCAGCCAATCCGTCTGCGCCTTTCAATGTGTCATGTAAATGCCAGCGCCAATCGTCTTTGGTTACATTGCCAAGCGCAGCATTAATCCCCCCTTTAGCAGCACCAGTATGGCTATTTAAAGGTTTAACCTTGGAAATTACTGCTATTTTTCTAAGACCAGATTCTGCGGCTGAAATTGCTGCCATGAGACCTGCTCCGCCTGAACCAATAACAACTAAATCATATTTTTCTAAATAATAATTTTTCATTAAAAACAATTATTGCAAAACCCTTAAAAATTGTTAAAATAAATAAGGACAATTCTAATCGATAATTATCGTTTTATTAAAAGTAAATTCATCCCTATCATTCATTCTAGAGTCTGATATTTTTTGTCTAGGCTTTGTATTTAAAGCTCCCTTCGAACCATTTTTTAATTTATATTCTGATTTATTGCTTTTCAACTCAGTCGGCTTTTTAATTCTATATCTAATTTTTTTCTTTGCTTTTCTAGCATCGGCGATATTTTTGTCTTCAATTTTTACACTTTTATAGCCGCTTTTAAGCTTATACACCCTTTTACCAGAAGTATTTTTATCTTCTGACTCTTCTCTTGATACGGTATTTTTCTTTTGAACCTCAAATTCGCCATTAATTCTAGAAAGGTTTCTAACTTTTTGCTGAAAAATTTGCAACTTATTCAAATATTTTAGCAGCAACTCTTTTGACTCATTATCATCTTTAGCTAAAGAGATAATGAAAGCCTTATTTAAACGATCTTTAAGTTCATCAATTGAAAGATCTCGAATTGGAATAATATTTCTTAAAGTTTCCTGTAAACACACAATATTCTTAGACAAGGCGCTTAAAATAATGAAGCCATCACCTTCATTATTCAGCAATTTATAATTAATAATACTGTTATCCTTTAAAATATTAAAAACATCATTATAGCCATAAAAACAGGCTCGCATCGCTGGGCTATAGCCTGCGATATCTTTAATATTTACATCAGCCCCGCTATCAATCAATATTTTTGTAGCAATAATATCATTACCTCTAACAGCCAAGTGCAAGGCGGTTGCTTCACCAATATTTTGCGCATTGATATCCAGCGGGTTAATCTTAATGAAAAACTCAATAGCCTTATAATCCTTAGCCGCAACAGCATTCATCAAAGAGGTAATACCAGTGTCAAAATCTTCACTGCCATTGAAATTTTCAGAAGCAGATATGTTGCCCGTTTTAAGGATGAAGGATGTTATTAATAATAATGTTACCAGTATTCTGCGTAGCATTTATTTATTATTGTGAATTAAAAACGGGTGTTTTCCACCTATTTTCAAGTTCTTTAATTAATTCTTGGTTGCCTTTATCATAAGGTTTTTCAATCCATGTTTTAGCTCCATTCTTAAGTAAATATTTAGCCACTACCTCCTTCTTATGCCTATATGCAATATTCAAAGCGGTTCTTCCATAGGAATCTGCCTTATTAACATCAGCGCCGGACTCAACCAACAGCTGTACAACGGGCAAATAACCTTTTCTTGCAGCCAGCATAAGATATGTTCTATTATACTTATCAATATAACCTATATCCACATGATTGTCAATTAGTATTTTCACAGATTTCAAATCAAGTGATTCAATTGCAATATCAAGAGGAGTGTGACCAAGCGCATTTGGCAGGTCTGGGTCTGCTCCTTTTGAAAGAATAGAAAGTACTACACTATGTCTTTTTAGTAACAAGGCATAGGTTAATATTGTATCCCCTTTTTCATTTCTAAGATCAGGAATTGCGATTTTTTTATAAAAATTATTAAAAGCACTAATGTCATCAGATTTTATCGTCGAAAACAAACCATCAATCCTTTCTCTAAAGGTTGGAATAATTGGAATATGTGAATTATCCTCACTTCTACTACGCGAAATAATTGGTGGAGCCATATCTACAGTTTTGTAAAAACTATCACTCCAACTTAATTCTTTCTTTTGTGGGACGATAAATTTTGAATCCTCCTCTTCAATATTATCCTCTTTTGACTGTATTTTAAGTAAATATTTTTTTCTTAACCTATCAAGTCTCTCTTCTTTTTCTTTAGCAAGCCTCTCCAGCCTTTCATTTTCAAGCTCCTGCTCGGTTTTTTTCCCTTCCTCGACCTTTTTTTCTTCTTCTTTGCCAAGCTTTATTGTAATTTTCTTCTTTTCATGGTCAGTTTTTTTATTTATAAAGCTTTTTATTTTGCCAAATATCCCATTTTTAGAAGGCTTTTCATCAGCAACATCGGCTTCTGGTTTATTTTCCTTGCTATTTATCGGCGCTTTTGCTTTATCATTTTCCTGTTTAGGCTCATCATCTTTTTTTACTTCCTCATTCTCATTCTTGGCTTCTATTTTAACAACAGGCAAAGAGTTTGCAATTGGCAATTCAGCCTCTATTTTTTCTGGTTTCTCATCTTCATCTTTAACAATATTATCAATAGCAACTGGCGGAGCTTCTTCTTTTTTAGTGTTCGTTGCTTTTGGAGCAACATCGTCAAGGCCAAGCATCTCAACATCAACCTTATTTTTCTTGCTCGACTCTTTTTGTTTTTCCTTTAAATAATCATTTAAATCAGAATCAGTATCAAAATCAAATTTCTCAGTCACAATTTTTACCTTCTCTTCTTGCGAGTAAGCACTTACGGGCAGTAAAACAGTCAAAAATAGTAATAATGTTAATGATCTCTTTAATTTAACCACTTATATTTATAATTAAATAATTATTTAACAAAATCATTACCTCCGCTATTAAAAGGATTACATCTTAAAATACGATAAATCCCGAGCAAAAGTCCCTTAACTAAACCTTTTTTTCTTATCGCCTCAATGCAATAATTCGAACATGTAGGATTAAATCTACATTTAGAGGCTCCAAAAATAATAGAAATATATTTTTGGTAAAATCTTATCAATAAAACTAAAAATTTTACAATCAAATCTTTTATCATTGCTCTTCTTTTTTATATAATACAATTATCGAAATAGCAAAACAGATGGACACTACCAACCAAGTTGAAACAAAGACTGGTATTATTTTTGAAGCCCCCAGGGCCTTAATAAGATTAATCATAATATAAATCGCAAGCCCCACCGCCAAACCAAAAACAAGCTTCATTGCTGAGCGTTTGTCGCGAAAGCTATTAATACCAAAAAATGAAGATATTAAAACCATAATTGAAAATAAAATTGGCAAAGATATTAAGTAATTAAGTTGCACCTCAAACTTTGTTGAATTAAGTCCAAGCTCTTTTAAATCTTTAATTACTTGAGGTATAGAAAAAATAGAAAAAAGCCTTGGGTCTTCAAGGTTATTTAAAAACTTTTCTGAAAAAATATCATAATTTAAATTACTTTTAACAGTCAAAGCATTAACTTGAGAATTAAGAGCCTCTTTACCATTTACAATAGCCGATGGAATTTCCCAGTAACCATTCCTTAAAAACATCTGATTAGAATCAATTTTTTTATAAAATTTATATTCATTGTTGAAAAACCACAAAGAATTTGAAATCATTTCAATATTGTCCTTATAAAGCATCTTTGATTTAACAATAATATAGCCGTTATCAAATTCAGGATTATTTTGCTTAATCCAAATTCCAGACTTAGGCCTAATAACCTCTCTAGCATTATTACTATATATCTGAGATTCCATTTTTGTCGACAATCTATAAGAATAAATACTCAAATTATTATAGGCAGTAACCCAAAAAACACCTATCAAAAAAGTAACCACAACTAAAGGTGCCATAATATGCCACATTGAATAGCCAGAGCATCTAATTATGGTTATTTCGCTTCGATTTGAAAGATTAAAAAATGTTGCCAAAGACGCAAATAACACCAATGAAGGCGAAATAGAATTCAAAAAGTCAGGAACTTTCAAAGCCGCAATACTCATCGAAGTAAGCAGTGGCACCTCAACCGAAGAAGTATCAATACTATCAACGAAATTCAAGAAAAATATCACGATAAAAAACGCTGCAAATATTTTTATAAAATTTATCAAAAAACATTTGCACAAATAACGGTTTACCTTTAGGTAAAAGCTCAAATGTAATAATAGTCTAATAATATTTTTCATCATCTTCCGATCCTCCCTTTTCTAAGTATATATAAAGGAATAAAAGTAAAAACAATAAAATTAAAATAATTTAGATATATAAAATCCAAATTAACCTCAGATATCCTAAAAAGCGATATTGCAATACCTAAAAATATCGTCGAAGCAACCACGGTATATATAATAGAATATAAATTACCTCTTCTGCTAAAATCTTTTTTAAGCATAAACATTAAGCAAATAACCACCATCGTAATACCAAATAAAGAGGTAATAATTCTTTTATGCACCTGCGCAATATACTCCCTTTCTTGATCTTTGGTATAGGTATCTGTTGGGTTTATTAATTCATGAATGTACCTTTCCCTGGCCTTCCAAGCTTTGCGCTCTTCGACTTTTTCCTCTTCAGTTAAATTAAAAACATAGCTATCAAACTCCAAGACATCAGTTTGCATCGACGAATTAATAAATCTTTGAACGGTTCCTTCTGTCATATATAAAAACAACTTATCATTCTTTATCCCAAGCCTTCCTTCTTGAGCAGTAATAGTCAAAGAAACATCTTTATTCCTATTATCATTGAGCATAATACCAACCAAAGTAGCATCCTCCTTCTTCTCGGACACAAAAATAGTAATATCCTTCATATTTTCAAAAACACCTTCAGTAAAAGCAATATTAGTATAATTATTCTTGAGGTTTTGCTGTGTAACGCTAAGCTTCTTATTGCTATAAGGCATTAAAATTGTTGTAATTATAAGGCAGAAAAAAGCCATATATAGCGAAATCTTAATAATTGGAACAGAAATCTTCATGTCCGATAAACCAGAGCTTCTGAGCACCGATATCTCATTATTTACCAACATTTTATTCAGCGTAAACGCAGTTGCAATAAATAGCGAAACCGGAATCATATAAACCAAAATCGCTGGCAATATCAAAATAAACAAGTAAAAAAACTGCGAGGTCTCGATTCCATTGTCCGTAATGTACCTTACGAAAGAAATAGTTTTACTAAACCAAACTATCGATATCAGCACAGTAAGTACGATAAAAAACAGCTTGGCCGTATTGTCGAATAAATATTTATTATGAATCTTCATAATTTTATTGATTTTATTTTCTCTTATCTATATAATAATAATTGTTTATGGATTGAAATACAACTATAAAATGAGTAAAATTAACATTTTAGTAAATGGGGAGAATTTTTCCATAGAAAAAGATTCCAAAATATCCGATCTTATTAAAAATTTAGATCTTGATATTGCAAAAGTCGCCGTAGAAAAAAATTTGGAAATTGTTGACGCTGGGCGATTTGAGCTAAGCCAAATCAACGAAGGAGACAAAATCGAAATAGTTCATTTCATAGGCGGAGGCTAAGAAGTTGTACTTCTTGGCGAAGAAGCCCTACCGGCACTTACAACTGGTTTAGACGAAGTTGGGTTAGGAGAGCTTCCAGGTTCTATATCTAAGACATCGGTTGGATGGATTTTTAGTGCAGGACTACTGACTTTTTTTGCTTTATCATAATCTCTCAAAACATTTCCCAGCTTCGATTTTATATTAGGATCGGCAGGAACAACAGCCTTTCCATTGGGAACACCCTTAATGCCAAGAGCAGAGCTTGCTGCGCTGGCAATGTCACCAATATCCTTTCCAAGATCAGTCGCAATCGAAAAATTATAAGCCCAAGTTTTAGAAACAACCCCAAGAATAGCATTGGCTATCGCATTTGCAGACTGATCGCCAACCGCACTTGTTTTACCAGTAACAGTTTTTACCAAAACGTCCTGGGATCTTGCATATACATAAGTAAACACCCCCACAGTTCCTACAATCGCAGTTACAGCAAGTGCTAAAGAAAAGGTAAACGCGAACTTAAATGCATTCTTGAAAAGATTTTTTAGTAAAGTAAACATAATCAATCCCTAAAATTAATAAATTGCAAAGCTGCCTCGTAGTTTTCCGACTTTAAAAAATTCATAACCTCTTGCAAATCATCTCTTTTTTTGCCTTCAACTCTTAACTCATCGCCGCGAATCGAAGCCTGGACCTTCATTTTCTTCGATTTTATATCCTTGGTAATCCTTTTTGCCAATTCTTGCTCAATTCCGTCTTTTAATTTAACTGTCTGGCGATAACTATTATTGGCTGCGGACTCTTCTTTGCCAAAATCAAGTGCCTTAACATCAATACCTCTTTTTACACAATAAACCTTAAGAGAGTCACTAATTTGCCCTAATTTATACTCATCTGGGGCGTTTATATTGATTTTTTTCTCTTTTTGGTCGATTTCAATCGTAAATTTAGCTCCTTTGAAGTCATAGCGGTTTGAAAGCTCTCGATTCACTGAATTTACAGCATTATCAACCTCTTGTAGATCTATTTTTGAAACAACATCAAAACTTGGCATAATATATTAATCATTTTTTAATATCTATTGCTATTATACCACATTTTAGGAATTAATGCAAGGAAAAAGTGAAAAAATCGTAAAATGTTTGCTAAAAAATGCTAAATCAGTGTACCATGGTACACTGAAAAATAGTTTCTAGCTCAGTGCCCGCTTAAAATCAGCAATTAGATCATCAACATTTTCAATACCAACTGAAAGTCGACACATTGATTGGGTGATACCAATCTCAAGGCGATCTTCCTCTTCCAAATTAGAATGAGTCGTGGTACTTGGATGAGTGATAAGCGACTTCGCATCGCCCAAATTATTTGAAATATCCACTAATTGCAGCTTATTCATGAAGGCAAAAGTGTCCTGTTTTGAGCCATTAATCTCAAAAGCAAGCATCGCCCCGCCCTTTTTCATCTGTCTCTTAGCAATTTCATATTGTGGATGAGACTCTAAAGCAGGATAAAGCACTCTAGAAACCTTTGGATGGCTTTCCAAAAATTGAGCAACTTTCAGCGCATTATCACAATGTCTTTCCATTCTAAGTGAAAAAGTCTCAAGTGATTTATACACAATCCAAGCATTAAATGGCGACAAAGCCGGTCCAGTGTGACGATGAAAAGGAAGTAAAGTTTCTTTGATGAATTCTTCAGTTCCCAAAACAGCGCCGCCAAGCGACCTTCCCTGTCCGTCCATATGCTTTGTCGAAGAATAAACCACAATATCCGCCCCAAGCTCAAATGGACTCTGGCAGTAAGGCGAAGCAAAAATATTATCAACAATCAACTGCGCACCATTTTGCTTACATAAATTGGCCACAAACTCAATATCCACAATCTCTAAATTTGGATTAGCCGGAGTTTCAATAAACACAAGTTTGGTGTTCTCTTTGAAAGCGCCTCGCCACTCTTCTTCGTTGGTTCCATCGACTAAAGTTACTTCGACGCCATAATTTGGCAAAATTTTCGTTGCAATATGAAAACAAGAGCCAAAAAGCACTCTTGAGGCAATAAAATGATCGCCAGCCTTAATCTGACACATAATCGAAGCAAAAACCGCAGCCATCCCAGACGCAGTCACACACGCAGCCTGCGCGCCCGGCTCTATCGCTGTTAGCTTATCTTCAAGCATCTGTAAAGTCGGATTTACATATCTAGAGTAAACAAACCCAGGCTCATCGCCGTTGAACCTCTTTTCAGCAGTTTGGGCATCATTATAGCAAAATCCTGAGTTCATGTAAATCGCCTCAGAAGTCTCGCCAAAGTTCGATCTAAGCGTGCCAGCTCTAACCAATTTGGTTTCGTAATTTAAATCCGCGCTGTATTTTTTATTTTTGTAACTCATTTTATATTTAATTTAAGTTTCTCGCGAAGCTCAGCCGTTTTCTCATTATCAAGCTCCACCTTTACCATTATAGTACCTTTATCTCTATAATCAAGTACTTCAGAAGCTTTTTTTGATAAATCAATGATCCGATTCTTAGCAAAAGGGCCGCGATCGTTGACTCTGACCAAAACTGACTTCTGATTTGCCAAATTTGTAACCTTTACAATTGACGGCATAGGAAGGGTGCGATGAGCCGCTGTCATCATGCTTAGATCATATATTTCGCCATTTGCGGTCAATTTTCCGTCAAAATCCTCTCCATACCAAGAAGCCACGCCAATTTCCTCATAATTTTCATATTCTTGCGGATAATAATATAAATCATCAATTTTATAAGGATCTCCAACCTTATAATAACCAACATAGCGACCATTTCTCATAATTACATCCATATCATCATAAATACCTTCAACAACCTCGCCATCTACATTGCTATATTTTCTGTTTTGAATTGGCTCTTTAATTGAAGAATCTTTATCTTTTCTAGCTCTATTTGAAGGTCCAACATTCATAGCATGTATTGGACTTTTTATATTTTTATTTTTTTCTCGAACGATAGTTTTTTGCGCAAAATTATCAATAGCCCCACCAGTTCCACTCCACTTTTTTTTCTTATAATACCTTTTGCCATTTTTGTCTTTTGCCTTTAAATCAGAATTGTAATTCATTTTATGATGGTTAGCAAAAGAAGTGCCACTCAACCCACAACACAAAAAAATAGCTACTAGAAATACTCTCATCGTTAAATTATATTGGTTGAAAATTAGCGCTACCCTGACCAGCTTTCTTTCTATCATCCACAATAGCCGGATTAGTCAAAGCTGCGCGATCATCACTTTCAATTAAAAATATTCCATAATCGGCAATTAAATTAACCAACAAGTGATTATTTATCAAACATTTACCAAAAAGATATTTCTCCTGAATAATTTTTATATTCATATCATTGCATAAATTTTTAAAATCATCAATCGAACAAAAGTGAATATTTGGAGTCTCATACCATTGATAAGGTATAGACTCGTTTACAGGCATAACACCTTTGAAAAATAAATGAAATCTATTTCTAAAATGAGCAAAATTCGGCAGCGACACAATCACCTTATCAGCAATACGCAGCATCTCTTCGATAACCAAATCCGGTCTTTTTGTTGCTTGGATAGTGTGACTTAAAATTGCATAATCAAAGCTATTATCTGGATAATTTTGAATATCCTCCTCAGCATCACCTTGAATCACCGATAAACCCTTAATTAAAGCTCTACTAACTAAATGTGGTGATATTTCAATTCCTCGAGCATCACATTTCTTCTTTTTTACTAAAAGCTCCAGCAGCTCTCCATCACCACAACCAATATCAAGAACCTTCGAATCCTTTTTCACAAGATCCACAATAAGCTCCAGATCGTATCTTAACTGACTATCTTTTTGAGAATTATTTTTCATAATTTATTTCAATTTTTTAGCCCAAAAAACCTTTAATTGCATTTTTCAAATAATCATTTTCTATTAAAAAAGAATCATGACCAGAAGAACTTTCTATACTAATTGAACTAACATCAAGGCCGCTAGAAATCAATGCTTTTATAAGTTTTTTTGCTTCTGCTGGCGGAAATAACCAATCATCAGAAAAAGAAATTACACAAAATTTAGGTTTATAAGCCGCAGTTCCAATGAAGGCTGAAGCCAAATTACCATTAAAATCAGTCTCTAAATCAAAATAATCCAAAGCCTTGGTAATATATAAGTACGAATTAGCGTCAAACCTCTCAACAAAGCTATACCCTTGATGGTGCAAGTAACTTTCGACCTGAAAATCCGGCTTGAAATTAAAGGAATAATAATCCTTATCCTGTAAATTTCTACCAAATTTTTTATGCAAAGAAGTTTCCGACAAATAAGTAATATGAGCCGTCATCCTAGCAACAGCCAGCCCCTTACTTGGATGTTTTTTCTGCGCAATATAATCACCATTACACCAATCAGAATCAGCCATAATCGCCTGTCTTCCCACTTCATGAAACGCAATATTTTGCGGAGAATGTCTATAAGAAGTAGAAATCGGGATTACCTTATTAACCATTCGCGGATGAATTACCGACCAAGAAAGCGCCATGGCTCCTCCAAAAGATCCACCAATAACAGCGTGTAACCTTCTAATGCCAAACTCCTCAATTAACAGCTTCTGTGAATTCACCATATCCTCAATTGTCAAAAACGGAAAATCAACCCCATAAGCCTTACCAGTCTTAGGATTAACCTCTTTAGGCCCAAAAGATCCCATACAACCACCAATAACATTTGGACAAATCACAAAATATTTATCCGTATCAATTGTCTTTCCTGGCCCAACCATATAATCCCACCAGCCAGGCTTACCAGTTACAGGATTAGTGGAGGCCACATATTGATCTCCAGTCAAAGCATGACAAATCAAAATCGCATTATTTTTATTGTTACTTAATTTGCCATAAGTTTGATAAGCAATCGGAAAATTTGATATTTCCACTCCACTTTTAAGCTTCATAGGCTTATCTTTAGCAAGCAACAATACCTCTCCAACCTCGTATTCAGTATAATTTTCTCCAAAACTTGACTTAACTTTCATCTTATATTATATTAGACTTATAAAATTATTAATTATCTTATATTAAAATTATAACTGTTTAGATATGCAAAATCAAGAAAATAAAACATTTAACGATAAATTATCCAAATTAAGGGTTGATATCGATAAAATTGATAATCAAATATTGGATCTTTTACAAGAAAGATTTCAAATAGTTGAAAATGTAAAAGACTTAAAAGAGTCAAATAATGACCAATTTTACATAAAATCAGCCCGAGAAGCTGATATGATCAAGTCTCTAATCAAAAAATCAGCAGGAAAACTTCCTACTTCGCTAATAGTGGATATTTGGCGCAAAATCATTGCTTTTGCAAATTGCTCTGAACAGCCTATGAATATAGCTTTGCACAATCCAGGCAAAATTGCAGATTTTCGTCATATTTTAAGACAATATTATAATGATGCAATTAAAGTTACTAATCATGATACTGTTTCTGGGGTGGTAATGGATCTTGAGTCAAATAAGTCGCAAATCGCTATATTTGCTTTACCAAAGAGTAAAAATGACCATATTTTTCATGATTGGTGGATTAATTTAGCCAACAATACCTCTGGAATCAAGGTTTTTGCTAAAATTCCGATGATCGAAGACTCTGCATCTTATGATTTAGTGGCTCTTGCTATCAAAGAAACAGAAAAATCCTGTGATGACAATAGCTTGCTTTGTATAGAAATTCTTGATGAAGTCTCTCAAAGTCAACTAGAAAGCGACATTTCTGCTAATTTTGAGCATTTTAAGATCCTAAAATCAGCAAAATCCGATAAAATTCATGAAAAACGCTTCTATTTGGTTGAAATTGGTGAGTTTTTAGAAGAGCAAGACCAAAAATTGCTAGATTTTAAGTCATCTAAGTCAAAGCCTTACATTAGGATTTTGGGGATTTATCCGAAATCTCTTGACATTTAAATCTATATATGTTATAATATACTTACCCATAATAGTTATGGGCCTTTTCGTCTTTGGTGAATATTTGGCCAAAAATGAAAAAATTTACGGGCAAATGAGGCTGAATAGGTCAAATCTCGTGGATAAAAACTAAGTTAGAAATTAAAATTTCCAAAGAGATTTCTTCGTTCTTTGATTTTGAGGAGTGCAAGTGTATTTTACATACATGCGCACCGCAAAAATCAAAAACAGACAAATATCGAAGAAAATTTTAATTTATAATAGTTTTTAATTGGATTAACTATAATATATAAAAAACATGTCTAAAAGAATACAAGCTAAGAAAAAACTTAGCAGAAAATTTGGTGTTAGTCTTTGGGGTAAAGCCAACGACACCTTCCTTAAAAGAAATTACAAGCCAGGTCAGCACGGTAAAAATATGGCAAGAGGCCGTACTTCTGACTATGGCAATCAGCTTAAAGCTAAACAAAAAATGAAATTTTACTACGGTAACATTTCTGAAAAACAGTTTAGAAATATCTTTAAAAATGCTAGTAAAATCAAAGGTGATGTAAGTGAAAACTTTATTGGCCTACTAGAATCAAGACTAGATGTTGTTGTTTTTCGTAGTAATTTTGTGCCAACTGTATTTTCTGCAAGACAATTTATAAACCACAAACATGTTCTTGTAAATGGTAAAACTGTTAACATCCCTTCTTACAAATTAAATATTGGTGATGTTGTTGAAGTTAAGGAAAAATCAAGAAAGCTAACATTGGTACTTGAAGCTTTGCAAAATGCTGAAACTGATGTCCCTTCTTATTTATCAGTTGATAAAGCTAACTTTGCAACAAAACTTCTTGCTGCACCTGTATTTTCTGAAGTTCCTTACGCTTGCGAAATGGAGCCTCACCTAATTACGGAATTCTATTCAAGATAGGAAAGCTGGTAATTCTCCTTTGCCTTGCGAAGGGGAATTAGGCGAAGTCACGACCTACTATATATTTTAAATATAAAAACTAGTAACAACTACGCCTCGATTTGGCATAGCTACAGCAGATCCGTCTATGGCCTCAACTGAAGGTGCTGGACCTTCCTCCTCATTATCAATATAAAAGGGTGGATCTTCTTGCTCTTCTAATGGCGCATGTTGTAAATCAAAATAACCAGGCAAAGGAGGGCTAGGTGGAGGAATACCAGGGTTAAACTCACGAGGAAGAGCCTCTTCTTCATTTGCAACATAGAGTGGTGGAGGCTCTACAAAAGGTAATTGAGGTAAGACTGGATCGACTGACTGATCTCCATCTTCAGCATTATAAACCCTGCGCACTGCATTTGGGGGCGCTTCATTATTGTGTGCATAATAAAAATACATACCAAAAATTGTAGCAAAAAAACATATCGTAACCGGAGCAGCAATAGTGGCACTCAACTCGTTTTTATCTAAAGAGTAAGGTGAAGGCGAAGTTGTTTGAGTGGCAGGCGTTGTGATATTTAAATTATTCTGCGCACAAACAGATCCAACCATGCCACCTAATAATAATATCCCTTTTGTTACTTCATTCATATCCTATAGCTTAGTTTCATGAGTTAAGCGACGCACCCATTCTCTAGCCTCTGCGGCGCGAACATTGGCCGGAGATGGCCTCTCATCATCTTGAGGAACTGCGCCTGGTAAAGGTGGCAACCCAGCATCCCTCAATCTTGCAATCGCATTGTCATGATCATCATCTCCAACAATTCGTCTGCGTGGAGCGGGATTGATAACAGCAGCAACAACTTCACCATCCTCCTCAGCAGCGCCAGGCAAAACAGCGTCCATGCCAGCTCTTGCTAAAGACGCAGGGCTTCTCACTAAATCATCCCCAACTACAGCAGTAGCAGAATGTCTGAGCGCCCTTTTCTCTGCTGCTCCAGCAGAAAGACCGCCTCTTGCCGATTCATCATTAACATTAACAATAAATGAGGTCTCCACAACCCCAGCACCTAGCTCAGAATCATCATCAGAAGAAATATCCCTATAACCACCCGGAGCAAAGGCATCAAAACCTCGATGGCGATCGCGACTCAAATCATCCAGCTCAGTCCCACCTCCAGCAGAAGCCGCACCCGCAGCCCCAGGCACAGCACCATATAAAGGCTGACCACCAGCATAATCAGCAAGCCATCCTCCATCATTCACAGCAGGAGGGGCGCCCGCGCCCAGTGGCGGATAGCCAGCAATCATACCGTCATCATCTACTCCATCATGCCCAAAATTACCAGGCAAATCATCATAAAACGCGCCGCCCGCATTTTCCGGGTCAACATCCAAATAACCATCAGCCCCACCGTTACCTTCCCCACCATCAACAGCCATATAAGCAGGGTCAACATCAACATATGTCGGATTAGTAATAGTAGGATGGCCACGCCCTCCAGGACCAACACGGCCATAAACAGGATTCTCAAATCTTTGAACTCGATTCGCCAGAGCTTCTCTTCTTCTTCGCGCAGCCAGGGCTGCTAAAGCGGCTAAAGCTAGCAATGCAAATATTGGTACTATAATCTCAGTAATTCTCTTTTTCTCACCCTTTTCATCTGTACCATTAATTGTAATGTCAATGCCTTTTTCTGTTGTAGTCGCAGTCGTAGTGGCAGTTGTCGTTGCGGTCGAAGTCGAAGTCTCTCCTCGATCATTCGTAGTCGTCACAGCGTAAGTTGGCACTATTGTTGGCGCTTCACTAGGAGCAGCAGTCGGAGCCGTGCTCGGCGCAGCAGTCGGGTCAATAGTTGGCGCAAAAACCGGCGCGCTTGTTACAGTGACGCGCGATAAAGTCGTACCAGTGGTGCTTGCTGAGGTTGTTGCTGATGAAGTGGCGCTAGTTGTTGGAGTTGAAACAGGCGTTATAGACCCACTTGAAGTCACAGTTGTAGTCTGAGTCGTAGTCGGAGTCGTGCGCCCAGTCGAGCTATCCGAAGTAGTCGCAGTCGTAGTCACAGTCGAAGTCCCAGTGCTAGCATTAACCGCAGTCGAAGTTAATGTGCTTGTCACGGTTGAGCTAGCGCTGGTTGTTGCTGAACTTGAAGGCGAAGTCGTCGCACTACTCGTGCCAGTACTCGTCCCAGTAGTCGTAGCCGTCGTTGTCCCAGTCGTAGCATCAGTCGAAGTCACAGTTGTCGTCGGAGTCACTGAGCCACTAGTCGTCGGCGAAGTCGTTACAGTCATGATTGGCGTACTAGTCACCGTCGAAGTATGCGTCGCACTCGCAGTCGTCGTCCCAGAACTTGTCGCGCTACTTGTAATAGTCGAAGTCCCAGTTGAGGTCGGCGAAGTCAAGCCAGTCGTAGTCACCGTCGTCGTCTCGCTAGTTTCCGGTAACCCTCCACCGCTAGTTGTCGCTGTCGTTGATTGTGTTGTCGTTCCAGTACTGGAATCGGTGCTAGAATGACTCGTCGTCACAGTTGTCGTCCCAGTTATCGCATTTGTCGCAGTCGAAGTCAATGTACTGGTCGGCGTTGAACTTGCGCTAGTCGTTGGCGAAGTGCTAGCACTCGTCGTCGCAGAACTTGTCCCGCTCGTAGTCACAGTCGAAGTCCCAGTCGTAGCATCAGTCGAAGTCACAGTCGTCGTGCCGCTGCTTGTCAAACTAACCGTCGGAGTACTAGTCGCTGTCGAAGTATGCGTCGTAGTTGGCGTCGTCGTAACTGTACCAGTCGTGCTATCAGTTGTTGTCTGACTCGTCGAAACCGTCGTGGTAAAGCTTGTCGAAGGCGAAGTTGATGTGCTACTCGTCGGAGTCGTGCTCACCGTTGTCGTCCTAGTCGAAGTCCCAGTAGTCGTTGGAGTCGTAACTTCAGTTGTCGTCACACTCGTCGAAGCACTACTCGTCGCCGAAGTAGAAGCGCTAGTCGTCGGCGTCGTAGTAACCGTAGTCACCCTAGTCGTAGTCCCAGTCGTCGTATCAGTCGTAGTCTTCGTCGTCGTCACAGTCGTAGTCCCAGTCGAAGAAACACTACTCGTCTCACTCGAAGTCACAGTCGAAGTCGGCGTCGTCGTCTTCGTAACAGTCTCACTCGTCGTCGGCGTCGTCGAAACACTCGTGGTTGGCGTCGTCCGCTTACTCGTCGTCACCGTACTCGTGCCGCTACTTGTATCGGTGGTTGTCACCGTGCTAGTCCTGGTGGTACTCGCGCTTGTCGTAGGACTTGTCGTCACACTAGTCGTATCAGTCGAAGTCACAGTCGTCGTCGGCGAAGTCTGCTCAGTCACAGTCCTGGTGCTCGTCACTGTAGTCGTCGGAGTCGTGCTCGGCGAAGTCACAGCCGTGCTCGTCCCAGTTGTAGTCCCAGTACTCGTTCCACTAGAAGACGGGGTCGTCGACGGGCTAGTACTCGCACTTGTCGTAACACTCGTCGTTTTACTCGTAGTCTCACTCGTCGTCGGCGAAGTAGACCTTGTGCTAGTCTCAGTCGTGGTCCTAGTCGTAGTCCCAGTCGTCGGGTTCGTCACAGTCGTAGTCGTAGTTCTAGTCGTCGCAGAAGTGGTAGAGCTAGTACTAACAGCAGTAGTTCGATCCACCTCGACTCCAGTTCTGGCCGCAACTATTGCACCCATCCCAAGCCCAGTGTTAAGAGATATAACAGCGCCAGTTGATGGCAATTTACCAACCCAAAAATAATCATCATTTGAAAGACCAGATGCAGCCACATCAAATGTTGCTGGATTTTCTATCCTGCCAGGCGTCGCATCAAAAATACTAGCAGCATTAGTCCCAGCAATATTATGCGGATGAGCAACATCTTGCGACACAATCTTCCATATGATCGCAGAAGATTCCCCAGTCGGCGCAGCACTCGGAGCCGGAGGCGGTGGCGCTTGAGTTGGCGCACCGGTTACATGCCTTCCATGACGACTCAAAACCTCACCTTCTTTTACTTCATCATCCCTTCTAAGTCTTCGCCCAGAATCTTGCAAAGTAAAATTAGTGCCAGCAATATCACCATGTGTCCACTGAAAAACCATTGACTTACCGCTAGGCAAAGTCAAATCCGCAGCCCCAGTCGGCGTATTAATCGACACTGAATAATAAGGAAGACGACTACTTGCTACCCCTGCAAACTCTGAATCCTGATATAACAACCAATGAAGTAAATGCCCGGAATTATAAGGCGCCATCCCAAAGTTAGTCGAACCCTGATTATAACCATGCAAAGTAATATCCACGCTAGGACCCTGATCCCGAGCCTCCGGAACAATTAAAGTCGGAGATCTATGATCAACATTCAACAAATTCGAATAATTCCCAACCCTAGTAGTCGTAGCCAAAGATCCAACCTCACTATTAATACGCACCCCACCATCGTCAACATTTGGCGCAAACGCACTGCTGCTACTTCTCCAGAGTTCCAAATCCCCACTGATCAACCCCATGCCGCTCACCACAGGCCCCTGACCAGTACTTACAACACTAATTGGATCATTAATTCCAGTCACCACCGAATTATCATCCACAACAACAGGCCCTTCTTGATGAGGCATATCATCGCTATGTCCAGGCGGCACCGCAGTCACAATATATCGAGTTTTAGCTGCCCCAAAAGCCCTAAAAGCATTCCTAATCTCAAAATGATTTAGCGCTTCACCACTTGAAGTTGTACCTTGAATATCAAGTACAGTGTGATTAAAAGAATCCGCAGTAGGATATAATTGCTGGAATTTAGGATTTTGCCAATTTGGATCAATTTCAAAAACTCCGGTCGTGGTTTGCCTCAAACCCTTAATTTGAAAAGATCTAGTATCTTGACCTAAAGTAGCATTAAATGTTAAAACACCATCCGGCGAAAAACTAACATTACTATTTGAAGGAGAATTTACCAAGTCCAAAACAGCGCCATAAGCCTGATTTCCCGCAACCCCAACAGACCCAACTGTCACTCCGGTTGCTGTATTATTTTGATCGGGAGTATAAAATTCAAAAGGGGCTTCTGATCCTTCTTGGTGTTTATTTTCAGCATATTCAGGAACATGTCCGCCACCTGATCTTACAAAAGCAGAAAAAAGCGCCAAAGTTAAATTAACACCCCTGCCCAATCTCGCTGTTCTGCGCAAAGCCCTCCCAGGAGCCTTCGCCGCTCTTCTTTGCTCAGCGCGACTTACTGCGCCAGAAACAAAATTATCCCCAGACTCTAACCTTGTTGTTCCAGCCCTTCTTCCTTGTTGCTCATGATTAGTAGATCCAGCTCTTCCGCCCGCTGGCCCTCTATTGCTGCTAGAATATCCAGCGCGAGCCGCTGATCCGGCTGAATTTGCCCCAGACCTTTCCCTTGGCCCCGTAGCCGCTCCATGACGAGCAGCAGACCCTCTAGATTCACCCGCTCTATGCCGAGAATTATTTCCTGTTGCTGCAAAAGATGCCCCAGCTTGAGCCGCTCGATTACCACCACCAGCAAAACTCCTTGTACCTCTATTTCTTCCTTCTGGCATAAATTAGCTTACATTTATATTATAGCACATTTTTAAATCCATGTCAAGTAAAATCGTAAAAACTACTTTCCATCCCTATATTTCTCATCTGCAATTACAGGTGCAACAACATCTCCTACTGGCCTTCTAAGTACAGCAGCTGGTCTTTGAGGTAAAGCAACAGGAGCACCACCAGCTCTAGCAGCAGCAAGTCTCAACACTGGCAGTGAATCTGGCCTAGCTGGAACTTGACGCGATTCTCCCTCAACTCTAGCAGAAGCTACACCAGAAGCTCTATTTCCAGGTGACCCTCCAAAGCCAGGAAGGGCCGTTGGTGGGGATGGAGGTGTAGCAAGTCCGCGAGGTCTCCTAAATCGCAAAGCTTCTTGATTTAATGTTGTAGCATCTGCCGCAGCAGGTTGTGAATGCGACGCCCCAGCAACACCAGATGATCTCGACTCAACTGGAGAGCCTGGCAGTAAAAAGTCATCACTTGCTGGACTTCGCGCTTCTGTGGCTTGCGATTCATCTTCTTGAGCAGGCCCAGCTCTTTGAATAGTAAAATCCAATGCGCGCGCTAATCCTGATGAAGATCTAGCATCAACAGGGCCAATAAAGGCCTGGTTATCTCCTCTAAAAACTTCATTACCAGGGCGAGCGGGGCTAACTACCCTATTCTCCCTTCTTCTCTCCCACCTCTTTTTAATCACATACCCAGCTCCAGCAGCAGCCGGAATCAAAAGAAGAGCCAACCACCATAAATCCTTGCTTGATCCAGATTTGCCTGAATCTCTATCTGAATCTCTAGGATTAGCGGTTGGAGATATTGTGCCTGGCTCTTGAGTTGGTGGTGCAGCCGTTGGTTCAATTGTAATTGGTGCTCCAGTTGGTATTTTGGTAATTTCGGTCGGCCCAGAAGTCACCACAACAACTGTAGGAGACTGTGATGGAGGTGCAACAGGGGGTCTTGTGGCAAGAGTTGGATAATTAGTTGTTGGTGCTTCAGTTGTTGGGTAATTAGTTGGCTCGTTAGTTGGAGTAAATGTCATCGAAGGAGCCCCAGTTGTCGAAACAGTCGTTGAAGTTCCAGTCGAAGTAATCGTCGTATCAGTACCAGTAGTAACAGTAGTGCTCGTTCCAGTCGAAGTAATCGTAGGAGTCGTCGTGGAAGTAAAGGTAAATGTCGTGCCGGTGGAGCTTGTAAATGTGGAGGAAACAGTCGAAGTCGAAGTCCTGGTGCTTGACAAACTACTGGTCGAAGTTGTGCTCGTTCCAGTTGTTAAACTTGTCGTGGTTGAACTTATCGTTGTAGTTGAAGTCCCACTTGTCGAACTAGTTACCGTTGTTCTAGTGGTTTCAGTCCTCGTCGTTGGCGTAGTCACTGTATTTGTCGAAACAGTCGTGCTAGTCAAAGTCGTTGGATCAGTCGTGGTGCGGCTCGTTGTTGAGCCTTCAATTCCAACTTCAGAAGCTTTTTGCAAAGATCTCGTCAAATCTCTATCTGCAAAAGTCAAGACCCTTCCATCACCAGCATCAATAGCTACAAAATGATTATCAAAA
Organism: Rickettsia sp.; assembly: GCA_038131245.1. GTDB lineage: Bacteria > Pseudomonadota > Alphaproteobacteria > Rickettsiales > UBA1997 > CAMCFD01. The sequence continues at coordinate 4,521 of JAYPPA010000005.1, read as the reverse complement.
CCAGTCGCATCAAAAGCCTCAAGATTAGCTACTCCAACCCCAGCAATAGAATCAAAAGCCAGCGAAGCATTATCCCCAGCAACATCGTAAGGCGACGCATCATCTCTAGAAAACACCTTATATCTAAGTCCAAGCGCCGGATTATCAGACCTGAAATTGATATTACTCGCATTCATCTCAGCCTCAGAAGCAAATTCTACAACTAACGACCTACCTTCTGCTAAAGCAAAATTAGCCGGAGCAGTAATCGTCACAGTATCCGCTTGATTAGCATCCGCAACATTGCTAGGCGTAATTTGAGTATGAGTCAAGCGCGCTCCTGGATAATCAACTCTATAATTCCTAGCTTGAGAAATAGACGGAGCAACAATTCTCTCTCCTGAAATCAAATTAAATGAAATTGGCGACCTAGTAATTAAAGATAATGCACCGCTTGCAACTCTTGCTTGAACCACTGAATTTTCCAAAACCGAAACAGATCCCGATCCATCAATAGCAATAAACTGATCAGTATGAGTCAATTTATACATCATTGATCCATCAACGCCAGATCTATAAACCTCTCCATAGTTCGAACCAGAAGCAGCCATAGCAGGCACAGCAAATTGATTCGACACCGGCAACTCAGTAACATCAATCGGTCCACCATTAGCCACAGTTTCAAAATCAGAAACCTCAATAAAACCATTTCTTATTTGCCCAGCAGCATTAATATAATTCAAATATTGAATATTGTTACCATTCGGCCCCTCAAAAGTAAAGCCAGACAAAACCTCACTCGCTCCATTAAATGTAAGAGTCTTATCAGAAATCTGATTATTATTTGTATCATATTTTGAAACTCTAATTCCACCAGTTGGGTAGCTAATCTGGTAAAATGAACGCGGTGAATGCCCGGCTGGCGCTAAATTTTTTACTGATCTTGCAACGCTAGTATAGCTATTCGAAGTCGCCCCAGTTGGATTAATTCCAAATGAAGGAACATTAAACCGCGGATTATTTATCGCCACTTGAGGTGCTAGGCTTGAATTTGATTGATTAGCCGCAACTTCAGGAGCAATTGTCCTAGATGAAGAAGCTCCAGCACTAACATCAGTAAATTCAAGTAACGACGAAGTATCAGGATTACTCGAAAAAGCAGTGCAGTAAAATCTAGAAGGAGAATTAAGATCTCGTAGTGTTACTTGTGAGTCTGGAGATTTTACAGTCCCATCACTTTCAGCAAACTTCAAGCTTCCGCTAAACTGACCATTGCTAATCGTGCCAAGCGCCCCAGTCACAACATAATCATTCGCACCAAAATTTACCGCTCGCGCTTGCCTGTCAAGCACAACTTCACGGTTCGAACCTGAAACACTGTGGCTATAAGATGGTGGTATTGCAATCATCGAAGCATTTAAAGCTCTACCAGAAAGGCTTGTCAATAATGACTCAACACCATCATAATCCAATACACTAGGTGGAATCGCCGATAAATCGGTAACTTTAACATTTAAAACCGGAAAAGAAAAGTTCCTACCAGGATAGAGCCTGTGAAATTCGCGATCTCGATAAGTTTCATTTACAGTAAAATTTCCCGAAGCTTGATCCTGAACAAACCCTGCAAATTCAAACTGATAATCTCTACCAGAATCAGTAAAATTAAACTTCAAAACACCATCATCGCTTAAATCATAACCATTAATTGAGTATCGATCATTGATAAAATCAGAAACATAACTCTCCATTGGCACTCCAGCAACGCCAGAAGAGTCCAAAGGAGCAGAACCATCAATATAATTCGCTGCTCCAGACTCGTAAAACGCCACCGAAGAAGCATTTCCAGATCTTGCAAATTCACTTTCAACATAATCAACCGCATCACCTTTTGATCTTGCCGACATAGCCAGTAAACTAAGCAAAATCCCTTGCAAAGCAGTATTTCCTCGCTTTTTTTCAGCAGCTCTTTTCACAGTTCCACCAAGCCCACTTCCTCTCGAATCTGCAGTTTTAAAACCAGCACCCCCAACAAAAGAAGCACCTCCTGTAGCTTTGGGTGAGTGAACCCTGCCAGTTCTATCGCCCGCGGCTCCGCCTCTTGCACCAGGACCAGATTTTGCTCCTCGTGGATTTCTTGTATTATGCGGCGCAGAAAAAGCAGAGTCACCCCTATTTCCACTGCTATCAAAACCACCTCCTCTTTGCTCAGTAGATCTTGCTCCACCAGAATTATAACTTCCAGACAAACCAGAGCCAGCGCTGTATCTATTTGATTTTGGCATAATTTTAAAAATAATAATTACTTATTTATATATCATATAATACCATTATCAAGCTATCTCAGCAAAATTCAACTATTAAATAAAATTTTTTATAATTTTGTAGTGTTTTTTTGTAGCATTTTCTTGTAAATTAATTTTTTTAAAAAATTTTCTTGAAAAATTTAATTTGACATAGTATGATATAATTAGGGGATTTTTTTGTCAAAAATATTATTAGAATCAAATTAATAATATTAGAATTATAAAAAGCTAGCTAAATTAAGCAATGATTGAGTAATGCCACACCGCACCCCTCTTCTTTTTTTAATCATCACCTTTATGAAAGAATCGAGCCAATTTTTCTTAAAAATATTCCTCAAAATGAGTTATTTCACCGCACTTATTAATTAAGATAAAATCAAAACGAATATCATGATTTTCATATTCTGGATTTTGAGCTAAAAAATATAAGGCGCTATTTTTTATCCTTTGAATTTGGGAATTTCTCAAAATTGACTCTATCAATTCATCATTTTTTCTTGATTTTACTTCAATAAATACCAGGCGCTTTTTGTAGCTTTTGAAACTAAAGCCATTTTTTAAGATATTTTGCCTAAGATATGGTTGCTGTGCGATAATATCAATTTCACCATAATGAGTTTTATACCTTTCCTGAAGAATTTTATAACCTTTTTTGTAAATAAATCTTTTGGCTTTTTCTTCGCCGATCAGGCCATTTTTGTGATTATAAAAAGAATTAGCAGTGGTTTTTTGCTGTGTCATGTTTGGGTTTTTGGTGTTTTTGGTGTTGTTTTAATCGCTATCTAATCATCATCCTCGACTCTTTTAATAATAATTTTTTGAATTTTTAACTCATCATCATCAATATCATTAATGGTAAATTCATAACCATAATCGTAAAATTTAGCACCAATTTTTAGGTTATCGTCAAGTTTATCCGCAACAAAACCAGCAATTGTATCATATTTCTCACCCTCATTCATTTCATCGATTCCCATAACGATACTAATCTCATCGATTGGAGTTGTACCATCAACTGTCCAAGAGCCCTCACCATTATTGATTATCATCACTTCATCTTTTTCATCATAATTTCCAGGAATTACGCCAACGATCGCTTCAAAAAGATCCGGGCCAGAGACTACACCTTCAGTTTGACCATATTCATCAACAACAATTGCTAGCTTAATGGCTGAGGATTTGAACAATTCCAAAACTTTTAAACAATTAGTATTTTCTGATATAAAGTGAGCAGGTTTTATATGAAAATTAAGATCCATTTGCCCAGTCAAGGTATATTGCGAGAACAAATCCTTGGCCTGAACTATCCCTAAGACCTTGTTATTACTTTGATCAATCACGGGATAGCGCGAATGATTGGCCTTTGTGAGCTTTTTCTTAATCTGATCCAAATCATCAGCAATATTTAAGAAAACGATTTCACTAGCATGGGTCATAATAGATTTCGCGTCGCGATCATCGAGTCGAAATATACGGTGCATCATCTCGTGTTCGGCCTTTTCAATCTCTCCGGTTTGAACCCCTTCATTAATAATTGCCTTTAACTCTTCTTCTGGGTGGTTGCTTTTATGGGTAGTTGAAATTCCAAAGAACCTTAGTACAACATTTGCAGAAAAATCCAAAAAATTAACGATTGGCGCAAATATTTTTGAAAATGCCAGCATTGGCCTTGCGATAAATGTCGATATTAGCTCTGGATTTTTTAAGGCTATTCTCTTTGGAATCAGTTCACCAATTACCACTGAAAAATATGTTAAAGATACTACTACAATTGTCAAAGCAATGGACTGTCCGTAAGCACCAATGATGGGAATTTCGGATATTATATCCCCAAAGCTATGTGCAATAGTTGCACCACCATAGGCAGCAGCAAGCATTGCCACGGCGGTAATTCCAACTTGGACCGAGGATAGAAACTTATTTTGATGGTCAATAATATAAAGAACCATCTTGGCGCTATTGTTGCCCTTTTTAAGCATATCCTTCAAAATAGGCCTTCTTGAAGAGACTATTGCCATTTCTGATAGTGCAAAAAACCCGTTCAATAAAATAAGAAACAGGATTGTGACTAATGTCGACATTGTTATTTATAAATTTTATTCATAACTTCATCTTTAATCATATCATAAATGAATCTTAGAGTCAAATAAAAATGTAAAGCATTTTTTTAAGTACTATATATAAGGCAATAAAGGCTTAACTGATGGATCTCTGATATTTGCTAGAAATGACCTGAGCC
>JAYPPA010000004.1:8752-83296 GCA_038131245.1 Rickettsia sp. | reverse complement strand
GGTTGCTTATATAAGGCCAACATGTATACATAAATACCTGTTGCGCCTTTATTAAGTAATCTAGGGGTAAAATTACGACGATTAAATTTAAGAATTCATGGATTTGAAAAACTCGGCGTTATTTTTAGTAGTTTGGATTTTGGCCAACAAGAATTCCATGGCATCTAGAGAGCTCATTGGATTTACTATTCTTCTTAGCATCCAGGTTTTTGTTAGATCGGCGCGATCCACTAATAACTCCTCTTTACGAGTACCTGACCTAGTAATATCAATAGCTGGGAAGATCCTTTTATCGGAAATCTTACGATCAAGGATAATCTCAGAGTTACCTGTACCTTTAAATTCTTCAAAGATCACATCATCCATTTTTGAACCAGTCTCAACCAAAGCAGTTGCGATAATAGTTAATGAACCACCTTCTTCGATATTTCTGGCTGCACCAAAGAATCTTTTCGGTTTTTGCAAAGCATTTGAATCCACACCACCAGTCAAAACCTTACCAGATGAAGGAATCACAGTGTTATAAGCCCTGGCCAAACGAGTAATCGAGTCAAGCAAGATAACTACATCTTTTTTCGCCTCAACCAATCTTTTCGCTTTTTCAATCACGATTTCAGCCAATTGTACGTGACGCGTAGCCGGCTCGTCAAAAGTCGAACTCACAACCTCACCTTGCACGCTTCTAGCCATGTCGGTAACTTCTTCTGGTCTTTCATCAATCAAAAGCACCATTAATTCAACCTCAGGATGATTCGCAGTAATCGCATGCGCGATATTTTGCATCAATGAAGTCTTACCAGTTCTAGGCGGAGCAACAATCAAGGCACGCTGGCCCTTACCAAGCGGACTCACCATATCTATAATCCTAGTACTCACATCACTATTAGTTGGCTTGTCTTCTTCCAAATTAAGCTTTTCTTGTGGATACAAAGGGGTTAGATCGTCAAAAAGCACCCTATTTCTGATTTTTTCGACGCTATCAAAGTTCACTTCACTAACTTTAAGTAAAGCAAAATATCTCTCACCTCTTTTCGGAGCCCTAGTTTGACCCTTCACAGTATCACCAGTCCTAAGACCAAATCTTTTAATCTGACTAGGTGAAACATAAATATCATCAGATCCAGGAAAATAGTTACTTTCAAAAGCTCTTAAAAACCCAAACCCATCAGGCAGAACCTCTAAAACACCTTGTCCGATAATTGCATTACCTGGCTTTTTCTCAGAAAATCCTTTTAAAATAAAGTAAATTAAATCCTGTCTACCATAATCTCCAACATTTTCAAGACCATATTCTTTGGTCATTTCGATTAATTGCTCGACTGATTTCTTTTTTAAGCTTTTTAATTCAAGGATGTCTCCAGAATTAGGAGAAAAGTCATCTGAATCATTCTCAAAATCATCATCTTGATCCTTTTTTACCTTAGATTTTACCGCAAGATCGCCACCTTTTTTCATAGCAACCCCTGCTGAAGATATTTTTCTAGCAGCAGTCTTGCCGCCTCTGCTAATTAAATTTTTAACACCAAATTGTTTTGAAGAATCCTTTTTATTAACTTGCGCATCTTGCGAAAAGTTATCCGTAGAATCTGTAGAATCAGATCCATTATCTAATTTTAAAGTAGACATTTATTAATTTTAGAATTGATATATTGATTGACACAGCAAAATTATAATACTCAAGTAGAAATTTTAGATTTTATCAAGATTTGTAAAACTATGTCATCTAAGGGCAATTAAGAAATATTTATACCCTTATCTATAATTATAACACATAAAATTCCATATGTCAAGCATTATCGAAAAAAAATACTAAAAAATCCAATCTTTTATTCTATAAAGAGCCTCAAAACCGAGTAAAAACACCGAAATTGACACTAAAATGCCCAAAAAACCGATAAAAATGCCCAAAATCATCACTAAACCGTCTCTTCCAAGCAATCCAAAAGAAATCACCAAAATCCCAAGTCCAGGTATAAAATTTGATAAAGGCATCGGAATTAGCACAAATCCAGCAAAAATAAAGATCAAAGCACCAATAATGCGCTCTGCAACCATACTCATCATAAATAGCAATCTAGGGCGCAAAACCTTCTCAACCTTGCCTATATAGGGAAAAGCTCTCCTCATAATCATTGCCATAATCGACCTTTTTATAGTAGTATTGGAGAATCTTTTTGGTAATTTTGGCGCTTTAAGGCCAATCATCATCTGAAAAGCAAAAATCAATAAAGGTGTCGAAATAATACTAGGAACCGGCGGAGGTAATGGAATCAATGTTGCAAACGAAAAAATCATCAAAGTTAGGCCAAAGCCAGCACCTTCCATTGAGTCAATTAAATCACTAATTTTGACCCTGTCGCTATCCGATCTTTCAACAAAATTTTCAATTTTATGGGTAGAAATCACCCTTTTCTTATCCATTTATCCTCAAAAAAGGTTATTTTTTATTCTTTTCATCATCTTTCTCATCATCTTCTTCGCCCTCTTTTATACCATCTTTGAGGTTTTTTATTGATTTTCCGACATCTTTCATCACTTTAGGAAGCTTTCCGGCTCCAAAAAAGATCAAAATTATCGCCAAAATTATCACTAATTCCCAAACTCTACCCATAATTTTGATATTTAATTAATATTATTACAATTCCTCTTTATTAGAGAGGGGTGAACGCCATTAAGGCGGTCATGGCGTCTATTTCAAAAGACTTTGAAGTTCTTCCCACTCTCTTTTACTTAAACCAGAGCCTTCTTGGGTTACTTTCTCGCCTTTCACCAGTTTTTTAACAACCTCTAGGGCCGCTCCTGATAATTCTTTTCCGCTTTTTCTGTGCTTAATGAAAGCCTCGTAAGAATGCGGAACCCACTTTTTCACCACATCAAGCATAGCCTGTGCGTAAACTCGAATCTCATACTGTGCATGAGAATCGGCCCTTAAATGCAAGAAATGAAACAAATTATGCAGGTCAATCTTCCAGTACCACTGCGTATAGCAATTCACCGGCAAATTCATTCGCGCAAGTTCGCGCGCTAGGCCTTCTTTGCTTTCATCAGCAACATTACCGTCTCTGTCCTGATTAATCATGTCAAGATAATGATCGTAAGAGTTTAGAGCGTCTTTCTTGAGTACTTCTAGGACCTGTTTTTGCTCTTTAGCGTTCAGGACCTTACCTTCGTCACGACCTTGGTGGTTGATTTTTGATTGCGCAGCCAAATTTTCGGCCTTAGGGATATAAAATTCATCCTCCATAATCGAATAACGCGCCGAATATTCATTCACCGAAGCAGTCCTGTGGCGAATCCATTGTCTAGCAATAAAAATCGGCAGCTTAATATGGAACTTAATTTCACACATTTCAAATGGTGTAGTGTGGCGATGCGCTATCAAATAATTGATTAGACCCTTATCTGCATTGACTTTTTTTGTCCCAGCCCCGTAAGAAACCCGCGCCGCTTGGACTACTGAAGAATCATTACCCATATAATCAACAACCCTTATAAATCCATGATCCAGAAGCTCTATTGGCTTGTATAAGATCTTTTCAAGTTCTGGCGATACTGGTCTTAAAGTCTCGTTTTTAGTCTTTCTTAGGTCTTTAATTTCCTCTAATTGTTCTTTTTTTATTACCATTTTAAATTAATTGTTATATAATTACTACTATATTATATATAAACATAATTTAGCATAAAAAGCAACTAAAATTTTTAAATGAACTCAAAATTAGTTGAACAAATAAAAAATATTACGACTTCGAGCGGAATATATAAATTTATCGATAAAAATGACGAGATTTTATATATCGGCAAAGCAAAAAGCTTGCGTAAAAGATTAATTAGCTATACTAAATCAAATAAATTGTCTTCAAGAATTTCAAGAATGACTTTTTTAGCCGCTAAACTCGAAGTCACAATCACTAACTCTGATCTTGAGGCGATTTTACTTGAGCATAACCTTATAAAAAAACACAAGCCAAAATTCAACATTTTGCTCAAGGATGATAAGAGATTCGCCAGTATTGCTATTGATAAAAAACATGATTTTGGAGCGATTTTTAAGTATAGACCCTTGAAAAATCAGGCTAAAAGCAAAGATTTACACCTCTTTGGACCTTTTGCTAGTGGTTATGATAGTAATCGCGTAATTGATATTTTGCGCAAATGTTTTTTGTTAAGAAACTGTTCTGATGCTGAGTTTCAAAGGCGCGACAAACCATGTCTTGAATATCAAATCAAAAAATGCTCGGCTCCTTGCGTAGATTATATTTCCAAAGAAGAGTACCAGGTCTCAATTTCAAAGGCCGTCGATTTTTTAGACGGAAAAACTTCTAAAATCCAGCAAGATTTAGCTAAAAAAATGCAAAAATACAGTGAGGCGCAAAAATACGAAAAAGCCGCAGCTTTTCGCGATCAAATTAAGTCGCTCACTTCAATTCAGGCTAAGCAAAATATCAATTTAAGTCAGATAAATAATGCTGATGTGATTACTTTTGTAAAAGACAAAAAAGATATTTGCGTTTATATTTCATTTTACCGAAATGGTAATAATTTTGGTTCAAAACCTTATTTTGACACTATTTATGATGATATTTCTATTCAGGAATTTTTCTCGCAATTTTTATGTCAATTTTACATCAACAATTCACCTCCTGCAGAAATTTTTCTAAACCATGAAATTGAAGATCAAAATTTAATAGAGAAGCTTTTGCAGGAGATTTCTGGCAAAAAAACCAAAATTCATATTCCAAAGCAAGGTAAAAAGCTAGAATTAGTGGCTGATCAGGAAAAAATTGCCGAAAAAACATTAGAAGAAAAAATTGCCAAAAATCTCAGCGACAAAAAGCTTTTAGTTGAGCTAAAAGAGAGATTTAATCTTGAAAAAATCCCCGATAAAATTGAAATTTACGATAATAGTCATACTTCTAATCAAAATGCAGTTGCTGGGATGGTGGCTTTTGATAAAAATGGTTTTAATAAAAATGGGTATCGCAAATTTAATATTCGATTTGACCAATCGCAAAATCGCGATGATACCGCCATGATGAAAGAGTCTCTATCGCGTAGATTTAAGCATTTTAATGAAGAAAATTCGCCAAATCATGATCTTGACCCTGATTTAATAATTATTGATGGCGGATTGCCGCAGCTTAGCGCAGTTAAAGAGGTTTTTATGGAGCTTAAAATCGACATTCCGGTAATTTGCATGGCTAAAGGTGAAAATAGAAATGCTGGCGAAGAAACTTATTTTACTATTGATGCTAAAAAGGTTTTTGTCACTAAAAATTCAGCCTTAGCTTTTTTTCTACAGCGCCTAAGGGATGAGGCTCATCGGTTTGCTATTACGACTCATCGCGCAAAAAGAGCAAAAACAATCACAAAATCAAAATTAGATGACTTAGAAGACATCGGGGCCAAAAGAAAGAAATTATTACTCAATCATTTCGGTTCTTTAGAAAAAATCAAACAAGCCTCAATCACTGACCTGATAAAGGTTCCCGGCATCAGTAAAAAAACTGCTGAAAAAATTTTGCTACAGCTGCAATAATTTTTTTTACTTTCCTCTTGACAACTAATTTTTAAACTGCAATACTCAAAAAAGTTTTTATTATATTTTTGTAATTTAAAAATTTTTAGCCATGCCAGGAATAAGAGAAATTCTACCACCTCAAGCAGGAGTTTATGCTGCTATTGTATATGATACAAATGGCAATAGCCAAATAAACAGCCTGGTGTGTTACTCAAATTCAACTGATGTTACCAACAGCACAAATCCTGAATTATCCTTAACTATAGGCCAACTATCAACAATTTCATCGAGACGGACTTTTACTGTTAACAATGAATCAATACTAATAGATGCAAATCCTATAACTTTTCCAACGCCATCATTGGGTAATTTTTCCGCGCAAATTATTAACAACACCTTTAGGCTTATTGGTCCACCAAATCGAATTTGGATCAATTTTCAAGATGGGAGAACTTCTAGTATTATTCAACTTTATAACATACCTAATCAAACAGGTGTTCAATACGAACCAAGCGAATTTGATACTCTACTTTCCGACTCTATAAATTATCAATTGCTGCCTGGGGAAACTATCGCACCAAGCTCAGCCCCCCCAACATTCTCCCCTTCAGTAGGATCCGAGGCCCCAACAGATCAACCAACAACAGACAGGCCTTCACTAGCCCCAACAGGCGCGCCTTCAGCAAGATCCCAGGCCCCAACGGCAGGATCAAGAGGTCCAACAGCTGCACCAGCAGCACCACCACCAACATTCGATCCAACGAGGCAACCTTCAGCAGGATCCGAGGCTCCAACATTCGCCCCTTCAGCAGGATCAAGGGGCCCAACATTCTCCCCAGTAGGCGTGACATCATCAACATTCGCTCCAGCGGGCGCAATAACAACCCTTGGCCCAACCCCACAAGCAATAACTAGCGAACCAACTCCTGGTGCAGGCGGTGGTGGTGGCGAAAGCGCAGGATCTAACACAGGAGTTGTAGTTGGAGTGGTCGCGGCCGTCGTAGTAGCGTGCATTGCTGCAGGAGTAGCAGTCTCTAGACGAAAACAAAATCAACAAATCCTTCAAGTGGATGATCAACAACCCGCAGCCCCAGCAGCAGGAAGAGGCAGAAGAAGAAGAGGTGATGCTGGAACATTAATGATGAATCCAGCTTTCGAAGGTCCAACCTATGCAGTAGCCGCAGCCGGAAAAGCCATCCCAGAAAAAAACTCAGAAGCATACAAGCAAACAAAGCTTCTATTGCAAGGCCTACTAAGCGCCAGATTTACAGATCAAATCAAACAAAGTGATTTAGATTTACTGACAGACCAATATTTTCAAAATAACTCAGATCAACAAAAATTCCTAAACTCTATTAAATCCATAAACCCAAACAACTTACAAGAATTTTTAGAATCCTACATAGAAAATTACGACAGAAAAACAGCATACCAATCAGCAACAGCAGCAGAAGTAGATTATAAACCAGGAGGAAGTATTACCGGATTTGGAGAGTTCGCAGAAGAAGATTCTCCAGTAACAACAAGACATGACACACTTGGAAGGCAAGACTCATTCAGAGGTTTTGGAGATGATAAAGATAGTCTCGATTCAGAAAATCTCGACGAATCCAGCTCACAAACTGATGAAATAGACAAAGAAACACTAGGATATCTAAAAGTATTATGGCAAGAATCAGTCGCAGAAGCAAAAGAAACCGCTCAACCAAGTGCACAACGAGAAGACCCAGTATACGCATACGCAAAACCTGCACCGATGACTGCCGATGAAATTATGGAGCAAAAAGTCACATCATATTTTCAAGCAAAAGGCATTTCAGATCAAAAACTGTTAAAAGAACAAGTTAAATCAACAATCGCCGCCTTTGATAAAAATCAAAAAGCAACCGCCTCAGCATCTGAACCTAAGCCACATTTTCTACCTGCAGAATATGAAACCCCTTCCCAAACTGGATCATTAACTGAAACATTTGGACAACCCACATCTCTTCCCAAGCCAAGTAAAGATGCATCATTATACGCATACTCCGAAATGGAAGGGCAAGTAGACCCTTTAGAGGAAGATGAAGAAAAAGCAACAGGAGAATTAAGAATCATTGATGGTCGACAATATCTCGTTACCACAGAGACTGATGGAACAGAAACTCTCATGCCACTTAGGGGAAATAAAGGAAAAAAAGAAAGACTTGCAACCATGTGGAGTGATATGCCTGATCATAGTACCGCAACACTAAGAAGACCTACCGCAGATCAAGCTGCCGCACCAGAATTGCTACCACCAGGTCACAGCGCCGAAGCCAGCGCAAATCCTGAAGATTACGACCCTTCTTCAGATGAAGAAGATCTAACAATGTGGCGCACAGAACCAAGAAGAAAAGCAACAATAGTTAAAACAACCGGACTTGACGGAACAGAAGTGGATGTCGAAATGGAGGGGCATGAGACTTACGACGGCTTTGGTAAAACTGATAGTCAATATGGAACAACACTTCCCCTAGGTGCAAGCGCAACATATTTAGAAGGCCCGGTTTCAGGATCAACAATTGGTGGCCGTGGCCGCCACCACATCGTTGATGCTCCAGAGACTCTAAGCTCCTCAGAAGAAGAAATTTCAGATGATGACGGCTTACTTTATGCCGGTACCGAAGAAGATTCAGATGGAAAAATTGTACTACAACAACCTAAACGCACCTCATCTAAAACTAGGACAGCAAAACCTATAGCCCCCGTAACCCCAGCAGCAGTCCAAACTTCTGAAGTAACTTATCAGGCCATAGCCCCACAATCAACTTTTAGAAGACAGCAAAGTGATGAAGAGGCCCCACCTCCACCACCTCCACCTCGCACAACTCGCCCACAAGGCGGCGCCAAAGCAAAAGCAACAAGCAAAGAAGTGACGCAATAATAAATTAAATTCTGCAAAATCGCTACAAACAAACTATCGATTAAATTTTATTCTTGACAATTTTTTATCAAATTGCAATACTAGAAATAACTCCACAATTATTAATTGGAAAAAAATAAGTCATGCCAGAAAGAAGAGAAGTTCTACCACCTCAAGCAGGGGTTTATGTTGTCATTACACATGATGCAACAGAGCGTAGCCAAGTCAATAATGTCACCTTTTTTTCAAGTCCCAGTGACGCTTCTGACAACATAAACCCAATATTGAGCACAGACATAATTCTACCATCTCAGGGCCCAAGATCTTTTACAGTCAACGGTCAATTAGTAGAATCAGGCTCACCTTCTCTAAATATACAAACATCGCTAGGAAATTTTACCGCACAAAGTCTTACAGCAAACAACCTTAAGCTCATCGGCCCACCAAACAGAATTTGGATAGATATAGATAGTAGTATCGTAAGAATATACAATAGAGTATCTCAAACGGCAATGCAATACGAACCAAGTGCATTTGACACTCTGCTTTCCGCCCCTATAAATTATCAATTGCTGCCTGGGGAAACTATCGCACCAAGCTCAGCCTCTCCAACATTCGCTCCTTCCGCAGGATCCCAGGCCCCAACAGCAGGGTCGCTACCGCCAACATTTAACCCAACAGATCAACCAACAACAGACAGGCCTTCACTAGCCCCAACAGGCGCCCCTTCAGCAAGATCCCAGGCCCCAACGGCAGGATCAAGAGCCCCAACAGCTGCACCAGCAGCCCCACCACCAACATTCGATCCAACAAGGCAACCTTCAGCAGGGCAGACCTTCTCACCTTCAGCAGGATCAAGAGGCCCAACATTCGCCCCAGTAGGCGTGACATCATCAACATTCGCTCCAGCGGGCGCAATAACAACCCTTGGCCCAACACCACAAGCAATAACTAGCGGACCAACTCCCGGTGCAGGCGGCGGTGGTGGCTCAGAAAGTGGAGGTTTAAGCAACGGAGCCTTAGCTGGCATAGCTTTAGGTTCAGCAGCATTAGTTATAGCGGGAGTTGCAGCATTAAAAAGACATCGCAATCAATACCGTATAGTTGAAGCACCTAATCCCGACAATCATGACCCTTCCCGAGCAAGATTCACAAATGAATCGCTAGGAATCCAGCAAAACCCAGCATTTCGAGATCCTAGAACCGCCACATCTCAAGGCTCTGACGAAGAAGATCCTCTATATAAAAAATTCCGACACGTAAGTCCAGAGCTTCTAGATCGCGCAAGACGAGTCCTAATAAACCAAGGGGTATTTAGACCGGAAGAACTCGCCGCCGCTAGCGACGAATTTGCTAATCATATCTACGAAGAAATATCTGAATATGCTCTATTTTTATCAAGAAAAGATCCTGTTTCTGATAGTCGCGACGATGAAAATTACGCTGAATTTTTATCGCAAAAAGCTCATCAATCTACAGACCAAGATAATTACGCCATTGCAATTGAGCTAGGACAAGAAAGTTTTTTCGATGGCGCCCCAGGACCAGCTAGAATAGATCCACCATCAGATCCAGAATATGCCGCCGCACCACAAACCGCCGCCGCATCAAACTACGCCTCGGCAAGGCAAGCCCCTGGACAACAAAGCCTTGAACCAACATACTCAGCCTTTACTCCACCACCCAAAGATGATAATCAAGTAGTTACCGATTTCAATCCAGATTACGAAGGAATCCTTCCAGGCGAAGATCAAGAAGCAGCAGCAGCTAGACTTGCAAGAGAATCCGGACACGCCAGATTAACAAGAGGCGGTTTAACAGAGGCAGGCTACGCCGTCCCAACCGACGATGGATATCTCGGAGTTTCGGGTGGCAGCAACATTCCAGGTGATTTCCCAATGGAGCCTGGTTATGAAGCCCTAGCGGATTTAGAAGATACCGCTTATGTAGCTGCAGCAGATCCAGACAGGGGTCCTACTCCACCACCTAGAACTGTAACTAGAACTAGCTCTGCATCCTCATTAGATAAAGACAGTCGTGGAATTACCGAGAGCGAACTCTAGAAAAATTCTTCGATCATCTGACGAACATCCTCATAATCTGGAGTAACATTAACCTTGGCACGAAACTGCGCCGACTCTGGAATCCCGGCGCTATACCAGCCAATATGCTTTCTTGCAAGCGGAATCGCTGTCCTTTCGCCATAATGCTCGACCATATCTTTAAAATGCTTGAGCACAATCTCCTTAAGCTCCAGGCGCATCGGCTCTTGATAAGTCTCGCCCCTTAACTCTCGCGACACCTTCTCAATCAGCCACGGCTTACCATAAGCCCCACGCCCAATCATCACCCCATCGGCGCCCGACTGCTCTAAAGCTATGCGCGCATCGTCGCTAGTCTTAATATCGCCATTCACAATCACCGGAATTTTCAGCGCATCTTTAACATTTCTTACAAACTGCCAGTTTGCATCACCATTATACATCTGACAGCGCGTCCGCCCATGAACCGTAATCATCTGAGCACCAAGATCTTCACATTTTTTT
This sequence comes from Rickettsia sp., assembly GCA_038131245.1. Taxonomy (GTDB): domain Bacteria; phylum Pseudomonadota; class Alphaproteobacteria; order Rickettsiales; family UBA1997; genus CAMCFD01. The sequence goes on along the minus strand of JAYPPA010000004.1, from coordinate 72,348 downwards.
GCCAAACTAGGTGCATTCAAATTCTCAGAATTCCAACCCATCCTCATCTTCACCGTCACCGGAATTTTCACCGCCCGCACAACTGCGTCAACAATCCGACAAGCCAAATCCTCATCCTTCATCAGCGCAGACCCCGCCATACCATTCACCACTTTTTTCACTGGACAACCATAATTTATGTCGATAATATCTGCCCCAAGCTCCTCATTTAACTTTGCCGCTTGCGCCATCACCTCAGGATCACAGCCCGCCAACTGCACCGAATTTGGGTAAATCATCTCATCTTTTTGACATTTTTTCAGGCTATCTTTGGTCTGCATAATCATCGCCCGACTCGCAATCATCTCCGAAATCAACAATGGCGCACCAAAACTCTTCACCAATTTCCTAAAAGGCAAGTCAGTCACCCCTGACATCGGCGCCAGCAGGACATTTCCATCAATTTTAATATTTCCAATCTTCATCATTATTTAGTAAATTTAAAACTTTCGCGCCAGCTGTGCGATCCAATTGATGATCTTAAGGACAAAAATACGAAGTTAAAAATAAAATTAAAAGATTCACTTGCATATTTTAACAAAGTATTTTTGTTCTCAGGTTATTAATTGTGAGCACATGTATGAATAAAGTACCTGTGCGATCCAATTGATGATCTGAGGACAAAAATACGAAGTTAAAATGGTGCTCCCGGCATGAATCGAACATGCGCTCATGGTTTAGGAAACCAATGCTCTATCCACTGAGCTACGGGAGCGAGCAAAGAAAAACGATTAATAATCGTTTTTCAAAGCGTGGCGACCAAAGCCTCAAAGAACTTAGGAAAATTTATAATTTTTCGTAAGTGATTTGTCAGGCTTGGAATTAACAAAAAACCACTCTACAAACAAAAACTATCTTTCAAAACTAAACCCAGCAAGCAAACGCTTCGTTCCTTTTTTTCGCTGTCAAAAATAATAGGCACACTCTACCCCATTATAATTATAGCACAAAATTTTGGAAAAGTCAAGAAAATCCGAAAAAACTACAACTTTAAAACCAGCGAACCCTTTGTCTGACCGGATTCAAGATCTTGATGCGCCTTTGCAACATCCTTAAATTCATACTCAGTAATATGCGGCTTTAAAATCCCCTTTTGAATATTCACAAACAATTCACCCGCCCCAAGCACCAACTCTGCACGATTTGACTTATACATCGCAACCGTTGGACGAGTCAAAAAAAGTGAATTTTGTACCAAATAATTCAAATTAAGATTAGGCACATCACCAGAAGCATCACCATAAGAAAGACAAATTCCCATCGGCCATAAAGTTTTCAACGACTTCTCCAAAGTATCCTTACCGATCCCATCATAAACAGCCCCAACGCCCTGCCCATTAGTAAGCTCCATCGTTTCCTTCACGAAATCCGAATTTTTGCGATTAATAACATAAGTACAACCATTTTCACTAGCCACAGCCACCTTTTCGGCGCTACCAACCGTTCCAACCACCTCCAATTTCATCGACCTAGCCCACTGACACAAAAATTGCCCAACACCGCCAGCCGCCGAATGCACCAAAATCCTCTTCGCACGCCTTGCCATGTAGGCTCTAAACAAAAATGAATGCGCAGCCATACCCTTAAGCAAACTCCCCGCAGCAACGCTGTCAGAAATACCTTTTGGCACCATAACCAACTTCGACTTATCAATAATTCGCTTTTCCACATAAGACCCAGTCCCACCAGTACAATAAGCAACGCGATCACCTTCTTTAAATTCCTTAACACCAGAAGCAACCGCCTCGACGACTCCGCATGCTTCCATCCCAAGTACTGCCGGCATGTCTTTAACAATCGGATATTGACCTTTGCGAAAACAAACATCAAAAAAATTAACGCCAATCGCAGTTTGCCTAATCAAAACATCATTTTTCATAAATTTTTTCGGATCCGCAACCTCCTGAACCTTCAAATTTCCAGGTCCACCAGTTTTTCCTAAAATTATTGCTTGCATTTCATTGTGCTTTTGGTTTAGAATTAACTTATTCTTGCTATTCTTAATAAAAGAATTTCAAGAAGCCAACCTATATTATTAAGATTAATATTTTTTTAAAAAAAATGCAACACCAAAGTTTATTCGTTTTCGATATTGAAACTATTCCTGACACAAAAACCGCAAAAGTGTTACTTGATGACCAAAAAAGTGATGAGAAAGAGCTTCGACAAAAGCTCACCGACTATCATTTACAAATCACTGACGGCAAAAATTCTTTCTTACGCCAACCATTTCACCGCGTCGTCGCGATTTCATTTCTTGAAGCAAAAATAATCCGCGATCACGATGGCACCGAAAGCTATCAACTTCAAAGCTTAAGAACAGGCGGCGAAGAAGACTCCAGCGAAGAAGAGCTCATCAAGGGGCTTTTCTCACATTTGAAGAAAAAAACCCCCCGCTTCGTTAGCTACAACGGCCGCAATTTTGACTTACCGGTTTTGAAATATCGCGCAATGAAATACGAAATAAGCGCGCCCTGGCTCTATAAAACCGGCGACAAATGGAATAATTACAACCAAAGATACTCGCTTGACTGGCACTGTGACTTGGCCGAGGCCTTTTCAGACTTTGGCGCCTCAAGCCGCACCAAAATGAACGAAGTCTGCGCCTGCGCTAACCTACCAGGAAAAACCGGAATTGATGGCTCTATGGTTACTGATTTTTACGACGAAGGAAAGATTGGCAAAATCCGCGATTATTGCGAAACTGATGTGGCTAATACTTACTTACTTTACTTAGTTTATCAACATCACACTGGGACTCTTTCTACTGAAAATTTCCTAAAAGCTAGGAAAGATTTAGCCAAATTACTCGAAAAAGACAGTAAAGAAAAGCCACATTTAAAAGAATTTTTGCAAGAATGGCGAGAAATGGATAATCGTTTTTAATCATATTGATTTTTATTGCAATATTAATCCACTTATGTTAAGATTAAAAAAGTAACAATTAAAAAAATAAAATGTTACAACCAGGTCCAGAAAACCAAGCATCAGAAGTTGCGAAATCGTCAAGTCAAATTGCTGCCGCAAAAGTAGCTGAATTCGAAAAATCAGTAGCCCCTCTTTTAGAAAAGCGCCTACAAGAATTAAGTGAGAAATCCATAGCAACAAGTCAAGAAGAAGAAAAAGCTCAACAAGAACGATTGAGAAAAGCAATTCAAGCTCAAATAGATGAGTGTAAAAAAGCTATATTTGCAGTGATTGAATCTCAAGAGCAACCGCCAGAAGTACTTGAGGTTATGTTGGGGCAAATCAAGGGCATGGTAGAAAAAGACTCACTAAAACTTCTAGAAACGCAGCTTAAAGAGCAAGAATTGCAACTTGAAGAACAAAAAATAAATAAAACAATTCGCGAAATAGAAAGACAAAAAGAAGCCTTCATAGCAAAATTAAAAGAAGACCTAGAGGAATATTTGCAAGATGAAAAAAATGCAAAAATTTCTCAATCTGATAAAGAGGGATCAAGAAACCTTATTGTGCAGCTAGAAATATGGATTAAAGCAGAAATGGAAAAAGGTACTTCTGAAATTTTAGAACATCTGCAGTCCGTAATGCAACATAATCCAACGCCGGAAGATCTTCAAAAGCTATTAAAAACCTACCAAAAAACATTACAGGATAAATTCGCAACATGCTCAAAAGCCTGTACAGACAGCGTAAATTCTACCAAAACCCAACTCACAGAAAAAGTAAGGGCATCAGAAGAAAAAGATCGGCTAACTCAAGAAATAAGAGAAGAATTGGCTGAAGCCATAGAGCTTCGAAGAACGATCTTCGTAATGGCAATAAAAAAAGAATATAAAAAACATCTTCAAAGCTTAAAAGACAGGGGAATTGATAAAGCAACAATAAAAATCCTAAAAACATATTTAGAAACCCACTTAAAAGACCTTGGGAAGTGGTTTGACTCAGAAATGGGAGCGCTTATATCCAAGCTAGCTGAAGAAAGAATGGCGCAAGGTTCAGAAAAAAAAGACCCAGACGCACAAAGAGCAGCCTACGAAAAGAGATTAAAAGATTTTACTGAAATTTGCTTAAAAGAAGAAGTTTCAAATCGTCAAAAAGATTACAAAGAAGCTCTAGAAGAAATAATAACCTTCAGAGAATCAATAACTCAAAAAATAGCTGCATGTAACGCGCAAATGCAAGAAAGCGCCGAAAGATATTTGCAAGAAGTAAGAGAGGGAGAATCTCAAGATGGATGGAAAAACTTAGGAACAGTAGAAGATAGTGTCAAAAGATACCAGGATGCTCAACTAGAACTTTTACAAGCTTATCTTAAAAGTCAAACTGAAGAGCAAATGAAAGCTGCTCAAGATCAATTATTAGACACAGCTCTATTAGAAAAACCGTCAGAGCAAGAATTAGAAAAGTTAACAAGATCCCTACAAGAAGATTCTCTATTAAGACTACGAGAAAGATCAAAAATCTGCATGCAAGAACTAGCATCTTATCAAGAAACCCTGTATGCCGTTATATATTTTAGAAAAAGAATTGAGGATGATATAGGATTAGAAGAAGGTCTTAAAGACACTCTAGGTCTTGCAAGAAATTTAGCCAAAGAAAACCTTCGGGAATTAGAAGGAGAAATGCAAGAGGCACAAACCCATCCAGCAATAAGAAAAAGCCTTAAAGAAGGCGAAAAAGAAAATACAAAAAAACAACAAGAAGAAATTAAAGAGGCACTGAAGGTAAAACTAGGATCTTTTCAAGATCTCATACTGTCCAGCGCAATAGAACTTAAAAAACAACACCCAGAAGAAGATCCAATGAGAGCACTACAAGGTGATATTAAAAGTTACGAAGAAGAATTACAAAAATTCCTTGAAGATCTATCAATAAAATTAGAAAAATCATCAAAAGAAAGAAAAGCTCACCTATCAAGAGCAATAAACGCACCGACGCCATGGGAAACAGAATATGAAGCCCAAAGCGGATTATTTAAACAGGAAAATTCCCTATCATCAGGTGCATTAGAAAGTTTTGGGGCTCACAAAGGAGTAATACCCGGCTATACTTCACATCATTCCACAAGGATAGAATCCGCCAGCTCAATTGAAGCAAACATTTCATTTGCAAGGGTTCTTGTATATGCAGGCTACATGGTTTATAGCGGAGTAGTAAAAGCACTTGATACCATGCAAGAGCAAGAAAAAGATGGTAAATCAGATTCAAAAACTTCCCTCAAAGCAAGTGATGCTCCGCCAAGCGAAAGTGCAAGACCAAAGCCAACAACATCGCTTTTAAAGCCTCGCGGACAAAGACTTGCCGGATCAGACAAGCTGGTATCACGCAAGTAACCTAATTTCCAATAAAACCCAAATAAAGCCGCTTTAGTAGCTTTGTCACTTCGCCAACCTGACCATTTCCAATCAAATTCTCATCAATTTGCACCACTGGCCTTACAAGCAAAACAGAACTCGTCAAAAACGCCTCTTTGGCGCTAGTCAAAACCTCGCCTAGCGAAAAATCCCTCTCAACCACCCGCAGGCCCTGACCCTTAGCTAAATCAATAATTCGCGCCCGCGTAATTCCTGGCAAAACCAAATTGTCAAGCTTCTTCGTCACTAAATTCCTATCGCCATCAACAAAAAAGAAATTTGCAAAGCTCCCTTCAGTCACCACGCCATCTCGCACAAAAAGCGCATCATCAAACCCCAAATCAGCCGCTTTTTGCTTCGCCATCGATGAAGCCAAAAGCGCCGTCGTTTTCACATCCACCATATGCCAACGAATATCGTCCGCGCTCATAATTTTTACGCCCTTAGCAAATTCTTCATCAGTAAATTCCTTGCAAACATCAACCGTCATCACGAAATTCGGCTCAATATTTTGCGGTAATGTTGGTTGTCGCTTCGCAACCCCGCGACTTACCTGCAAATACACAAAACCATCCTCCATTTCATTTCTCTTAAATAATTTTAAAATATTTTCCACAATTTCATCTTGTAAAAAATTATGATTTATGTTAAGCTTAAATAGTCCATTAAAAAGACGATTTAAATGAGGTTTTGCATCAATTAATTTACCATTTTTAAGCAAAATCACCTCATAAACGCCGTCTGCAAATTGAAAAGCGCGATCTTCAATATGGATAAAAGCCTGATTACGCTTAATGAACTGATTATTTACAAAACTAATTTGAGACATATGAAAGAAAAAATTACAGTTGTAGGAGCCGGCGCCTGGGGCACCGCAATCGCAAATTTACTAGCTCATAATACACATGAAGTTTGCGCTATATCTGATCTTAGCAAAATTAGCGAAGAAATCAACCAAAAAAACACTCATGCAACCGCCTTACCTGGAATAAATCTCGAAAAGAACCTCAAATGCTCAACTAATTTAAAAGAAGAAGCCACAAACTCAAGCCTAATATACATCGTCGTACCTTCAAATGTTGTGCCAATAATCATTGAGCAACTTTCCAGTATTAATTTACAAGAAAATTGTGGTTTTGTGATTTGTACAAAAGGCCTTGACCATCAATCATTGAAACTTTTTCACCAAATAATCGAAGAAAAAATCCCAAACCATCCAATTGCTGTACTTTCTGGCCCAAACTTTGCCATCGAAGTCGCCCAAAAAGTCCCTTCTGTCACAAATATTGCTTCTTTAGATGAAAATTTCGCCAAAAGAGTTATAAAAGCCATGCAAAATAACTATTTTAAGCCAATTTTTCTGCCAAATATCCTAATTGCCGAAATTTCCAGCGTCGTCAAAAACATCATGGCCATTGCCTGTGGAATTAACGACGGTCTCGGCCTTGGAGAGAACAGCAAAGCCGCTCTCTTACTTCAAGGAATTGAAGAAATAAAATTACTAGCCAAATCACTTGGTGATCAAAATCCACAAACCGATAACCCTGCAAGCTTTGGAGACATCTTCCTAACCTGCTCCACCACTAAGTCACGCAACAACTCTCTAGGTTCAAAAATCGGCCAAGGCGAAAAATACTCAACTCTTAAAAAAACCAAAACTTACGAAGGAGCCATTAACGCCGAATCAATCAACCGCTTAGCAACAAAACTTGGCGTAAAATTATCTCTTTGTCAAACCATCCATGAGATTCTAGAAGGAGAATTTGAGGTCGAAAATGTAAAAAAGAAGATTGTCGGGGTTATTTGTACTTAAAACAACCCTTGCATTTTCCTAAAAATCATTGTAAAATAGTCATATACTAATAAATCTAACAGATGATGCAAAATAGTGTCCTAATTATAGACTACGGCAGCCAAGTAACAGAGCTAATCGCCCGTAAAATCCGCGAATTAAATATTTACTCAGAGCTAAAAAACCCCGACATCACTTTAGACGAAATTAGACATATCGGGCCTTCAGCCATCATTTTATCCGGCGGACCCTACTCTGTCTACGAAAAAGACGCCCCGCAAATCGACAAAGAAATCTTCGATCTTGGAATCCCAATTCTTGGAATTTGCTACGGCCAACAGCTAATCTGCCACACATTAGGCGGAAAAGTTGAAAAATCCAGCACTAGAGAATTCGGCCAAGCCACAATAGAACACCAAGAACCCTCACCATTAACCGACAAAATCGCCGATATATCAATACACGACACCGATGCATACCCTCACCTAACCGAAACTGACCACTCCTTAGTCAATCAAGTCTGGATGAGTCACAGCGATCGCGTCGAACAAGTCCCTGGAGGATTTAAAATAATTGCCTCTACCAAAGACACACCATACGCGATAATTGCCAACGAAGAAAAGAAAATCTACGGCCTACAATTCCACCCAGAAGTATCTCACACCATTCGCGGCCATAAAATCATCGAAAACTTCATCTTAAAAATCGCAAAATGCGAAAAAAATTGGGACATGGGCAATTTCAAAGAAGCCCAAATCCAAGCTATCAAAGAAACAGTTGGCGACAAAAATGTAATCTGTGGACTTAGTGGAGGAGTCGATTCCTCAGTCGCAGCCGCCCTAATAAGCCGCGCCATTGACAAACAACTAACCTGCATCTTCGTCGACCATGGCCTACTTCGCCTCAACGAAAAAGAAGAAGTCATCGAAGCCTTTAAAGATTTCGACATTAACTTTATCGCCGTTGATGCTAAAGAATTATTCTTGAAAAAATTAAAAGGAGTCACTGACCCTGAGCAAAAACGCAAAATCATCGGCAACACCTTCATTGAAGTCTTCGACAGTGAAGCTAAAAAAATCGATAATGTTGCATTCTTAGCTCAAGGGACATTATATCCCGATGTAATTGAATCTTCGCATCCAAACGACGGTAAAAGCCAAACCATCAAGTCTCACCATAATGTTGGCGGCCTACCAGAAAAAATGAATCTAAAACTTCTAGAGCCAATCAGGATGCTCTTCAAAGACGAAGTAAGAAAACTCGGCAAAGAACTCGACTTGCCAGACGACTTAGTTTACCGCCATCCGTTTCCTGGGCCGGGGCTTGCAATTCGTATTTTAAGCGACATTGACTCTCAAAAAATCGAAATCTTGCAAAAAGCTGACGCGATTTTCATCGAAGAAATCAAAAAAGCTGACCTTTATCGTAAAATTTGGCAAGCTTTCTCAGTCCTACTCCCAGTCAAAACCGTCGGAGTTATGGGTGACAATCGAACTTATGAAAATGTCCTCGCACTTCGCGCTGTAAATTCTGTAGATGGCATGACGGCTGAAGTTTACAACTTTCAATCGCAATTTTTAAACAAAGTCTCCACCAGAATAATCAATGAAGTACCTGGAATCAACCGCGTTGTTTACGACCACACCTCAAAACCACCAGGAACAATTGAATGGGAGTAAACTAAATGAGATTTATTTTGATATTAGCAATTTTCTCAACTGGCTATATGTTTAACGACATCATGCGAGAAAGCAAAGTTAACCTATTAGCAAAAGCCTATGCCAAAGTTGCTGGGATGGATGCTTCGGACCTAGAAAATGACAGCGACTTTCGTGATGCTGTCGAAGAAATCATCGAAGACTGTGAAGTTGAAGATGATGGCGATATTGATTGCTAAGGCGCCTTATCAGCATTACAAGCCAATTTAGGTGAGCAATCCAAGAAAATAACAACAAAACACATAATTTTGCCAAAAAAAGTACAAAAACTCAAAAAAGCAAAAAGGCTCAAAAACTCTTCACAAAAGTGGCTTTTGCGTCAAATGAATGACCCTTTGGTAAAAAAAGCCAAAGCCCAAGGCTATCGCTCGCGCGCAGCTTTCAAAATCATCGAAATTGACGAAAAATTCAAAATCTTCAAGAAAAATAAAATCGTCCTCGATCTAGGGGCAGCCCCCGGCGGATGGAGCCAAGTCGCAGTCGAAAAGGTCGGAGAAGGCAAGGTTTTTGCTATTGATTTACTCGAAATTCCACCAATTCCAGGTGTTCACTGCCTACAGCTCGACTTTCTAGATGAAAATGCACCACAAATTATCTGCGACCTAATTGAAGAAAAAACCGGCCGAACTCGGTGCGATGTTTTGCTTTCTGATATGGCAGCCAACACTACTGGAGACAAAAAACTCGACCATATGCGCATCATGAATCTTCTTGAAGAAGCTCTATATTTAGGAGAAAAAATCCTCAATTACAAAGGATGTTTCGCAGGAAAAATCTTCGAAGGCGGAAGTTCAGAAGAGTTAGTAAAAATTCTTCGCAAAAATTTCCAAACCGTGAAATATTTCAAACCAGAATCTTCCCGTAAAGATTCTTCGGAAATTTACCTAGTCGCAATGGGCTTTGGAGTAAAAAAAGAATCAAAGAAGGTTGCGTAACCAAAAGTTACCAACTCCACACCACCTCTATGTCATCTTGAGCGCTAGTTTTTAAATTTTTCGTCAGAAAAATTCTAAAAAAACTTCGCGTAAGATCCCTTGTTAACCTCGACCAGACTCAAAGCAAATCCACCTCGAAACCTGGTTTTGATCTAACGAGCGATCCCTCACCTATGACACAGAACCTGATTAAGCAAAATAGTTGATTCATAAGGCGTTTTTCTCTAACCGTCCTCGTAAATAATACTTGGATCGGTTAGAAAAAAAGCTCTAAAAGCCGAGATATGAAGCTTAATCCTTCTTCTCGTCGTCTTTCTTATCCTCGTCCTTAACCTCTTCATAATCAGCATCAACGACTTTTTCGCCATCTTTACCTTCGTCAGAAGAAGCCCCAGCCTCACCTTCAGATCCACCAGCAGCATTAACCGCTTCGCCAATCTTCATTAAAGACTGGACCAAACTTTCAGTGGCGCTCTTAAAATCTGCAGCTTTAGAATCTTCTTTTTCAAGCAGATCCTTCACTTTCTTGATCTCATCCTCGATTGGCTTTTTAACATCATCACCAACCTTATCGCCGTGCTCTTTTAGGCTCTTCTCAGCCTCATACACAGCAGAATCAGCCTGATTCCTAGCCTCGATGATCTCTTTACGCTCTTTATCAGCCCCAGCATTAGCCTCAGCATCCTTGACCATTTTCTCGATCTCGTCCTCAGACAAACCACCAGAAGATTGAATAGAGATTTTTTGCTCTTTACCAGTCGCCTTATCTTTCGCTGAAACATTCACCACACCATTAGCATCAATATCGAAGCTAACTTCAATTTGCGGCATACCTCTAGGCGCAGGCGCAATTCCCTCCAAATTAAATTCACCAAGCGTTTTATTATGAGCCGCAATATCGCGCTCTCCTTGGAAAACTTTAATCGTCACCGCAGTTTGATTATCAGCCGCAGTCGAGAAAACCTGACTCTTATTCGTCGGAATAGTTGTGTTGCGATCAATCAGGCGAGTAAACACACCCCCCGCAGTCTCAATCCCAAGCGAAAGCGGAGTAACATCCAAAAGAAGTACATCCTTGACATCACCTTGCAACACACCAGCTTGAATCGCGGCACCAATCGCCACAACCTCATCTGGGTTCACACCTTTATTTGGCTCTTTACCGAAAAACTTTTTCACAGTTTCGATAACTTTTGGCATTCTAGTCATACCACCAACCAAAATCACCTCGTCAACTTCACTGGCTTTAACCCCAGCATCTTTCAAAGCTTTTTCGCATGGATCAATCGTTCTTTTGATCAAATCTTCAACTATTTGCTCTAATTTTGAACGAGTCAATTTCACATTTAAGTGCTTCGGCCCAGTCGCATCCGCAGTAATATATGGCAAGTTAATTTCAGTCTCATTTAAGTTCGAAAGCTCGATCTTCGCCTTTTCCGCAGCCTCTTTAAGTCTTTGCAAAGCCATCGGATCTTTACCTAAATCAACCGAATTGGCTTTTTTGAACTCATCTTTTAAGAATTCCAAGATTCTCATGTCAAAATCCTCACCACCTAAGAAAGTATCACCATTGGTCGCTTTAACCTCAAACACACCATCACCAATTTCCAGGATCGACACGTCAAAAGTACCACCACCAAGATCATAAACTGCGATAGTTTGCGAGTTTTTCTTATCAAGACCATAAGCAAGCGCCGCCGCAGTCGGCTCGTTGATAATCCTCAAAACTTCAAGACCAGCAATCTTACCAGCATCCTTAGTCGCTTGACGCTGAGAATCGTTGAAATAAGCCGGCACAGTAATTACCGCCTGACTAACCTTCTCGCCAAGATAAGACTCAGCCGTCTCCTTCATTTTGGTCAAAATAAAAGCAGAAATTTGACTAGGCGAAAACTTCTCACCTTTAATATCCACCCAAGCATCACCATTTCCTGACTCCACGATCTTAAAAGGCACTAATTCCTGATCCTTTTTCGTAGTTTCATCATCATATCTGCGGCCAATCAACCTTTTAATACCAAAAATTGTATTTGTCGGATTAGTCACAGCCTGCCTCTTACCAGAAGCCCCGACCGCTTTTTCACCATTGGCCAAAAAACCAACAATCGAAGGAGTGGTTCTAGCACCCTCGGCATTCTCAATTACTTTCGCAGTCCCACCTTCCATCACGGCTACGCATGAGTTAGTGGTTCCCAAATCAATTCCAATTACTTTAGACATTGTTTTTAAATTTAAATTAAATATTTAAGCGTCCAAATTGACACTTTTTTGTTTCTAATAATAATATATGGTCTTTTTTTTGGATTTCAAGAGCTGAGGTAATATTTTTATTTATCTTCCCCTTTATGTCATCTCGAACCTTTAGGTGAGAGATCTCTCGTTAGTTGAAAACGGGTCGAGAAATTTATAATTAAGACACTCCAATCGAAGATAACAAGGGATTTCTCACCTAAAGATTCGAAATGACATAGCAAATAGTAGGTAAATATCGAAGAAATTTTTAGATTTATACCGATTTTATGTCGTGGATTCTTATATAATCCACCCCCTTTTTAACCAAAAAAGCCGAAATTAAAGCTGTTTTCATCGATTTATCCCCGCTTTTCTTAAAAATCTCACTTAAAAAACGCTTTTTTGAATGACCAACATAAATTGGCACACCTAGATCATGAAAAATTGCGATATTCTTCAAAATATTGATATTTTGCTGAGCATTTTTACCAAAACCAATACCTGGATCAAAGATTATTTGCGACTTTTTCACTCCCTTTTTTTGTAAATCAGCAATCTTGCGAAGTCCCCAAGAGTAAACCTTTCCCGCAGCCCCAATTCCACTGTTAATTACAATAGTTGGATCAATTTTAAGTTCTAAATTATGCATCAAAACCGTTTTCACTCCATTTTGAGCCACAAAGTCCACAATTCTCTCATCTTTTAACCCAGTCACATCATTAATCACATCAATTCCACACTCAAAAGCGAATTTTATCGTCTCAAAATGATAGCTATCAATGCTTGTTTCAATATTTGTCGAATTTTTTGCATTATACCCCTTGACAAACGCTACAATTTGTGGTATAATATATTTAGCTCGAGCCATTTCTTGCTCATCAGTCAAAGCCACAGCCCCGGGCCGCGTCGACTCTGCGCCTATATCAATCATGCTTGCACCATCTTCAATCAACCTTTTTGTCTGAGCCAAAGCAGCCTCTATACTATTATACCTGCCCCCATCCGAAAACGAATCAGGCGTAATATTCAAAATTCCTACTATTTTTGTCATATTTTCAATATTTTTCCACCACTAATACTAATTTTCCCCTCAATTTCCAATTCCGACAATGCAATATTAACATCTTGAACATTATTTGCAAATAATTTGTAAACTTCTTCAACCAAAACCTCGACTGAACCCAATTTTTTGTAAATTTGCCCAGCAATTTCACTCAGATTTTCATCTTCATCGTAATTAAAAGCCACAATTTCCTGCTTTTTTGGCCTTTTTTGCTCTTTTTTAAGCCTTTTTTTCTCAATTTCAGCAAAATCCCCACGAAAATTATCCCGCAAACTTGGAATTTCTTCAATAATTTGCCCAGCCTCACAAGTAAAAATCGCCCCTTGTGAAATTAACCGATTACAGCCCTCGGACCTAGAATCACTGGGAAATCCTGGCACAGCAAAAACCTCGCGGCCCTGCTCATTAGCAAATCTCGCCGTAGTCAAGCTCCCCGATTTTACCGTAGCCTCAATCACCACCACGCCGTAAGAAATCCCCGAAATTATCCTGTTTCGCTGCACAAAATTTGCCGCCTTAGGACTTGAGCCAAAGGGAAATTCACTCAAAATCAAGCCTTTCTCAAAAACCTTAGCATATAAATCACGATTTTGATATGGATAAACATCATTAATGCCCCCAGCGATAACGCCAATCGTGCCACCTTTTAAAGCTACTTCGTGAACCGCGCCATCAATTCCTTTAGCCAAACCCGAAGCAACCACCGCGCCACTTTTCGAAATCTCACCAGCAATATATTTGGCATAATCAGTCCCGTGAAAACTCGCATTTCTAGAGCCAACCACCCCAATAATATCGCGATCAAGCAAAGAAATATCACCTTTCACAGTAAGTATCGGTGGCGGATCTGGAATGTGTCGCAAAAGCTCTGGATAATCCTCATCGGTAATCAAAAGCATCCGCGCGCCAAACTTTTCAACATCCTCAATCTCCTTCAAAGCCCGCGCCCGCGAAGTAATCTCAATCGGCTTTTTCGGATTCGCCCCCCTAAGAAACTCTTCGCTAAATTCAATTATATCGTCAAAGCCCTCAGCCTCTTCAAGTAAATTAAAAAAAGTCACCATCCCGACTCCATTGGTTCGAGCCAACCTTATAAAATTAATTCTATCTTCGTCGTTTAAAATTGCATGTTTGATTTGCATGGGTTTTTTGTGTGTGGTTAATAACTATTACTTAAATCACCAAAATATGGAGATTTCTAAAAATTTGTCATATTTTGAGGGATTTGTAGGCATTCAAAAATTTTGGAATTTTAGTGTACTTTTTGGTACATGAATTTCAAAATTTTTTAATAACGCCAAAATCACCAAAATATGACAAATTTAACTCTTAATCTTGTACCCCTTCTTTAACATTATATATAAAGCAGCACCAAGAATCAAATTCATCACCAAAATATAAGTCGCACCAAAAGCAACATCCCCATCGCTAAAACCAGTCAAAGAATAGCGAAAACCATCAATCATATAAAAAAATGGATTAAAATGAGCCACCTTTTGCCAAAAATCCGGCAGCGCATTCGTAGAATAAAAAGTCCCAGATAAAAATGTCAGCGGAGTAATAATATAGCTCGTCACGGCTGACATTTGATCAAAAGTTTCCGAAATTATCCCGCACAAAACCCCTAAAAATGCCAAAAATAAACAAGCAAACACCAAGTAAAACAAGGTCAGCCACGGATGAATGAAATTTATCTCAACAAAAAATGAAATCACTATATAAGCCACAACTCCAACCATAATCCCTCTCACCAAAGCACCCAAAGTAAACGCAAACAACAACTCGAAAGCTTCTAAAGGCGGCATAATATAATCAATAAAATGGCCAAGCACCCTGCCCATCACCATCGACGACGAACTGTTTGCAAACGCATTTTGCATCGCCGCCATCATAATTAAGCCCGCCGACACAAAAAGCGGAAAACTAACCTCACCAATCAACTGTACATGATCCCCAACGGCCAAAGTAAAAACGGCCAAAAACAACAAGATATTAACCACCGGCGAAAGCAAAGTCTGGTGGTAAACTTTCATAAACCGCCAAATCTCTTTTTTAAATAATGTATATGCACCAAACCAGTTTATTGACATAAAAAAACAAATAGTTTATAATATAGTTAAATAAATTTTAAAATAATGACTACTGACATTAATTATATATTATCCAATTTTAATTCGCAATTCCAAAAAGTTGCAAACAAAGAACAGCTGGAGCAACTGCGCGTTGATTTTTTAGGCAAAAAAGGTGAAGTAACCCTTGCTTTTGGTGCTATGCGCGATATCCCAAATGAAGAAAAAAAGGCCTTCGGCGCCAAAATCAACCAAATTAAAGTCGAAATTACTGATAAAATCGATGAAAAAAAGGAAAATTTCGAGAAAATTGAGCTAGAAAAGCGTCTAGAGGGCGAAAAAATCGACTTAAGCACCCCAATTCGTCAAGAAAAAACTGGCTTTGCTCACCCTATTTCCAAAGTAATCAAAGAAATCCGTGAAATTTTCGGCACTATGGGCTTTGATTTTGCTGATGCTAATGAAATCGAGAATGATTTCTTTAATTTTAGCGCCCTTAACATGCCAAAAAATCACCCCGCAAGGCAAATGCAGGACACATTTTACCTCAATAATTACGAAAAAGAATCATCCGAAGACCAAAACGCCAAGCCAAACCTTCTTCGCACCCATACTTCGAATACGCAAATCAGGAAAATGCTGGGCTCGACCCCGCCACTTAAGACTGTGGCGATTGGACGCGTCTTTAGGCGCGACTCTGACCAGACTCACACGCCGATGTTTCATCAAATCGAAGGCTTTATCGTCGACAAAACCACTAATATGGCTAATCTAAAGTGGCTTTTAGAGGAGTTTTTAGCCCAATTTTTCGAAACCAAAAAAGTCGATTTACGCTTTCGCCCAAGCTTTTTCCCCTTCACCGAACCTTCGGCCGAAGTCGACATTGGCTATAAAATCGACAATAATCGCATAAAAATTGGCTCAAACGAGAAATTCATGGAAATTTTAGGCTGTGGCATGATAAATCCCAATGTTTTGACAAATTGCAACATAAATAGCGAGGAATATCAAGGTTTCGCCTTTGGAATCGGCATCGAACGCCTTGCCATGTTAAAGTATGGAATTACTGATTTAAGGATGTTTTTCGACAATGATTTGCAGTTTTTAAGTCATTATGGCTTTAAAAGTCATGAATTTTAGTCAAAAACCCCTTGACTTTTATTAAAAAACCTTCTAAAATATAAGTTCAAATTTAAAAAAATGCAAATATCATGAAAAGAACATGGCAGCCAAAAAAATTGGTTAGAAAAAGAAAGCACGGTTTCAGAGCTAGAATGGCAACTGCATCAGGTCGCGCAATCATTGCAAAAAGACGCGCTAAAGGTCGTAAAAGCCTAGCTGTTTAATCGCACACGAAGCAAAACACTACAACTTTGAAGTTGATTTTGCGCATCTTTAAAAAGCCTCTTGCAATTTTGTACTTGACACTATATGCTATAATTAGAGGCTATTTTTGTCAATTTTTTACCGCAGCATAAATCATAATGCTAAAAATCTTAAAAATTACAAAAACTGCTGAATATCAAAAAATCAGCAAAAATAACGACAAATTCTACTCTCAGAGCCTGATATTGCTACGCGCAAAAACTCCTGAATTTTACAATTTTGATGATACTAAGGGTAAAAATGCTGAGGAATTTTGTCGCTTTGGAGTTACTGCAAGTAAAAAAGTCGGCTCGGCCGTAATTAGAAATCGCGCCAAAAGAAGACTTCGCGAGGCTGTGAAAAAAACCTTCCCGAAATTTGCTGAAAATGGCTTTGACTATGTAATTATCGCCAAAACCCAAATTAAAGATGCTGATTTTGATAAAATACTAAAAGATTTAGAATTTTGTTTAAAAAGAATTGGTAACAAAAAAAATGAAAACAATAATATATAGTACTCACGATTTTGAAGAAACTTTCTTGAAAACGGCGGCTTTGCAAAAACAAGAATTAGTTTTTACCAAAAAAGCCTTGGATATAGAAACGGTAAGTCTTGCCAAAGGTTTTCAATGTGTGTGTTTATTTGCTAATGATAATGCAAATGGTCAAATAATTGAAGAGCTTAGTAAAATCGGCGTAAAATATATAGCAATTCGCGCTGCGGGATATGATAATGTTGATTTGAAAAAATGCCAAGAATTTGGGATCAGAGTTGCAAATGTGCCGCAATATTCTCCTTATTCTGTGGCTCAGCATGCAATGACATTAACTTTATGCCTAAATCGCAAAGTCAAATTAGCCCAAAAATTAGTAGCAAGGCATGATTTTCAACTAGACCAATTAATTGGCTTTGATATAAATACCAAAACTATCGGAATTGTTGGCACCGGGAAAATTGGCTCGGTTTTTGCGACTATTGCCAGCGGTTTTGGCTGTAGAGTGCTCGCCTATGATATTGAAGAAAATCAAGAGCTGAAAAATAACTTGAATATAGAATATGTTTCTTTTGATGAATTATGTAAAAATTCCGATATCATCAGCCTGCATTGTCCGCTTAATAAATCTACTGAGTACCTGTTAAATAAGGAGAAATTCGCCCTCATGAAAGATGGAGTGTTCATAATCAATACTGCGCGAGGAAAAATTATTAACACCAAAGATTTAATCGCCGCCCTAAACAGTAAAAAAGTTGGTGCGGCTGGACTTGATGTTTATGAATTTGAAAAAAATCTATTTTTCCAAGATCACTCTAAAGATAATATCAATGACGAATTATTCAATGATTTACAAAAAAGAGATAACGTGATGATTACCGGACATCAGGCATTTCTAACCACCCAAGCGCTAGAAAATATCGCCAGCACGACAATTTATAATATTGAATGTTTCGAAAAAAACCAGAAATCCAATAATCAACTTTGCTAGAATCTAAAAATGATCGAGATAATCTTAACAACAATCGCGGTAATTTTTGCACTTATTGGCAATGGAAAATATCTGATCGATGTTGTTAAGCTTAAAACCAAGCCTCACCCATATACTTGGCTTATTTGGTCGATTATTTCTGCTGTGGTATTTTTTGGTCAAGTCGTAAAAGGTGCTGGGATTGGCGCAATTCCTACTTTTGTTGCTGAAGTTTTTACGGTAATAATTTTTCTTTCTTCGCTGAAATATGGCTTTAAAAATATCCCAAAAAGAGATCATTATTTCTTAGTCGCATCATTAATTGGACTGATTCCATGGGCTTTAACTAAAGATCCAACAATTTCAGTAATCATTGTTGTTATTATTGATGTCATAGGATTTATCCCGGCGCTTCGCAAAACCTGGGAAAACCCGGAAAGCGAGACCTCTACACTTTACAGCATGAATGTTTTGCGGCATTTACTTACATTATATCTCATAGAATCTTATAACATTGCAACAATGCTGCACTCAATTGCTATGATTATTATTAATTCCTTGATGACATATTTTATAAATAGGAGAAAGGCTTAAATATAATACTCAATCTCGTCGCGTAAGATCCTCTTTGCAACTTCGCTGGCGAAAACTTCGTTCTTGGCCACATCCTTTAAAATTACCGCATTTGGACCAATTTTAGCACCATCGCCAATTTTGACATCGCCAATAATTTTTGCCCCAGCGCCAATT
Source organism: Rickettsia sp. (assembly GCA_038131245.1). Lineage (GTDB taxonomy): Bacteria > Pseudomonadota > Alphaproteobacteria > Rickettsiales > UBA1997 > CAMCFD01. The sequence continues at coordinate 53,603 of JAYPPA010000004.1, read as the reverse complement.
ATCACATTATTGCCGATAGTTGGATGGCGTTTGATTTTTTGCGCGGATCTGCCGCCTAGGGTTACTCCATGATAAATCACGACATTATCACCAATAATCGCAGTTTGGCCAATCACCACACCGTGCCCGTGATCGATAAACAAATTTTTACCGATTTTCGCCCCAGGGTGAATCTCGATCCCAGTCAAAATCCGTGAAATATGCGAAATCAATCTCGGCAAAATCGGCAAGTGAAGCTTTAGTAGCAGGTGCGCTACAAGGTGAAGCGCCACTGCATGCACGCCCGGATAGCAAAGCAAAATCTCGAGATAGCTTTTTGCTGCTGGGTCATTCTTTCTTATATGTTCGAAAAATTTTATTTTCATTTTATATTTTTATTTTTGAATTCAATTTTTAGGCAAAATAATTTTGCTCCTAGAGTGTTAATTGGCGAGATCCTCGTACTATAGTACTTGGACGATCCAATTGATGCTCTAGGGATAAAATTACGAAGCCTAATCCAAATTATCAAAAAGCACCGAACTCAAATAGCGCTCACCAAAAGAAGGCAAAATAAACACAATATTCTTGCCTTTATTTTCTTTGCGCTTGGCAACTTCCAAAGCGGCAAAAGCAGCTGCTCCGGATGAAATTCCACCCAAAATCCCTTCCTTAAGCGCCAATTGCCTCGCAGTATTTATCGCATCTTCATTAGATACTTTGAAAATCTCGTCAATTAGGCTTGTGTCAAGAATATCTGGCACAAAACCTGCGCCAATTCCTTGAATTTTATGAGGACCGCCCTGCCCGCCAGACAAAACTGGCGAGGCTTCTGGTTCTACGGCGATTGCTTTAAAATCTGGATTACGCTTTTTTAAAACCGAAGCAATCCCAGTAATTGTTCCGCCAGTCCCAACGCCGCTCACCAAAATATCGATTTTGCCGTTCGTATCTCGCCAAATCTCCTCAGCAGTAGTCTTTTGATGAATTTCAACATTGGCCTGATTCTTAAACTGCTGTAAAATTACCGAATTTTTAGTTTCTTTTTGTAATTCTTCTGCCTTTTCAATCGCACCTTTCATGCCTTTTGCGCCTTCAGTCAAAACCAATTCAGCACCATAAGCCCTCAATAATTTACGTCGCTCGATTGACATTGTTTCTGGCATTGTTAAGATCAATCGATAGCCCTTAATAGCAGCAACAAACGCCAGCGCAATCCCAGTATTTCCCGAAGTCGGCTCAATCAACACGCTGCCTTTCTTGATCGCACCAGATTTTTCTGCTGATTCAATCATATTTGCCCCAATTCGATCCTTCACCGAATTCGCCGGATTGTAATATTCAAGCTTGGCAATCACATTCGCCTTTGACTTGTTCAATTCATTGATTCGAACCAATGGTGTATTTCCAATTAATTCGATTAAGTTATTTGCTATTTTCATAATATTTATAATTAATTAAAGTTAATATTTCGACGAAAAATTCTCCAAAAAAGCATCCGCGCTCAAATTAGACTTCGGAAAATGCTTTTTTAACAAAATAGAAAGGCCCTTCAGAAACTCATCAAGATTCTTATCTTCCAAATCTAAATTTTTACTCTGCGCCTCGTCTTCAACAATTCCACAAGCCAAAGTTTCATTGCTAATTTGATCAATTAGTAAAAATGAACCAGTAAATTTATTATTCGCAAATTTATCAAATGCGACTTTTTTCGACAAAGATAAATCAATATTCGCAATTTGATTTAATTTTAGCAAGCCTTTATTTTCCTTAGCAAAGCCATCAGCCAAATCAGTAACCGCATTCAAGCTCTCAATTGAAGCCAAAACATCATTGTGACTAATTTTAACAATAAATTCCCTCTTTAGTAAATCTTTTTTAGTCAAATCAGCACCAAACCAGATCAAATTTGCCTTTAATTTATCACTAAAAATAAGATTTTGCGCATCTTTCAAAGTCACAACCCCGCCTCTTTCTAAATCCAAATCGCTATCCAGCTCAAAAGAAATAGAGTCTCCTCTTGAAGCAGTTTTTACTGATTTTTGCGATCTAATAATTTTAGTAATTTTTGCCAATTTTTGCGATGGATAAATCAAAACTTCCTGATTTAATTTAACTTCCCCCAAAGTCACAAAAGCCTGATAAAGTCTCTTATTTTTATGCTTTACAACATTTTGCACCAACAATCTAAGCTCATTATCTTGAGAGGTTTCTTCATTTTTCTCGTCATTTAAAAGCTCGATAATGGTTTTTTTCTCATACCAAGGCATATTTTGACTTTTTTCAACGATATTTTCACCATTTATTGAAGAAACTGGCACAAAATCAACCTCAGAAAAACTTAAATCCTTAGTTTTTTGTAAATAATCAGATTTAATTTCAGCAAAAATCCGCTCATCATAATTGACCAAATCCATCTTATTTACAGCAACAATCACCTTTTTTATACCAAATAAATTTGCAATATAACTATGTCTTAACGTTTGTGGCTTGACTTTTTTACTTGCATCAATTAAAATTATAATAACATCACTATTCGCCGCCGCAACAGCCATGTTTCTAGTGTATTGCTCATGCCCAGGCGCGTCTGCGATAATAAATTTCTTGTCATCATAAGAAAAATAACGATAAGCCACATCAATTGTGATTTTTTGCTTTCTTTCCGAAATCAAACCATCTAAAAATAGCGAAAAATCTAGCTCGCCATTAAAAGAATCATCGGTCGACCTCTTTACCTCTTCGATTTGATCTTCGAAAAGCGAATTGCTATCGTAAAGAAGCCTGCCAATTAGACTTGATTTACCATCATCAACATTTCCTGCTGTTAAAAATTTTATCATTTTGTTTTATTTTATTTTAATAATTTAAAAATAGCCCTCACGCTTTTTGCGCTCCATACTTCCTTCAGAATCTTTGTCGATCATGCGGCCTTGTCGCTCTGAAAATTTACTTGCTTTCATCTCGTCAATAATCTGATCAATATCTTTTGCAGTCGACTCAACTGCGCCGCTCAAAGGATAGCAACCAAGCGTTCGAAATCTTACCGATTTTTCCTGCAATTTTGACTCGTCAATTGGCAATCGCTCATCATCTTTCATGATTAAATTACCCTTGATGTCAACTATTTTGCGCTTTTTGGCAAAATAAAGTGGCACAACTTCAATTTCTTGCTCCTTAATGTACTGCCAAACATCTAATTCTGTCCAATTTGACAAAGGAAATACCCGGATTGACTCTCCTTCATTTTTATTGCAATTAAACAAATTAAACATTTCCGGTTTTTGCATTTTTGGATCCCAAGCATGAAATTTATTACGAAACGAGAAAATTCGCTCTTTAGCGCGCGACTTTTCCTCATCGCGCCTAGCACCACCAAGTGCCAAATCAAATTCATGCTCGTCAAGCGCCTGTTTTAAAGCCTGTGTCTTCATTACATCAGTGTAAATCTTCGAAGTCTCACCGTGCGGTACGATTCCTTGATCTGCGCCAGATTTATTGTGATGCACAATCAAATCAAGCCCAAATTTTTTCGCCTGATAATCACGAAATTCAATCATTTCCTTAAATTTCCAACCAGTATCAACATGAAGAATCTTGACTGGTGGCTTTGCCGGGTAAAAACTCTTCAACAATAAATGCAAAAGTACCGAAGAATCTTTGCCAATCGAATAAAGCAAAACCGGATTATCACTTTGGGCTATTGCCTCTCTGATAATATAAATTGATTCATTTTCTAATGTCTGTAAATGTTTATTTAGCATTTTTTAATAATTTAATTTTATCATTTTGAAAAATATAATCTCCAAAACTCTCATTTTTTTTACGATTTTTTACATAAAATGAGAATTTTTCATCAAGTTCTTGTAAAATTTCCTCTTCGCCAAGACTTTCTTTATAAATTAAGTTAAGTCTTTGACCGACTCGATCTCCGCCTAAATGTAAATCATATTTACCAAGAGCCTTTCCAACTAGCGCAATTTCCGCCAAATAAGGGCGAGCACAACCATTAGGACAGCCCGTCATGCGAATCGAAATTGCATCATTTTCAAGATCATATTTTTTAAGCAAAACTTCAATTTTAGTCACCAAATCAGGCAAATAACGCTGTCCCTCAGCCAAAGCCAAGCTACAAGTATTAAGCGCCACACAAGCCATCGAAGAAAATCTAATTGGCGAGATTTTTTCATCGAAAATCCCATTTTTTGCCAAAATTTCCTCGATTTTTGCCTTATTTTTTGTCAAAACATCGCTAATGATGATATTTTGATTATTAGTGAAGCGAAAATTCGCTAATTTAGCCTCAGCAATTTCAAACAAAGCTTGTTTTTTAGCTCCAAATACTCGGCCATGCTCTACAAAAAGCAGCAAATGATTCTTGCCTAAATAATCTTTGTGCCAACCTTGCTGATCAGCTCTAGATTTTAGCTTAAAATCGCGGGCTTTTTCCAACTTTTCACCAAAATACTGCGCAAATTTCTCGACAAACCATTCTTTAGAATATTTTGCAATCGTATATTTAAAACGAGAAAGCGCTCGATCTTCACGATTACCAAAATCACGCTGAATAGCCGCAATTTGATAAACTGCATCCAAAACCTTCTCTTTTGGGACGAATCCAACCAAATCACCAACTCGCGCAAAAGTCTTGTCATTGCCATGAACTCGACCCATTCCACCGCCAACAATAATGTTAAAACCCTGCAAAATCTCATTTTCAATAATTGCCACCAAACCAATATCATGCGCATAAACATCAACATCATTATGCGGTGGAATCGCCAGCACAATCTTGAATTTACGCGGCAGATAAGTCTCGCCATAAAGCTCGTCCTTCTCGGCCTCGCCCTCTAGCTTTTCTCCATCAAGCCAAATCTCATGATAAGCCTTACTTTTCGGCAGTAAATAATCGCTGATTTTTTTGCCATATTCAAAAACCTCTGCATAAGCAGCATTTTTCTCAACAGCCGTCGACACCATCACATTTCTATTCACATCGCCGCACGCAGAAATCGAATCCATGTCAAAATCCTTATAAAAAGACGCAATCGTCGGCTTTAACTTCGACTTCACAATCCCGTGAAGCTGCACAGTTTGACGAGTCGTAATTTTAATAGTCTCATTAGCATTTTTAGACGCAATTTCATGAATCCCAAGCCACTGTTTGCCAGTAATCTTCCCGCCAGAAATCCTAAGCCTAAGCATAAACGAATAAAGCTTCTCAAGCTTTTTTTCCGCCCTTCTTGCCCGTGAATCGCGATCATCTTGTTGATACGAACCATGAAACTTTACAATCATCTGATCATCGCTGGCTAGAGCCCCAGTAACATTATTAGTCAGACTTTTTTGCAAACTTCCTCTTAAGCCGCGACTATCTTTTTTTATTTTTTCTACTTTTGTCATTGTTTTTTATTTTTTAATAAACATCAAGCAAATATCTGCCTTCAGCCTTCAATTTTTGGAAAATTTCTTCTCCAATTGCCTCCAAAATCACTTTTTCGACATCTTTAGCCATTTTTTCCTTATCGCCGCAAATGTAAATATAAGCACCAGCCTCAATCCAATTCAAAAACTCTTCGGCAGCTTGCCTAATTCGATCTTGCACGTAAATTTTCTCCTCCTGATCACGAGAAAAAGCCACATCAAGCCTTGTCAACAAACCGCTCGTCAAATAATCTTGCAATTCAGTTTGATACAAAAAATCCGACTGAAAATTTCTCTCACCAAAAAATAACCAATTTTTCCCAGAGTCACCATTCGCATTTCGATGTCCCAAAAACGCTCTAAATGGCGCAATCCCAGTCCCAGGACCAATCATAATCACATCTTTTTGAGGCTCTGGCAATTTGAAATTACGGTTCTTCGAAATATAAAACTTAACCTTCTCACCCTCCTTCAAATTCGCCAAATAGCTAGAAAAAAGCCCCTTAACCTCATTACCATTTTCATCCAAATAACGAAGCACACTCACCGTCAAATGAATTTCATTGCCATGCTCATCCTTGCTCGAAGCAACAGAATAAAGTCTCGGCGTAATCTTCTCCTCTTTTTTCAAGCCAAGATCCTCTCCTTCAAGCAAAATCCCAACCGAGTCACCCGGCTCAAAATCAAGCTCATCATCGCAAATAATCTCAATATGATGAGTCTCTTTAGTTGAACCATCATCATTAAGATTCACATTTTGCACAATTTCACCAATAAACTCATTTTTATTAGTTTTTTGCACAATTTTTACATCTTCAACCGCATTTTCCCCACCAGAAAACAAATTTTTTGACTTTTTTGACAACTCTTCGACATAATTTTCAAAATCCAAGTCAAATTCAGCCACCCCCGCCAATCTTTTTGCCTTTTTATTTGTCAAAGCCTCATCAAAATCCTTCGCAGCCTGGCAAAATAACGGATAATTACGATCGCCAAGTCCAATTACAAAATAATTAAGCTTGCTCAAATTCAAATCCTCATTTTTAATGTACTCAAACAAAGCCTTGCCCTGCTCGGGGACTTCACCTTCACCATGAGTCGAGGTCAGCAAAATCACATTTTCCTCTTTTTGCAAATCCTTAAGACGATATTGCTCAGCAGATTTAACCTTGACCTGACCACCTTGTTTTTTCAGATAATCAGCCACTTTACCCGCCAAAAACTTCGAATTTCCAGTCTCGCTAACATAAATCAGCGTAATTTTCGCAGCAAATTTAGCTTCAGCCGCCCCAATTGACGATTTTACCCCTTGCAAAGCTGCTCCACTCAAATAACCACCAATCCAAAGAATCTCCTCCTTTGTAAAATCGGCGATTATTTTATTTACAATTTCTTGTTTATTTTGCTCTAACATAATTTAAATTTATTTAATTGTGTAAACCACACTCTTTTTTGTTACCATTGCCACTCTCCCACCACCACCTTCCGGCGCGATCATCTTCACCCGAAGATACCGCCCTAGAGCATGGCTGACAACCAATCGACTTAAAACCTTTTTTATATAAAGAATTAATTGGCACCGAATTTTTATCAATATAGCTCCATAAATCCTCCTCAGAAAAATCCAAAAGTGGATAAAATTTAAGCAACCCCAGACCTTTATCTTCCTCAAAAAAATCCTTATCAGACCTAGCCTCAGAATGACCTTTTCGAATTCCACTAATCCAAATCTCTTTATTTTTAAGCGCCCTTTTAAGCGGCTCAACTTTGCGAATCGCGCAACATTTTTTACGCAAATCCACACTATCGTAAAACGCATTAATGCCATTTTGCTCAACAAAACTCGCAATTTCATCCTGATTTGGATAAAAAGCCCCAATTTTCAAGCCATATTTCTCCAAACTATTTTGCCAAACCTGATAAGTTTCCCTAAATAATCGACCAGTATCCAGTGTAAAAATCTCGATCTTCAAATCGTTTTGCGCAATAAAATCAAGAATAACCTGATCTTCAAGGCTAAAACTCGTCGAAAAAACCACATTTTCGTAATTTTTCGCCACAAAAATCAATTTTTCCTGCCAATTTAGATCTTTTGTCTGTTTTTTAATTTTTTCCAACATATTTTTTTAATTCATTGAAATAAATTCCCTGTAATTTTTCCTCTTTCCACTTGTAATCTCGATGCCCAGCAACAATATCACCAATAATAACCAGTGACGGCGAAGTAAATTTCTTGCCAGCAAAATCCTTACCAACCTTAGTCAACGAACTCAAATAAGTTTTCTGAAATGGCGTAGTAGCCTGTTCAATCACCGCTAGTGGCGTATCGCCCTTACCAGCCTCAACCAATTTCTCAGCAACCCCCGCCAAATTATGCGACGACATATACAAAACCAGCGAATCCTCACTCTTCGCAAGCTCAGCCCAGTAAGACTCATCAACCAAATTCTCTTTGTAAATCGTCAAAAACCGCACCGACTTATTCGAATCCCGCGAAGTCAGCGGAATCCCCGCATAAGCACTAGCCCCACTTGCCGCAGTAATCCCAGGAACAATCTGGTAAGGCACATCCAAATCCTTAATCGCATCAATTTCCTCGCTAAGCCGCGCAAAAATCGCCACATCACCACCCTTAAGCCGCGCCACAACCTTACCTTGCAAAGTATATTTCCTAAGCTCAGCATTAATCTGCTCTTGCGTAAATGAATGAAAATCCCGAGTTTTACCAACGCTAATCTTTAGCGCATCCTTTCTTGCATAGCTCAAAATCTCCGGGCCCACCAAGCGATCATAAAGCACCACATCCGCCTTACTCAAAAGCTTCACCGCCTTCAAAGTCAGCAAATCCACATCCCCAGGCCCAGACCCAATAAAATACACCGCCCCATTATTTTTTCCTTCCAAAGCAGCCCCTTCCAACTTTTTCTCAAAAATTTCCTGCGCTTTCTCAGCGTTCCCCGCCTCAATTTCCGATCCAACCACTCCTTCAATTACATCTTGCAAAAACAATCTTCTAGTTTGCAAATCCCTAACTTTACCTCGAACTAAATCTTTATTTTTCGCTAAAAAATCACTAAGAGCAACCAAATTCCTCGGCAAAAATGCCTGAATTTTCTGCTTAATCAACCGCGATAAAACCGGCGAAACTCCACTACTTCCTGTTGAAATTACAATATCACCAAACTTGGCATTTGCTCCAAAAATAAAATCAGAATTTTTCGGATCATCAACCGCATTGACAATTTTCTTAAGTTTTTTCGCATCCAAAGCAACCCTAGCATTCACCGCCAAATCATCAGTCGCAGCAACCACCACATCAAAATCAGTCAAATATTTCTCGTCATACTCACCTTCAACCAACTGCACATTATTTTTACTAGCCAAATCCTTAAGCGCAGGCAAAAACTCCTTCGAAAGCACAGTCACACCTCCTCCAGGCCCAAGCTCCAAAATCGCCTCAAGCTTCGCCAAAGCCACATTCCCAGCCCCAACAATAAGGATCTTAACCTTATTAATATTTAAAAAAATCGGAAAATACATCTTAAAAAAATTTAAAGCATATGAAAAAAGCACGCAGGATTTAGCACGCAGGGAGAAAAATTAAGATACCCAAAGAGATTTATTCGTTATTTTGTTTTAAGGAGCGCAAAATGTGCAAAATAGCACCTTGAGCACCGCAAAAACAAAAAACGGATAAATACCAAAGGGGATCTTTATTTTTTTATAGACAGCAACAACAAGAAGTAAGCAAGCTCATAGATTGAGAAGAAGACATGCTAGAAAAAGTTTTATTTGAAAATAAATTTTTCACTTTCTTGTTTTTAATTGATATAAAGCGCAAAGAATCCACCAGAAAAACCAGCTAAAATTCCTTTGCTTAATATAATTATAAAACATAAAAAAATAAATGTCAAGAATATTTTAACCCACCCTAAAAACCCGCATTAAACCTCACTGCGTAAAACTGCACATCGCCAATTTTCTTGCTATAGTAAAAATTTGATATATTTTGAGCATCCACACTAATGCTAGAATGAGCATTTAAAGCATATCGATAATAAACCTCAAGCACCGTTTCATCACCATAATTACCAGCCCCAACGCCGCCACTTCTATCAAAAAACCCAGAATAACCCTTTTCATGAGCCTTCCTATGATTTCCGGTCAAACGACCAACTTCATAGGCAACTCCGATCTCATCATCACTACGCGACCAAAATTTACCACTAAAATTCGCACCAACCATGTAACTTTCATCCATATCTTGGTAATGACGAACATCAACATCATCATCTTGCTTGCCATATTTGGCAAATGCATTGATTTTATCCGACAAAACCTGGGTAATACTAAGTCCAATACCATTTTTATCTAAATTATCAGCATTAGAAGCAGTATTAATACTGCCAACATTCTTGCTCAACAAATTACCATTATTATCAAAAGCAGCATATTCGCCGCGATTTGAAAACACATAAACTTGATAAACACCTTTATTTCCAGCAATCTGCGGCATAATACTAAACCCAGCAACAATCGAATTTTTATCAGCAATATTATCAAGCTTAGAATCCGAAGAGAAAAACCCCAGATCAAGCTGAACCAAATCATTACCAACACCAGCCCTAATACCATAAGTATAACCATGCCCCTCTAGACCCTGAACATAATCAAAAGCACCATTATTGGCAATCGCCTGATTCAAAAATTGCGTAGTTTGATCAGAATTCTCCTCTCCTACATCAAAAAAATCATTCACACCAAATTTACCAATATCAACAACAATTTTTTTATCTTCAGCAAATCTAAAAGTTCGCTCATAAAAAGCCTTCGCCAAATAAACCTCCCTTTGATTATTTGGATCCTCCATAACATCATTATTTACCATTCCACCACCTTGCAACCGATCATCTACACCGGGGCCATCTGCAAACTGTAGATCAAAATATAAAAACTCATCTTCATTGAATTTCTTTTTAACAATAATATCAGCAGAAATAGACCCAGACTCATCCCTGTGATCATAAGGCTGTAACTGTGCTTGTGTGAGATTGGCTCCGCTGGAGTTTTTTAAATCACCAACCTTTAAGTTAAGATTACTTGATTGGTAGATTGCTGTCACTTGGCCAGAAATAGAAATGCCATTCAAAAAATCAGGAGCCTTTTGAATATTTTCATCAACATCAATTGAAGTAGGCTTTGCTAAAGCCTCTTTAAAGAAAAATAACAAAGAAAATAATAACAATATTTTATTTTTTATTTTCATTGTCGCTTTAGGTGACTACCTCTTAAACATAGACAGCATGCGGTATGTAACAAAAAATCCACCAAAAATATTGATACTAGCAATAACAATAGCAATAAAGCTAAAAATTGAGATTCCACTGGTCAAGTCATCCACGGCGCCAAGAGCAATAATCGCCCCAACAATAATCACACTTGAAATCGCATTTGTTACAGCCATCAAAGGCGTGTGAAGCGCCGGAGTCACCCTCCAGACCACAAAATACCCCACAAAGCAAGCCAGTACAAAAATCGTGAAAGCAAGTACAAATGGCGTAGACTCACCACCGCTGCTTGCGGCTATGTCAATGCCCCTAGCAAGTTTATATTTTAACAAATCAGAGTTTATCATAATCTTCTATATTTATTTATCCATAATTCAATTATATACTAAATAATATTAAAAATCAAGAAAAAGTCAACTATAGTTAATGACTTACATTTTTACTTGCAAAAAACCAACTATATTACTATACTATTATAATATCACAGCAAAAACATTAAATTTTATTAATGATATGATAAATTCAAATTTCAAAATCAACTATCAAAAGCTACACAAGCCATTTAGCAATGATATTGAAAACCCAAAAATCTTCGAATTTGTCAAAAAAATCCTTTATAGTGACCGCAATTTTCTATATAGCGTTATCATATACTCAGTTATCATTAGTATATTAGGAGTCGCAGTCCCAATCTCTGTTCAGCTTTTAATAAATTCAGTATCTTTTACAGCAATGATTCAACCAGTAATAGTCCTAGGCATGCTATTACTATTTCTATTAATTTTTTCTGGAACCTTGAATGCTTTACAAATATATACCGTTGAAATTTTTCAAAGAAGAATAATCGCCAGCATGTCTGCAAAACTATGTACTAGGTTACTAAACGCGGACATCAAAAAAATGGAAGAAGCCAACATGCCAGAACTCATCAATCGGTTTTTTGATGTAGTCACTTTGCAAAAAACTGTGCCAAAATTTTTAGTCAAAACTATTTCATTTCTTTTTCAAGCTGCTATAGGTCTTATTTTAGTATCTCTATATCACCCATTTTTCCTGCTATTTAGCGCAATATTCATCTTTAGCCTCTATCTAATATATGTTAAATATTTTAAAAAAGCCTGTATCACGGCTTTTCTAGAAAGCCGCAGAAAATATGACATAGTCGCAAGCTTTGAAGACCTTGCTAACAATACACCTATGTTCAAATCTCAAAATGGTCAAGATTATGCAAAATTTAAAATAGACGAACTAACTAGGCGTTATATTACTGATAGAAAAAGTCACTTTAAAAATCTATTCTCGCAAACCATATTACTTTTAATTCTATATGCTATTTCTAGTACAGCATTGCTAATTCTAGGAGGCTATTTAGTTCTAAAAGGAGAGCTAACAATAGGTCAATTGGTCGCTGCAGAATTAATCCTATCAGCCATTCTATATTCAACATCGCACCTTAGTCGCGACTTTGAAAACATGTACGACTTGATAGCTGCCTGCGAAAAACTATCGGTCTTTTTTAATATTCCAATACAAAAGGAAAGGCTTGACAAGCCCATAATTAAAGAATTTAAAAATATCCACTTCGATAATATTTCAAGCAAAGAAGACCCAGATACCGTTATTAATCTTAAAATCCTAAGCGGCAAAAACTATTTAATACACGAAAAAAGTCAACAAACTCAAAAATTTCTAGTAAATACAATGTTTGATTTTGAAAGACCAGCCGTCGGAGAAGTAAAAATAGATAACCAAGACTTATATAGCTATAATATGGCTAACTTTCGAAATCAAGTCAAGATCATTAACAATAAGCCGCTAATGGAAGGAACGCTGCTCGAAAATCTAACTTTTGGCAGGCAAGATATCCAAAAAGGTCAAATTAACCAAATTCTTCAGGATTTAGGCTTAGATAAAAAAATCAACCAATTCCCAGAAAATCTCAATCTAAGAATAATACCTACCGGCTGGCCACTAAACGAAGAAGAGGTTGTCTTGATAAAAATTGCTCATGCATTAATTTTTGATGCGCAAATAATTATTGTCAACGAAATTCTTGATATAATGAACTTTGATTTAAGGCAAAAAATCCTAGAATATATAACCAAAAACTCAAGCGCAACAGTAATTTATTTTTCAAATCACAAGGACGATAATATTAAAATTTTTGATCAAATTATTGAAATTTAACCATGGAAAAAGAATTTAAGACACTCAACAGTATTAAAGTTCCAAATCCAGTAAAAATATTACCAAAAATAATATTAACAATACTGGTTGCAACCATAGCGATATTAATAATTACCCCTTGGCAACAAACTTCCAAAGGAGTTGGTTACATTATTGCAATCGACCCAAATGACAGAACTCAATCAATCAATGCTACTGTTTCGGGGCGTATAGATAGGTGGTATGTGCGTGACGGAAATCATATTAAAAAAGGAGAAAAAATAGTCGAGATCGTTGATAATGACCCTCAAATACTTCAAAGAATTCAAGATCAACTAGACGCTAAAAAACGCAAAAGTGAAGTCGCACAAATTGCTGCCAATACTGCTAAGATTAATTACGAGCGCCAAAAAGATCTATTTTCACAAGGCATATCTTCTCGAAAAGAGTTTGAAAAAGCTAAGATAGAATATAAAAAACTTCTCAGCGCCCTAGAAACAGCAAATGCCGAAGCCACAGAAGCACAAATAAAGCTTTCTCGTCAAAAAAGCCAGACAATCTACGCTCCAAAAGATGGCACAATATTAAAATTATTGGCTGGAAATAACTCCACAATCGTCAAAGAAGGAGATCAAATAGCAACATTTGCCCCAGATCTTAACGAACCCGCGGTAGAACTTTACATAAGTGGCAACGATATTCCATTAATTTACAAAGGTCGTAAAGTAAGGCTACAATTCGAAGGATGGCCCGCAGTCCAATTTAGTGGCTGGCCCGAAGTCGCAATCGGCACTTTTGGCGGAGTAGTCACAGCAATAGACTCAGCAGCATCTCAAAATGGCAAGTTCCGTGTCATAGTTTCAAAAGCACCAGATGAAGAATGGCCCAACAAAAAATTCTTGAGACACATGGCAAAAGCATATGGCTGGGTCTTGCTAAACGAAGTCAGCCTGGGATATGAATTATGGCGCCAAATTAATAATTTTCCTCCAGAATTTGACGAAATGCAAACAAAAGATCAGTTAAAATGAGAAGATTTTTTTTACTAATCACGATAATTTTATGCCCAAATAGCTTACAAGCCTCCAATGCAACACCACTAACTCTAAAAACAGTCACAAACTCAGCCACTACAAATTACCCAAAAATCCTGTCGCTCTACGAAGAAGTCAAGGCAGCAAAAGGCTCGATATTAGCAAGTCAAGGATTCTTTGATATCAGACTGCGCCAAAGCGTCTTTGACAAATCAAGGGGTTTTTACGATGGAAAGCAAATTGATACTCAAATAGTCAAAAACAACCAATTTTTGGGCAGCGAAATATATGGCGGCTATCGAAAATCATTTGGATCTTTTGAAAATCACGAAACTCAAATGCAAACCAATCGAGATGGAGAATTTCGTGCCGGAGCAAGATTTTCTCTATTAAGAAATTCTATGTTTGACCAAAATCGCCTCACCCTCGCCTTAGCAAAGCTAGACTTAAAAGCAAGTAAATACGCGCTATATAATATTAAAAATGAAATCAGAAGAGACTCCACTAAGGCATATTACGATTGGATATCATCAGGCAAAATTTACGAAACTTACAAGGAATTGTATGAACTTACCTTAAAAAGAAACGAAAAGCTCAAAATCAGAGTAAAAAAGGGCGATTTAGCTCAAATTACATTAATAGAAAATGAGCGTAACTTACTATCGCGAAAAAATTTTATGCTAAAAGCACTGCAAGACTTTAAAAACTCTGCATTATATCTTTCCTTATTTTACCGCGACGAGAATGCTCAGCCAATAATCGCACAAACCAATCAACTGCCCAAAATAAACACAGACCAAAAACTTCGACAAATAAACCCCGAAAACCTAGAGCAAAAAACATTATACGCCCTTCAAAACAGAGCCGATATCAACATAATTAAGGTCACTAAACAAAAAGAATTCAACAACCTCAGGCAGGCAAAAAACCTCTACAAGCCAAAATTAGACCTCGATTTTAACATATCCAACGACATTTCAAACGAAAACCCGGCGCAAGGACAAACAAAAAACGAAATAGGACTACAGCTAGAAATACCCCTACAGCAACGCCAGGCCAAAGGAGAGATCGCCAAATCCAGAGCAAAAATAGACAAAGTAAAGTACGAAGAAAGACTCTTACAAGATAATATCAAAGTCACCCTACAGCAAATTAAAAACAATCTCAACAATACTGTAAAAATGCATGAAAATATTACTCAGGAAATTATTTTACTCAAAAAGTTAGAAAAAACTGAAGAAAAACGCTTTAAAAAGGGCGCAGGAGACTTCTTTTTCGTTAATTTAAGAGAGCAGCAAACCGCGCAAGCAAAAATCCAAAACATCCTTATCTTTATCGATTACCACAAAACACTCGCAGACTACCAAGCAGAAACCTTTAGTCAAGAAGATGTCTTTCACTAGATAAGCAAAGTCAAAATTTTGCCCTTTTGTAGTTTTTTAGTTAAGGTGAATTGCTGGGCCCTAAAGGATAATAAAAGAGCTGGAATTTTGGAAAGCTTTAGGATAGAATGGGACGGTGGCATTAAAAATGTAATAAAATATGAATTATGGGAAAAACAATTACAACTTACCTAATTGAAGGTAGCTCAACTGGATTAAAGTCTGTATTTATTTCAAATAAAATTTGCAACGCTCTTTATATTCCAAGAGCTAAGCTAAGTGAAGCAAAGAATCGAGAAGAGTTAAGTCGCCCATCTATTTATATATTAATTGGAGAAGAAAATAAGGCATATGTTGGTGAAACGGAAAACTTTATTGAACGAGTTAAGGATCATGATTTAAAAAAGGAGTTTTGGAATGAGGCAATAGCATTTAGCGCTAAAGATAACTATTTGACTAAAGCTGATGTTCAATATCTAGAATTTTTGGCAATTAATCAGATCGAAAAAGCTGATCGATTTAGCCTTGAAGAAAATAAGCAGAGTCCTAAAATTCCTAATTTACAAGAGCATCAACAAGACTCTGTTCATGAATTTTTTGAAGATGTAAAGTTGTTAAGCTCTTTCCTGGGATATAAGCTTTTTGAAACAATAGAAGAAAAGACAAGGCACTTATTTTATTGCAAAAGTGGTAAAGGAACTGATGCTAAGGGATTTTATGATGAAAATGGATTTACCGTTTTGTCGGGATCAAAAATTTGTAAAAAAACAACAAATTCATTTGTTTTTAAAGGAAGTGCCGCAATGAATAGAAGTTTCTACTTTGAGAAATTTTGCAAAGAAAGCGAGGATTTATTCATTGTTGAAAAAAATATAATTTTTAAAAGCCCTTCTTCAGCATCAACATTCTGTCTTGGAATGAGAAGTAACGGCTGGACGTCGTGGAAAGATAAAAATGGAAAAACTCTAGATGAGAAATTTAGACAAATTTAACAAATTTTATATTTAAATATGTCTAATAAATGGGGAATTTCAAAAGAAGTTGAAGAATTTGTTAGGCAGCGAGATCTAAGTTGTGTTTATTGTGGTATCGAATTTGCAAAATCTAATGAATCAAAAAAATTAAGTCCAAGTTGGGAGCATATAATTAACAATATTAAGATAAATGGAGTTGAAAATATTGCACTTTGTTGCCACTCTTGCAATTCAAGCAAGGGGTCAAAAATTCTTAAAGATTGGCTTAGTAGTAACTACTGCAAAAACAAGGGAATAAATGCTAGCAATGTCGCCTTAATAGTAAAAGAGCATTTAATATAATAGGTAGTTTTTTGTCAATTAGACGTTGGATGGCGTTCGCGTTGCTCACTTGAAACATTTAAGGATTTTCTAAATTCATTTCATTCATTAAGAAAATCTAGAAATGTTTGCGAACCTAAGGTCCGAACCTTCCAAAATTTAGCTTAAGATATGATTTTGCGGATAAATCGCGCTGTAGCGTTAGCGAAAGCGGATGGCTGGGGCGGAAGGATTCGAACCTACGCATGCCGGTACCAAAAACCGGTGCCTTACCGCTTGGCTACGCCCCAACAAAGAAAAGAATAGAATCAACATTATAATTCATTTACACAAAAAAGTCAAGATGTTTGTTTTAATCAAATTCGCAAAAGGAAGAGGGCGCCTTTACCTCTAACCTTAAAGAACCCTCTCAAGCCTTACTTCAATGAGCAGTCTTATCACTAACAATATGAATATCTCTTTGCGGAAATGGTATCTCGATATCATTTTCTTTGAATTTCCGCCAAATCGCCCTCATCACATCACTTTGCGGCTCAAATCTACCAAAAGTAACATCATCCACCCAAAAATGTAGTAAGAAATTCACTGAACTATCACCATATTCTCTCAAAAAACACTTTGGCTCAGGATCTTTACTGCATTTTTCATGCTCTATTGCTGCTTCTAAAATTAACTCCCTAGCCTTTTCAATATCGCATTTATAAGAAACACCTATTTGAACATCAACCCTGCCCTGCTTATTTGAATATGTCCAATTAACAACATTTTTAGTAATGAATTCCTCATTTGGTATCATTATTTCCTTGCTATCAAATGTTTCAATCAAAGTATATCTAGCGCCAGTATTTTTAACAAAGCCGTAAACCCCGTTATCAAGCTCCACCAGGTCACCTTCTTCTATAGATTTTTCAAACAACAAAATTAGGCCACTAATAAAGTTGGATGTAATTTTTTGTAAGCCAAAACCAATACCAATACCAAGAGCCCCTCCAAAAAATGCCAAGCTTGACAGCTCAATATTTAAAATATTAAGCCCGATCATAAATGTAATAAAATAAATAAATATCTGATAGAAATTTATCACCAACGCCCTGTTGCTCAGCCTAATCTTCCTTAACCCCTTAAAATAATTCCTGCCTTTTTCAACTATTAAATTAGCAACCCCTATCAATATCACAAGAAATGTAAGCCTCTTTAGCATCTCATAAAAAGAAATGTTAAAAGATCCCAAAGAAAAAGACATCTGATCTGAATCTAGAAAATCAATAGTTGGTTGTAAATAACCAAAATACCCAAGCAACGACACGGCCAGGACTAAAGTCACTATAAACAAATTAATAAACCAACCTTTGGGTTTTATTAAATAAGCCAATACCTTCATTGCAATCAAATTGATTAATAATACCCATTTTAAACCATCGACTTTAGCAAATCAAGTAAAAATAAATCAATTAACTTGCACTTAAAATAAATATAAGTAATACTTATATTTTTAATTTTAAACATAAGTACAAAAAAATTCTATGACTTTTATAAAAAATTTAGGTCCAGGCATAGTCACAGCCTGCGCAGCAATTGGCATCTCGCATTTTGCCCAAGCAACACGCGCCGGCAGCTACTTCGGCTTTGACTTGCTATGGCTAATCCTAATAGCCCACGCAGCAAAATACCCATTCATCGAATTTGGCAACAGATACACAAGCGCCACCGGCGAAAATTTCCTGGTTGGCTATTGGCGCTATAGCAAACCAGTCTTCTACCTAATTACCGCACTTACAATGTGCGTCGCAACATTCACCTTCGCAGCTGGCGGCTTTATTTGCGCTGGGATTATCAAGGTTTTACTAGATATACCGCTAAGCATCACCACAATCACAGCCCTTCTATTAGGATTTTGCACAATAATAATCAGCATCGGCCACTATAAATTACTAGATTCGGCCATGAAAATCTTCGTCGCACTTTTAAGCTTCACAACTTTTTTTGCAGTAATTCTCGCAGCAATAAATTATGCACCACTTCCTCAATCGGAAATTTTCTACAGCGACTATTCACCATTTGAAAGCCGCCACATCCCATTCCTAATCGCCCTAATGGGCTTTATGCCTGGCCCAATCGAACTTTCAGTATGGCACTCTTTATGGTTAAAAGCAAGAAACCGCACAAAAGACAAGTTAAATTTCAAGCAAGCAACCTTCGACTTCAATATTGGCTATGCCATCATGGCCATAACTGCGGTTTTATTTTTAAGCATCGGCGCTTTAATGATCAACAACTCAAGTCTAGAAGTACCAAACGACTCAGCCGACTTTGCAAGGCTCTTAATCGACTCTTATACCGCATCAATTGGTACTTGGGCAGCACCAATCGTCGGAATCTCAATCCTCGCAGCAATGTTCTCAACCGTTTTAGCCATCGTCGACAGCTACCCCAGAGTCTTAACGGAAAGTTTTTTAATCATCAAGGGCGATAAAGAAAAAGCCAAAGAGACAGCCGCAAGAACCGACAAGCGTCGCTTAATCCACAGCTCTCTCATGGCCGCTTACAGTATTTTGGCGACTCTGGCTCTAATATTCTTATTCGACAACTTCAAGCAAATCCTTGACTTCGCCGCAAGTATAGCTTTCATCTCAGCCCCAATCTACGCATTTGTTAACTATAAAGTCGTCACCAGCAACCTAATGCCAAAAGAGTTTAGGCCAAATCTTTTTATGAAAACCTTAAGCTGGCTTGGCCTAGCATTTTTAGTTGGATTTTTAGGGTGGTTTTTTTATGTTAAGCTTTTTGTGATTTAAAATAAATTCTCAAATCACGCTTGACTTAAAAACAACTTCACTTAAAATGTAAGAATGAACAAGGCTACCCTAAAAAACATCCTTTTTGTTTTCTACCTATCATTATGCCTAACAATAGCCACTACCCTTGTTTATTATCAATTGAATTACAAACATTTCAAGCATTACACTATAAAAAAACAGCGTCTCATAACGCCAATTTTCCTAAACGTCCTAGGAGCTGAAGTCACCGAAGAAGAAAAAGCTATAGTAAAGCAAATAAATCCAATCGGAGTAATGCTCTACAAACTCAACTTCAAATCTTACGAACAAGTAAAAAAGCTCACAACAGACCTAAAAAACATCTTCCCAAACCGCAAACTCTACATCGCCATCGACCAAGAAGGCGGTAAAATAGACCGAATAGAGCAAGTAATGCAAGACCGGTACCTAAAGCAACCACGCTATTACGGCAAAATCGCTGAAAAAAATCTAGAAAAAGCCAAAAAAATACTCTATCAAGATAGCAAAAAAACTGCTAAAACCATGAAAGACCTAAATATCGACATAAATTTTGCACCAATGGTCGACTTAATTCACAAAAAATCCGACGGTAAAAAAGTCGACAACTCCTGGAGTGCTACCAATAAACGCTCCTACAGCCGCGACCAAAAAATAGTAATCGAACTCGCCAAAACATTCATAAAAGGCATGAAAGCCCATCAAATAATGACCACCATCAAACACATCCCTGGATTAGGAAGGTCCTATAGCGACACTCATGACAACCAAAAGGTGATAATTGACGCAAAACTCAGCATCTTAGAAAAAACCGACTTTGCCGTATTTAAAGAATTAAGCACGGAAGCTGACTTTGCAATGGTTGGGCACGCCACCTATAGCGCAATCGACAACAAACCAGCAACCCTGTCCAAAAAAACCATCGACATCATAAAAAACACCATCGGCTTCAAAGGAATCCTCATCTCTGACGCTCTCAACATGAAAGCAGTTAATAAAATAGAAAATATCGGAATCAAAACACTAGAAGCAGGAATCGACATCATCATACCAAATTATATAAGTTATCACATGGCAACAAATGTCGTCAACAATATCGATAAAAAAATCCTCATCAAATTCAACAACAAAATCAAAAAACTAGGATTACTAGAAAAATAACTACCACACAGTTATCGCTAAGCAATACTCGCTAAAGATCCTAAAAGGAAAGTTGGATTATCAACGACCACCGCCCCTTCCCTTTTCCAGCTCTTTTATATGTTTTCTATTCTCAAAAATCGCCTCTTGGCATTTTAGTGCAAATTCTTTAGGACTCATGCCCTTAACATCAATAACATAAAGAGGATATCGCTCTGGCCCTCCTCTTCGAAAATCTGGCCCATCTAAATGATCGGGCAAATTCTTAGCGTAAATAAATACTACATCTTTAGGATCTGGAACGCCCTGAACTTTTCCATAATTGGCATCAAGTATATTTGCAATACCAACCTGAGCCCAACCATGATGAGCCACCCCTCCATAATAAATTCCGCCATCCGCTATGGATAAAATATTACCTAAAATTACTGAATTTCTTTTTAATGCCGCCTCGGGATCCCTAGAACTATCAGCACTAATCTTGAGATCTTCTATATCAACATTATGTACACCTCTCTCACCAAAAAGACTTAAGGATTTACTCAATAATTCACATTGAGATGTATTAGACAAAGCATATGTTATAGAGGTGAGATTATTAATTGCAACCTCTTCAGGTTCCTCATTAAATTCATTTTTATGTAATGTATGAAATACATCTTTAATCCCTTCTGGCCCAATAGCTTTAATAGCCTTCAAAAAACCCTCTTGAGTAAAAGAACATGATCCCGGATTTTTAATATTAGCCCTAGCCTGTATAGCGTAAAAAGCCTCTGGAAATAACTCTTTCATTTTTCTAAAATTATCATCCATCTCATCTACATATCCATGTAACTTCTCGAAAGGGGTTTGTGCACTACTATATTCAAAAAAAACATGTCCCGCCCCCATATAACGAAAATACGGCAAAGCACCAGCAATCAAAGATCCAACAGAATAATCATGGGACTCCAATATAAACATCAACGGAAATTTTCCTAAACCAGATTCACTATGAGCACGACGAGGAAACCTTTTTGCCACGCGACCAAAAGAATCTTGCATCTGCTCTCTTCTGGTGGCGCCATAACCCACAGCCGCCCCTGCCAAACCTTTCCACATTGATGGTCTCATAATCTATACTAAAAAATTATCGCAAATTCTTGCTAAGCCCCAACCTTTTTCTCAAGCGCCTTCAGCCTTTTTTCAATATCATCATAATTTGCAACATTTTTGATAATTTTTCGCATAGTCACAATATTTCTCCAAATTCTCCACATCACAAAAATAAGCGCCAAAATCCCCGAAGAAAGCACCGCCAGCACAATCTTCGCAGTCCTAATATAAGAAGACGCATTCGCCCTAATATGATTGACCTCATCAATCATAACCTCAACCTCTTTGATCTTGGCCTCGTATTTTTCAACCTTGCCGTCAATCTTTTTCTCAATTTTTTGGATAATTTTATCAACCTTTTTATCCAAGTTTTGATTCGCACCCTTCTCAACATCGTTAAGCAACTCCCCAAGGTTAAGCGCATAAGCATTGCCAGAAAAACACACCAAAAACAAAACTATTAAAATTCTTTTCATAATCTTAAAATTAATTTATCTTTAATAAATATTCTATCAATTTTTAAAAATAAAGTCAAGAAACAATACAGCCTTTTCAAAAAATTCCACTACTTCATTGATTTCTTAAAATTAATAATGTAAATTGGTTGTCATTATATCAAAAATCTCAAAAAAATGCTATATTTATCAGAAAAAATACCACTCGAAGGCACAGTTGGAATAGACCCAATAATAGAAATGATAAAAGGAGGTCTTGGACACAATGTCCATCAAGCCACAATCACAACCGACCTAATCCCTGAAGAGCATTTGCAAAATGTTATTCATCAAGCTCAAGAAAATGACGAAGAATATGGGCTCTATATAGTTGAGCACCATGGCCACTTTATTTTGCTCAACCTACAACAAACCCCAACCGGCGTTGAATATTCAATATATGACTCATTATTACACAACCCCAGCGGCCCAGCCAGAAGAGAAGCCATCGAAGAAATATTAAGAAACACCTTTTTTAACGCAGTAATAACCCATAATCCCAATAAATATATCCGAGTCAGGCAAGGTGAAGACCCATTTCACACATTTGACGCAAGCAACTGTGGCTTAACCGCCATTTTCGCTCAATTTATTTTCGATCAATTCGAAGACTTCCCAATTTATGCATTCATTAACGACCCAGCTTTATATACACGCCTCAACGCCATTGCTCAAAATATGCGTGGAAGACAAATCATTGATTTTGATACAGTCATGCAAGAATTAACCTTTCTTGCACTAGAAATCGCTGAAAACCCAGAAAATTTTCAATATCAAGAGCCAGAAGAGCCCTTTGACATATTGCAAGAAATTGAAAATATCGCGGCAATAGGCAAAAGCTACCCCGATGAACAAGAAACTGAACTCCTTTACATACTAACTCCAAAAATAGCAAATCTCCTAAAAAAAACCCTTGGCAACAAAGATCAAGTCGACAAAGATAGTCTAAACCTTATAGTAGAGTTCTACAAAATGACTATCGAAATGTTTGCAAAACATCGAGAATCATTCCTCGCAAGACTTAACGATCTCTTTTCAAGAGTAGTGTCGGACGCCCTCACTACATCTTCCGGCCCCTTGGATGGCAGAGCGGAGCTAAGTAAAGAAATTGAACTCTCCGATAGTCTAATTAACACATTTTATTTCTTCCACGAACTGAAAAAAAGACTCTCCCGCGACCTCTTTGAGAACCATGAAGATCTATTTGAGATCATGGGAGTCTACGATCCAATAATATGGATATCTCAACTAGTAAGAGATGTCTACTTAGCAGAAGTCATAGCAGTAGGAGATCGCATCGATATCAAAATCCTCAAAGACTTTGATCAGGCCATCGCCCTAGCCCTAAAACTCGCAAAAGAAAATGAAGAAGCTTACCTACAAAGCGACCGCGAAGAAATAAGACTGATGATACCACACCTAAATAACCAACTCTTGCGCTATAACTTAAGTAGATCCACCATAGGAAGTGGCCCTACAGCAATAATCGACGAAGAAAAAATGGCGCGAGCCTTCGCTAAGTATGCCGCCAATGTTCAAGAGGCTGAAAGAAATGACCACAACATTATGGGCCTCTTAATGGATTACGCAATGAATGGCACCAGGGAATCTTTCATGAAATTTAGATCCACACTAGTTGCTATCCAGGATGACGCCAAAAAACTTCAATATCTACAAATGGCCACACAAACCCTAATTGGCGAAGCTTCAAAAAGAGTAAAAAACTTCAAAGAAGAAGCCATAGAAAGATTTGAAAAAATTCACTATCTTCTAACGGGCGAAGGACTTACTCACTTTACCGACCAGGATCCTGAACTCAAATTCGCATTAACCCTAATAAAGCAAAGCCTGTATGCAACCAACGAAGAAGGTCAAAAACATAAATACAAGGCCGTCCCTGAAGAAGAAGTCCTCGCAACAGATCCATCTCAACTCTCAGGTTTTTACTCTGAACTATATCTAACCTCAATATCCCTAACTCAAAACCTTGAAAAAGCAAGAGAAGTAATTCTAGCTCATCTCGACAGAGAGTCCGCGCCGCACTGCCCCACTCAAGAAGCTCTGGATTTCTACAACCTACAAGCCGCATTCAGTTTTCGCGACTACTTTGTTTATAACGAAGCCTGCCCACAATACAACTTTGCCAACCCAGAGGCCCAAGCAGACCAAGTAAATCAAGCCTTCACAGCAGCCATAGAAATCCACGAAAAAGCCATCAAAAAAACCCAAACCCCTGAATTTAAGCTCAGCCTACTAAACTCACTATTTAAGTTACATATTTTATCCTTAAATCACGAACAATCAGAAGCCACCATTCAAAGAATAATAGCTCTAAATGATCAATACCAGCGCTTAGATAAAAAAATAAACATCAATGCTTATAGAAAATACTTAAACGCCACGCAAAGCGACCAAGAATTAACCACCGAACAAAGGGTGGATCTAATCAAAGACATAGATGAATTTCTAATCATGGATGTCGAACATGATCTGATGATTCAAAGAGAAAACGAGTTGATGATGCAGCAATATCTCAAAGCATGCCAAGAATTCAAAAGCCAAGCCGCACCAGCAAGACCAAAAAAACCAGAAAAAGAATATGTTTTAAAAATAGATGGCAGCGAAGTGGATTTAAACTCACTTCCAACAGTAACCAACGACGCAGGCACACAGTATAAAATCCATTGCCCAGATGAACTCTTGAACAAAACCAGCAATAATGAAGAAAAATTCAAAGCAGCACTTGCAAAAACTGAATTTGCCAAAGCAAAAGGGGATGATGGAACAAAGTTTATATGCCAAAACAAAAATGGAACCGTATATGAACTAAAAATTAAAGGTTCAGAAGCAAGAATCCTTGGAATACTCACCGAATTTAAAGACCCAAGCGGCAACACAGTCAGACTGATACATTTTTCAAAATATTTATCAACCACCAAAGACTCCTCAGGAAGAACCAACACTCAATATAACAACGCCAAAGACAGCCTAAAGCCACCAACAATAACCTATGAAGAAAGAACCCCAGGCACAGCCCTCGCATCAGCCGCCGCATCAGCCGCAGCCCCACCAAAACACAAACAAACAAGACAATAATAAACCTAACGATTTTTTCCGATTTTTCTTGACAAGAGCTAAAAAATATGTTATAATATAAATAATAAGAGCAAATATTATGACTAAAAAAATTCTAATAGTCGGCGCAGGGCCAACTGGAATGACCGCAGCAATAGAATTAAACCGCCTTGGAAAAGCCTGCGTCATTATCGACAAAAAAGACTCGCCATCAACCTTAAGTCGCGCAGTTGGCATTAATCAACGCTCGCTAGAGATTCTGGAAAAAAGTGAAATTGCTCAAAAGCTAATAAACCAGGGCTTTAAGATGCAAGGCGGAGTCTTTCACGATAAAAATGACAAAATCGCTGGTCAAATTGACTTTAGTAAAATCAAAGGTGACAAGAATTTTATACTCGCTTTGCCTCAGGATCAAACTGAAGAAATTATGCGCGACCATCTTGCTAAAAATGGTGTAAATATTCAGTATAAAAGCGAGGTTGTTGATATTGCACTTAGAAATAACCAGGCCGAAGTTACTTTATTACAAAATGGCGAGAAAAACACCGAAACATTTGACATGGTGATTGCCGCAGATGGCGCCCATAGCGTCGTAAGAAAAAAAATGGACATTGATTTTGTTGGTTATGATTACGAAAATCTCTGGAGCATTGCCGATTTTGAAGCTGTCGATTTTCCATATGAGAAAAACCACGCTCATGTTTTTTTACGCGGCCATGGTGAGGTTGGTTTTGTCATTCGCATTGGTGAAAATCGCTATCGCGGGGTTTCTAATACCAAAGACACTATTGCGACTTTACCAGCAAATATCAAAGCGCAAGAAGTTCATCGCGCCTCTAATTTTAGGATTTCCGTTCGCCAGGCCGTAACTTACCAAAAAGGCTGCGTTTATTTGGCTGGGGATGCTGCGCATGTGCATTCGCCTGCAGGAGGTCGCGGCATGAATCTTGGGATCGAAGATGCTTTTATCTTGGCCGAACTAACAAAAAACAACAAACTTGAAGATTATACCAAACTTCGCCACAAAATTGGCCAAAACACCTTAAAATTTAGCGAAAGATTAGTCTTTATGGCAACGGCAAAAAATCCGCTAATCGTAACGCTTAGAAGCATCTTTTTAAAAATTATTACAAGATTTTCTATTATAGAAAAAAACTTGGTAAAAAGCTAAAGCCCTATTTCTCTCTTTTGACCCTGGTCATTTCGCCCCAAACTTGCTTTTTGCGCAAAAATCTCCACCAACCTTTTATTCTCCAGATGCTGTTTAGTTGACGGTAGCCAAAATTCTCTATAATCGCCATCAAAGCCATAATAACAAGGCTTTTGGCACTTTTAAATCTCTGCAGAGAAATTTCCTCCATAACCAAAGACATCATGCTAATAAAAATTCCAAGTACAAAAAATAGCCCAAGAAATAACAACATAAACTCAGTATTCAACATTCCTGTGAAATAAAATATTGGCACCAAAATATAACTAGCAAGCTCCACCACTGGACCTAAAACATCAATAATAAACATCAATGGAAAAGCCACCATACCAATTCTGCCATATTTTGGATTAAAAAGCATCTTTATGTTGCGAAAAATCACCTCCAAACCACCTTGCTGCCAACGAATTCTTTGATTTGCCAGAACCTTTAAAGTTTCTGGAGCCTCTGTCCAACACACTGGATCTGGCACAAAACGCATTTTGTAATCCATTTTTTGCTCGCGGCAATATCGATGCATTTTTACCACCAAATCAAAATCTTCACCGATTGTTTTTGTATTAAAACCACCAACAGCAATAGCCATATCCCTTCTAAAAACCGCAAAAGCCCCAGAAATTATCATCACCATCCCAAGACTACTCCACGAAAGCCTACCCATCAAAAAAGCGCGAATATATTCCATAACTTGCATTAATGGCAAAACCTTCCTGGAGAGTTTTGTATCCTTAATGGAACCATCCTCAACTATTGAGCCATTAATTATTCGAACCGTACCACCAGTTGCAACAATTCTCTCAGGGTCTTCTATAAAAGGTCTAACGCTTGACAACAAAGCCTCTGGATCAAGCAAAGAATCGGCATCCAAAGTGCAAAAAAGAGGATTGCGCGAAATTACTATCCCAGTATTTATCGCATCCGACCTGCCACCATTTTCCTTATCAACAAAAATCAGATTCGGATACATCTCAGAAGCATACACACCAATGATCTTTGCATGCTCAAGCTCTTCGCCGTAAAAACGATCAACTTTCTTCAAATTAAATTCTTTTATCAGAACTTTCGCTGTTTTATCCTTAGATCCATCATTAACAACAATCACTTCAAATTTAGGATATTGCATATTTTGAGCAGCCAAAACCGTCTCGCAAATTGTCACTTCCTCATTATAAGCCGGAATAATAATTGATATTGGCAAGGAAATATCAGACTTCATCAAGCGCCAATTCTCGTGCTCCCTCCTTCTTAAGCGAATAAGCTCTCGAAAAGCAAGTGGAATCTGCAGTAAATATATAATGTTTTGAAAAACCCCAAAACCCAAAACAACATAAGAAAATGCCGTTATTTCTTTGCTATATGGCAATATAAACTGAACAAAGCTATCGATAAAATTCATCTCGAACCCCCTTCCAACAACATCATTTTTGCCCTCTGACCAGCAACACTCTTACTTTTAGCCAGAACCTCCAAGAGTTGCTTCCCTGAAAACCCAGAGCCAATCAAAGATTTTGCCGCCTCCAAACCAACAAGCCAATTATCATCACCCAAAAGCTTAGACAAAACCCTTCCAGAATCAGGAAAAGAGTATTTTGTACATCTTGCAACATATTTCCTAACTCGCAAGTTCGAATCCTTTGCGCCATACTCCAAAACCTCCAAAGGCACCGGATCTTTTATAGAGGCAAGCGCCAGAAAAGCCAAAACTCGAATTTCTGGATCTTTATGTTTACAAAATTTAGAAATCACACTTACATATTTCCTACTACGAAACTTAGCCATAACCATCAATATTGCCTTTCTCATCCTGATTGACTTACTTTTCTTTAATGCTGCAATCATCTTCTGCTCAGCCTCCACGCCAAAATTTTGAAACAATATGCAAATCATTAGCGGCGAAAACCTCTTCTCCTCCTCAACTTTTTTTACCAATATAGGAAATAATTTTAAATCTTTCATATTAGAAATAACCTCACCAGCAGCATATTTTATAGCTATATTTTTATGATCCAACAACTCAACCAATCTATTTTTTACATCCTTACTTGGCCAGTAATGACACAAAGAAATCGACGACAACAAAGCCTTATTATTACTGCCAACAAGTTTATCTAAAACATGATTTTGCAATCCAGCCTGAGCCAATAAGTCTAAAATCTTTTTATGAGAAGCCCCTTTCAAGTTCCTCAATAAATCATAAGCAACCTCCAGTAAAAGCCTAACATCACCTTTTTTTTGCAAAATCTCTTTTTCAATATCCTTCAGCGGATTTTCTAAATGAAATAATATTTTGCGCCTCATCCAATCTTTGCGAATCTTCTTCAGCCTCTTTTTTCGATCAGTAAAAAAACGAATAACTATTAAAGTAGAAAAAATCACAACAGAAACCACGACCATCACCAGGATCAAATCCCACATTAATAATGCATCTTTTTGACTTATAAACATTTAAAATTTCAAAGAAATTGTCGAAGACACAACCTTTCTAATAAAAGAATTCTCGCGATCATCCCTTGTATACGCTAAGTGAAGAGTGATGTTGTCGCTAACTTTATAAGACCCACCATAAAACACCGTTCTGGTTTGCACAACAAAACCTTGGCCATTTGAAACCGACGAATTCTGAGTCTCAGGAGCAGAGGCATAACCACCAAAAACCCTTAACTTACGCCAAGGAGTCTGGTAATTAACCCTTCCCATACGCCCCCTAATCACATCATCATTTTGATCCACAACATCAATAAACACCCCTGTAACATCCAAATTATCCGTAATATGGTACCTTGCGCCATATTTCATCACATAAATATCAAAATTCTGATAGCGATCACTTTGCACATCACCAACAAGCCAAGTATCACCAATATATTTATGATCTCGAACCACCCTAGCCTCACCCCTAGCCTTAACCTTCCACTTTGCCAAAAACTCTGATTTTTGAGTATAAGCAACATCCAAACCAGCATTATAATTCTTGTTAAATACATGATCAGCCCCCACCTCGTAATTTTCTTCATGCTTATCAGCCCTTTTATAGCCGTGAATCTTAGCATGAACCAAAGTTTTATCCGTCACGCGATGTCCAACTTGCAAAAAACTATTGCGCCACTCTTTTCGTTGATTAACCTCTCTAGAAAACCTGCTCCTTTCATAGCCAGTATCAACATACCAACTATAAGGATGCCTCTTTAAAACAACCCTTCCCTCTTCAAAATCAAACTTGATCTTTTCAATTCTAACTAAAAGCTTTTCCGCCTCCTTGTAAGTCGAATTACTGCTTAATATCTGATCAATCAACAGCTCCGCCTTATCAAAATCCCCATTCACAACATGAATTCTAGCAATTTCAAGCTTCACATCATTATTCTCAGGAGAAATCTTCAGCGCCTTTTGCTGAGACTTCATCGCCTCATCAAAATCACCTTGAATCCTCTGAAGCAGCCCAACATAAAACCATAATTCTGAATTTTGAGGGTCATCCTTAACTAAAGACTTGAAAATCTGCAAAGATTTCGCATTATCACCCTCCTTCCTAAACCTCAAAGCATCATCATAATTATAAGCAAGGGCGCTTTGTGAAAAAAACAGCAACATTATTACTAAAACTACTTTAGTCATCTTCGCTCCTTTGTAAAATACCCGCTATCCTTTGCGATAACTCATCAACATCAAACGGTTTTGTAATATAATCCCTTGCGCCACTCTTAAGTCCCAATAAAACATTTTCCTGCTGAGATTTTGCAGTTAACAATATCATTGGAATATTTTTTAACTCACTATCCTCTCTAACCTTTCTTATCACTGAAATTCCATCTAAAGCCGGCATCATATAATCAATAATAGCAATATCTGGCTTTTCTTTTTTTATCATTTTTACAGCCTCTTTACCATCTTTAGCATTAACTACATCATAACCCAAATGATGGAAATGTCCAGTTAATAAATCATGAATTAATTCATCATCATCAGCAATCAAGATTTTCTTCTTGACATTCTTTAAAATATCTGATATAATGTTAACTAGATCTTGAACTTCGAAAGGTTTAGTGATATAGTCTATCGCGCCACCCGATATTCCTTTTATCACATTTTCGTCCTCGGCTTTTCTTGTCAGCATTATCGCCGGGATGTCCTTGGTAGGCCCTGCACCTTTTAAAGCCTTTAGTACCTCAAACCCATTCTTCTTGGGCATATTTACATCCAAAATAACCAGATTCAGATTCTTACTTTCCGATTTCGCCATTTTTATGGCCCTCGCCCCATCTTCAGCCTCTATCAACTCACATTTTATATCAAGCAAAGCCTCCCTTAATAGATCTCGCATTAACTCATTGTCCTCAGCAATCAAAATCTTATATTTATAATTGCACTTATCTTTGTGCTTTAGGGTCTGTTTAGATTCCGACTTTAAATTTGCAGAAATAAGTTTGTGAGAATCTTTTATAAAAGAATCTAAAAGCTTTTTCAAATCATCAAGCTTTGATTTAGATACTTTTGTCTTGAGAATTTCTTCGATCTGCGCTGCTTTTTTTCCAAGATCTTCGAAGCCAACTATTTTTGCTAAGCCAGCTATTTTGTGAAAAATCACAAGAACATCATCTTGCATTTTTTTTGGTAAATCTTCTTTCTCAATCGATTTTAAACATTTTTCAAAATCAACTATAGACCCTTTCAATTTAACTAGAAAATTCTGAGCAATTTTATTCAGATTTTCCTGAAACTCTTTCTTACTTGGCATTTACTTCTTTCCATATTTTATTAATATTTTCGCACAAGCTCATCGGATCAAATGGTTTGGTTATAACGCCAACAGCTCCTGCATCCAAATAAGATTTTTGCTCATGACTTTGCATCTTTGCTGTCATAAATATTACTGGAATATCTTTAAATTCTTTGATTTTTCTGATATTTTTCAAAGTTTCAAGGCCATTCATGTCAGGCATCATCATATCAAGTATTATCAAATCAGGCTTTAACTTCGGCAACATTTTCAAGCCATCAGCGCCACAAATACAATGCTTTGCATCAAAACCACACAGATCCTCAAAGGTCATCATCGCTATTTGTGCAATATCCTCGTCATCTTCAATATATAAAACTTTCTTTAATTTATTTTTTAACATTTCTTTTTCTTGTTTTTGGTAATATTATATAAAAAGTTGAGCCCTTTCCTTCTTCACTCTCAAAGTCAACTTTACCTTTAAAAGCCTTAACTATTGATTTTACAATACTTAAGCCAAGCCCAGTCCCGCCCTTCTTTCGAGTCGTATGATCATCAGATTGAGAAAATCTATGAAAAATCTTATCGTAAAATTTTTTAGGAATACCCGAGCCCTTATCGCAAACTGAAACTTTAACTCGAGTCTTTCCATAATCCTCAACTTTGATCGTAACTTTTCCACCTCTAGGAGAATACTTCACAGCATTTGAAAGTAAATTATTAATTGCCTGTTCAAAACGATCTGCATCAACTCGACAATATACCTCACCCATCTTTCTATTAAGTTTTAGTTGTATATTGTATTTCTGGGCGTATCCCTGACTTTTTTCAACAGCAATCTTGACTAATTCATAAATATCATACCTTTGAATATCATAATTCATGCGCCCGGCTGCCATTTTTTCTATATCTAAAATATCATTCACCAAAAGTAACAACCTATCACTGTTACTACGAGAAATATCAATCAAACTTTTAATTTTTCTATCCTTCAAAGACTTCATCTTATCCTGCAGTAAAATCAAGGACCCTTGTATGGAGGTAAGAGGAGTGCGAATTTCATGATTTATAGTTGAAATAAATTCGTTTTTCATATCCTCAACTTGTTTAATTTCTGTAATATCACGAACAACAAGGCAATACAAATCCCTACTGTTTAAAGTTATTCTACTTATAGAAACTTCCAAAGGGAATTCGCGACCATCTTGACTAATAGCAACAAATTCCAACCTTTTGTTAATTAAGCCATCAAGTTCGTCATTAAAGCAATCAGGATCTTTTAGTAAAAACCCAAAACTTTTACCTAAAGCATCAACCTCTTGATATCCAAAAATATTATTACAAGCCTGACTATAGCTATCTATTTTACCATTTTTATCAACTGTGATAATGCCATCGACGATATTATCTATAACAGCCTGAAGCTTTTCTTCGCTCAAAGCCAGCTCCTCTGCCTTATTTTTAAAAGCTCTTGCTAAATCCCCCGTCTCATCCTGCAAGCCCAAGGGTAAATCAAGATTCTTGATCTTGTGATTTTTCGACAACAATATTTCTCTAGTCATTTTTCTAAGTGGATTAGTCAATGCTATCGCAAATAAAGCAGTTAAAAGCAAAGAGATAAAAATAATCAATATACCTAATATAGCATTTTTATAACGAATCTTATGAACCTCTTCCATTACATCATCGTAAGGAATTTTTAAAACCACTCCAAAAAACCTTTTAGGGTCACTTTCATCAATACCAACCTTAACTCCGTAAAAAATATCACCCCCCTCAACTGCACTATCCTCTTGATTGTTAGACGCAAAAAAATCACGCAAAAAATCAGGATAATGATCGTTATCATGAAACTTAGCATCAGAAGATTCTCTGTCTTTATAATACTCCATATGATTACCTTCGTCATTTAAAACAAAAGCATTTTTATTTAATTTAATCTCTTTAAATATATTAACAAAAAACTTGTCATAATCAACATCAATAACAATTACCCCAAACAGCTCATCTTTATGAAATATTGGCAGAAAAGCGCGAATAATCAAAACATCCTTCTCATCAGAACCTACAAGTTCCTTGTCACGAAGCGCTCTAGAAAAATAAACTCCTTTTCTGCCATTAATCACCTCCTTAAAATAAGGGTCATCATTTCTACGCTTTAAATGCCCCTTAGAAAACACCTCAATGTTACCACCTAAACGTCTTACTCGAACAATCTCCTTCCCTCCATCAGCAACCCCAATAAGCCTTATTTGCTTATAATGATCCCGATCCTTTATTATAGAGGAAAAAACAATAGCAAGCCTATCTCTCCATATACCTACAGAAGAATTACCAGCAATACTTTGGATAACCCCTTCAATCGAAGGCATCCTAGAAATGATAAAAGCGTCATTTTTCATCTCATTATAGCCACCTTTAAACCTTAATGATGCTAAACGAGTCTCGCCAGCTAACCCTTCAATTGCAGCATCAGAGGCGATTTCCACAGTACGATAGTAGTTTACCATCCCCACAATAAAAGTCCCAAGGAACACAGCTACACAGGCAAGAAAAACAATCTTCGCACTAAGCGATCGAACAGAAAAATTAAAATATTTTTTAAAAATCTCTTTTTTCATTTGTAATAATTATATGCAATTCATATATATAATAATAAAAACAAAAAGCAAGAATTGTCAACTATTATTATCACTTTAGTGGTTACTTAATATTAAAGGCAACACTTTAAAAAAAAATCAATCCCCCTTTGACTTTAAATATAACTTAAGCTAATATTTAAAGCAAGGATAGTTCTGACTAAATTTTTAGCTATTAAATAAATAAATGCAATTTTTTAAGTCCATTTCCAGCAAGATTAAAGGTGCCGAGGAGAAGTTCATAGAGTCTAAAATACTCATAATGATACTTCCTGTAATACTAATTCTTATCCTAATATTATTCTCAGCGCCGCTAATACTAAATAACCAAACTCTACGAGAAGACCTGGAAAGTAAATTTTCTAATCAATTAAAAGCAGAATTAAAAATTAACGGCGAGATAAAAACCTCGCTCTTCCCAGTACCAAATATCACCTTCAACGAAGTTTACCTTAGAAATTTATTCACCGGCTCAAAAACCATCCACCTACATTCAGAAAAAATAACCATAAAACTCTCAATTTTATCAGCATTTCTATCAAAATTCGACATCACCTCAATATCCATAAATAATGCAACCATGGAAGTGGCATCTTCTGATAATGCCGAAAAGACAAAATCAAAAGAATTAATAAAATTAATATCTGAATCTCAACTAAAAACTATTCGCCAAGGAGGAATTGGTGGAAATTTATTTCCAGTCGACGAATTGAACTTAAATAATAGCCATTTCTTAAAAAAAATTAATTTCAGTTTAAAAGACTTTAATTTAATTTACTACTCCAAACTAGGCAATAAAAAACAGATCGACAAAGTCAATATGACAACCAATTTCAAGCAAGACTCACTACTTGCCAAGGGAGATTTTATCAACAAAGGTATTTTCACCAATTTTTTAATCAACTTCAACTCAGCCAAAACCAACAAAGATTCCTCAATTCTATTAAAATCAGAAATAATGGAGTTACTCGCATCTGGAAAATTCTCTTCCACTGACTCTAAAGATTTTTTTGAAAACTTTAAAGGCAATCTATCCGCAAAGATCTTTAACCTAAAAGGATTTTATAAATCTTTTATTTCTGATAATAATTACATATTCAAAAAATTAAAAGAGACTTCCGACCCGATCAAACTCTCATCATCCATCACAAAAGAGGGCTTAGATATCTTTGTCCAAGATTGTGAAATACAATCTCAAGACATATCCGGAGCAACAAATATCTACATATCCTACCTAGAAAAACTTCCTATTGTTGACATCGAGCTAAATCTAGGATTTGTTAACTTTGACAAAATATTTATCGATAGCTCCCAAAGAATAATCAAAAAAGATAAAAAAACAGCGCAAAATTCAATAAAAATAGCAAAAAAACAAGAACCAAAACTCCTAAAAGATGAAAAAAACATCGCAAAAGAATTAGTTAAAGATCTTCGGGATGTAGATCTTAATCTTGAATTAAGTATAGAAAAAGCCAGATATCTATTCGAAGAAATTCATGAAATTAGCCTCTATTCATCAATATCAAAAAATGGTGAAGTTCTAATACTCCCACTTAGCTTCAAAACACCAGGTAATGGCAAGTTTAGAATCACCGGCATCTTTGAAAACCGCAACGACACTCCAAAATTCCTGGGCAAACTCGACGCAACCGGCGAGAATTTATCGATGCTATTAACCTGGTTTGGCTTTAAACTAGATAATCTAAAATACTCAAACCTAAGCTCCTACGCGGTCTACAGTGATGTCTTTCAAAAACCAGGCTCAACACACTTCGACAATCTATATATCAACATTAAAGACGGACCCGAAATACTAGGAGAATCAAACATCTATCACCAGGAGGGCTTTCCTTACACTGTATCAAAATTAGACATCTCCAACCTTGAAATCTCTAGGTTCTTCCAAACATCTTCCAAAAACACCTACCTGTCACCAGGCTCGCTTTTGAAAAAGCTTCTCTGGGTAAATTCCTTAAATTCAAGAAATGACCTTGAAATTTCAATCGACAACCTAATTTACAACAACAAAACCTACTACACAAACGAATTTAAAACAAGAATTGGCAAAAATTACATCGAAATTGACAATATGAAAATAGAATCTGAAGATTCCGACATCGCAACCTCTCTAGCCATTGAAATCAAAGAATCAATCTCCAAATTCAACCTTTCTTTAAAGTCAGAAAAGTTAAAAATAATGCCAGAAGAAAAAACCGACGACATAAAATTTAAAAAAGATGAAGAAAAAGTCGAAGATTTCTCGCTTGTCGACACTTTATTTTCTCTACCATCCTTCGAAGGATTCAGTGGCAACATAATAATCGACCTCAAAGACACCAAAATCAACAGCA
Organism: Rickettsia sp.; assembly: GCA_038131245.1. Taxonomy (GTDB): domain Bacteria; phylum Pseudomonadota; class Alphaproteobacteria; order Rickettsiales; family UBA1997; genus CAMCFD01. Next base: position 17,522 of record JAYPPA010000004.1, on the reverse strand, counting down.
CCAACCTGTCAAACTCCAAAATCAACGCCAAAATGAACGATGGCATTATAAAATTCGAAACATTCAGAAGTGGCTACAAAGACGGCAGAGTAAACTTTACTGGCTCTGCAGCGCTTAAATTCGACAAATCATTAAGTGGCAACCTAACATTAATAAAATTCCCAATCAAAGACATATTAAGCCTCTACAACATAGAAAATATCGACGGCACAGCCAACATCTCCTCAAGCATCGCCTCTTTTGGCAGCAACAAAAATGAATTCATCGCCGGCATGAGCTTAAAGGCCAAATACAACGCCTCAGCAATCACCGTCAAAAATTACGGCCTTGACAGCATGATCAGGAAACTCTTCAATTTCGCAAAATACGCCGATGAAATTTACGACCCAAAAGACATGCTCTACTCTAAAATAGAAACAACAAAAATCAAAAACTCCTCAGGAACAATATCCATCAACAGAAAAACTGAAGACAGTATAAGCGGCAAATTCTCAGGCACTGCCTTCAACGGCACAATAAACTCAAAATTTAGCAACCAATCCTTATCTGGCCAAGGAGAAATGAAAATCATCTTCCTAACCGGCAGCAAAAAACGCCAAATCCCAATCACAATCGCCTCAAACTTCAAAGGAGAATTAGCTAACCTCGAATTTAGCGACAACTTCTCTCAAGCAGAAACCTACATAGAAAGAGGCAAAAAATTCTACTCAAATCCACAAAATAAAAACAGAGACCTAGTGAAGGTCAAAAAACAAGACAAAAAAGAAAAGCCGATAGAAAAAAGCCAATTAATAAACCAAAACAACAACTCAGCAGCAATGACCCAGCAGCAACTAATTCAAATAATGCAAAGCGGCGGTTTAGCAAATCAAATCCCAGCCCAACCTCCAACACAATAAATATGCGCAAAGTCACTATAAAAGACATCTTAAGCAAAAAAGGTCGAGAAAAAATCGTCAGCCTCACCGCCTACACTTACCCAGTCGCAAAAGCCATCGACCAACATTGTGACATAATTCTCGTCGGAGACTCTCTTGGCATGGCGATTTACGGCCATAAAGACACTTTAGATGTATCACTTGGCATGATGATCGACCATGGCCGCGCAGTAGTTAACGCCTGTAGCCACAGCCTCGTCGTTGTCGACATCCCGGCTGGCACCTTCGAAAACTCGCCTGAGCAAGCACTAGAAACCGCCCGCGAAATCTACGAACAAACTGGCTGTGACGCTGTTAAAATCGAAACTGGCGAAAACCAAATTGCCGCTATAAAACTAATCGCCCAAAACAACATCCCAATCATGGCCCATGTTGGACTTTTGCCACAAAAAGTCCGCGAATTAGGCGGCTATTCTTATCAAGGCAAAGACCAATCTTCTGCAGAAAAAATTCTGCAAATTGCAATTGATGCTCAAAATGCTGGTGCTTTTGCCATAGTAATCGAAGCCACCCCAGCCTCACTCGCCGACCAAATTACTAATGCATTAACAATCCCAACCATTGGCATTGGTGCTTCTTTAAACTGTGATGGTCAAATCTTAGTAATCGACGACATGATCGGCCTAAACCAAGAATTTACCCCAAAATTCGTCGAAAAATATGGCAAAACTGCTGATTATATCGCAAATTGCGCCAAGAATTTCGCAAATGACATCAAAACTGGCAATTTCCCTAAAAAAGCAAATATACTTGACAAATAATTTGTCTCGCCTTGTCTTTTTTAAGCTCAGCCTCCAGTAACTTTCTCCTTCAAACGCTTCGCGACAGCGTGTTTGATGAGGAAGTCACTGGAGGGTGAACTTTAAAAAATTATTAAAAACAACAAAATGTCACAAATACTTGACAAATAACCTAAATAAAACCACGCCCCGTCATTGCGAGGAGCCATAGGCGACGTGGCAATCCAGAAAAATGTCACAAATACTTGACAAATAACCTAAAATATGTTATAATGAATTAGATATAAACGCGCATTTAAATTTGTGCGCCAAAATAAAAAAAATATGAGCAATAATTTTGATGTAGTAATAATTGGTGGAGGCCCAGGTGGCTATGTTGCGGCAATTCGCGCTGCACAGCTTGGTTTAAAAACTGCCTGCATAGAAAAACGCAGTACCCTTGGCGGAACATGCTTAAATGTTGGCTGTATCCCTTCAAAAGCCTTACTTGAAATCTCGCATAAATTTCATGATGCTAATCACCAATTCGAAAAACTTGGTATTACAATCAATAAGCCAAAAGTCGATGTCGCAAAAGTCATCAACAATAAAGACGAGATCGTCAAAGGCCTTACCCAAGGTATCGCTGGCCTTTTCAAGAAAAATAAAGTCACTTCAATTACTGGTCACGCCACTTTCTTGGACAAAAATACCGTTGAAGTCGAAAATGCTGGTAAAAAAGAAAAATACAGCGCGAAAAATTTCGTAATCGCCACCGGATCCGAAGTAACAAGCCTTCCGGGTGTTGAAATCGATGAAAAAATCATCATTTCTTCAACTGGCGCACTTGAATTAAAATCAGTTCCAAAAAAACTAATCGTCATTGGCGCCGGTGTTATCGGCCTAGAAATGGCTTCGGTTTGGTCTAGATTTGGCGCTGAGGTTGAGGTTGTTGAATATCTTGACAAAATCACTCCTTCAATGGATAATGAAGTTTCGAGAAATTTCCAAAGAATCCTTGAAAAACAAGGCTTTAAGTTCCGTCTTTCTACTAAAGTTTTATCAGTTAAGAAAGATAAATCTGGCGCAAAAGTCGAAATCGAATCAGTCAAAGACGCTAAAAAAGAAACTTTAGAGGCCGACATCGTACTTGTTTCTGTTGGTCGCAAACCTAATACCGATAAGCTTGGGCTTGATAAAGCTGGCGTTAAAACTAACGCAAGAGGCTTCATCGAAAATAACCACCTAAAAACTAATGTCGACAATATTTATGTTATTGGCGATGTTACAACTGGGCCAATGCTTGCTCATAAGGCCGAAGACGAAGGCGTCGCCGTTGCTGAAATCATCGCAGGCCAGGCTGGACATGTAAATTACGATGTAATTCCAAACGTGATTTACACTTACCCAGAGGTTGCTTCTGTTGGTAAAACCGAAGAAGAATTAAAAGCCGCAAATATCGATTACAAAGTCGGAAAATTCGCCATGATGGCTAACTCTAGAGCCAGAGCGACTTTCGACGATCAAGGTTTCGTGAAAATTTTAGCTTGCGCTAAAACTGATAAGGTTCTTGGGGTACATATTATTGCTCGCGAGGCTGGTAACACAATCCACGAGGCTGTAATTACCATGGAATTTGGTGGCTCTAGCGAAGACATCGCACGGTCGTGCCATGCTCACCCTACTTACAACGAAGCCGTCAAAGAAGCCGCCATGGCCGTAGAAAAGCGCTCAATCCACAGTTAAACCTATCTCGCCTTAAGCTCGTCAGAGCGAAGGCGGAAGGTAGTAAAAAAGCGCTCAATCCAAGAGCCAGCAACTATGAAGCTCTACCTTTATCAACATTGGCCGAGCCGGCTGTAGCCGAGGCGCCTGGCGCTCTAACAACAGGAGAAGGTTGACCATCTCTATCACCTCCCCCTTCTCTATTTTCATCACCTCTCACAGCACCACCTCGATCTGCCTGAGGAAGCGTTGGCAATTTTCTAGGTCCCGTTCTTTTCTTACTTACGCCTTTTTCACCACCTTGAGCTGCCTGAGGAAGCGTTGGCAATTTTCTAGGTCCCGTTCTTTTCTTACTTACGCCTTTTTCACCACCACCAACACCTGAAGAAGTCGCAGGCGCAGCCCCATCTCCACCCAAAGCAGAACCGCCCTCAATAGCAAGAACCCTCGAGCCACCTTGAGCCCTAACACTCTCCTGTTTTCGTCTCGTTTCCGCTTCCAGCTCCCTTCTAGCATCTTCTGTAATTTTACGCAAAAGACTATCAGAGTCTTGAGCAATTACAGCTCCAAAATTTTCAATGGACAACCCTTTAGTAACATCCGCCTCGCCTGGACCAATATCCAATTCTCTTGACACAACCTCTGCAGCATAATGAAAAGTAGGTAAAGAAGCCAAAGCCGCATCACTTCCAGCAAAATTTCTTTGCGCAATACTAACTTGAGTAAAAACATCCGCCAACACCTTCAACGTTAAAGATTGTGGATTTTTTCTAAGAGCCTCTTCACAGGCCTTTACCACATAAACTTGAAAAGGCTTACCAGTATCAGCAGTAGGCAGAATATCACCATGAGCATCTCCCAAAGCGTTCATGACAAAATCAGTAAAACCCTCGGCTAATCTAAGGCAAGTCTCCTTGTGCTCCTCCTCTGCCGCCTGGGCATTTAAGGTATCACGACCCCTAACAGAAGACATCTCTCCGGCAAAGCTCCAAAAATTCTTAGAAAAACCAGGATAGCATTCTACCACTCTTTTAAACTCATGAATTAAAAACAAATCTTTACACAAATTACCAATAAAGTTTTTTATCTCTTCACCATTACCATTTAATTTGATTTTCCCAAGTTGCACATATTTATCAAAAAGCAAACCCGAATCACCTTGCTCTCCTGCCATCTTAAATAGCTTATTAACAAAACCATCAACCTCTTTAAGCTCAAGAATTCCAGCCTTACTCACCTTTTCTCGCGCCTTCATCAACAAATAATCGCTAAATCTTAACTCAATCTCACCACCTCCATCAATCTCATGATGAAAATAACCAAAGCCATCAAGATCCATAAGTGGATTCAAACCCCAAAGATCCATCAAGTCAATCACTTTCAAAATCAAATCCTCACCGCGTTCAAACTCAGGGTAGCCCTTAAATCCACCATCCTTAAGGTGCTTAAAAGGGTTCATGTACAAATCCTTAAAATACATCTCAAATAAATCTGGATTAACAACATCCATCATCGAAGCAGAACCGCCAAGCAACTCCACAACCTTAGTATTAACAGCTAACTGCAAAGCATGACTCTTGTCTTTTTTAGCGCGACCCTTTGCCATCACCTCTTTGTCTGCCATAACCCCCGAAGGCAATTCTTCATCCAAACTTCCCATTGTTGGTACTTTAGATGGAGCCCTAACATTAAGAGGAGCACCAGATACAGCGTAACCAACAGCCCCACCATTCTTAACATACCCTTGCATTCTAAGCTTAATATCTTCTAAAAAATCACCCTCCACAAACTTTCTTAATTCAGGAGTCATAGATCCCGTCAAATCATCCACTTCAAAAGTAAAAGCGCCCGTCATTCCAGATGGAACAATCCTCACAATTAGCTCTTTTTCTACAATTTCAAACTTACCTTCTTCTGGACAATCAGGAGCAAGAAACACCACTGGAAACTCTATATTCTCACGAAGATCATCCGCACCAAATTCCAAAAGCCAATCAGATGGTGCTCCTTTTTTTGGCCTTATTTTAAACTCAGGCAACTTAGTAAAAAAAAGAAACATCATGGAGCTCATTCTTAACTTATTGAACCTCAAAATATCCTCATCCTTATCCCCGCAAAACCTCGCGCCATCTTTTGTAATCCCAAAATTCAACGCAAAAAAAGCTGGACCTAAATCCAAATAACTATTGCTACCATAAGGACCCTTACTTGAAAGCCTTTTTGTTCTATCAAAAAACACCCTTGCTATAGGATTTTCAGGTAAAGCTCTTCTTCTTGCCCTAGGAGGAGCAGCTTCCCTTTCCTTTTGCTTAGAATATCGCGCAGAGACACTTCCTGGAATGCTCGTTGCGGCCCTTCTTCGCGCAACCCTATTAGCTCTATTCGCCACCAAACCAGAAACAGCAACCCTCGGCGTAGAGGCCCCCTCAGGAGAAGAAAACCCAAAAGTCCCAGCCCCAACCTCAGGAGATCTAACGATAGCCGAATCAGTAGAAGACGCCGGACTTGACACCGATGGTCTTTGTGGCGCCGCACCACCAGCAGCGCGAGACAAATCTCTTCGCCCAGCCTCATTAGCACCACTCGCCCCAGCACTATTCCCACCTTGTTTGTCATCTAAAGGCATAATAAAAACATTAAATTATATTTTTAAAAAAAACATTATACTATTAATAGCGTAATAAATTAAACTTTGCAAGTAAAAAATAATTTTTTCTACACCTCGCCCATTTTACCCTCAATTATTGATAAAAAATGCGACAACTTTTTCCAATTCCATTTTTTCAAACATAAAAACAACCATTACCAACAAAATTCCCAAAATAAATTTGCAAAATAAATTTGCAAAATAAAAAGACTTACCATATAATTAATATTACTAATAATTATTATAAAAAGCTAAATATGACAAATTTAAAAACCTTGAAATCAAACATCCCTGATTACGCTAGCGACATTAGAAACAATATTAGCAACCTAATCAATGAAAAAAATAGCGTCCTAAGCCCAAAACAAGTTTTTGGTGCAGCCCTTGCCGCCGCTTACGCTGCAAAAGAAAAAAGCGCTATTAATGACATTAAAAGTGAAGCAAAATTTCACCTTTCAAGACAAGAAATGGAAAGTGTCAAAACTGCCGCTGCTGTCACTACGATGGAAAATATTTATCGCAACTTCGTTAAAGCCACTAACGACCCAGATTACGGCGACCTTCCTAATAAACTTACCACTGAAAATGCCAATAATCACAATATAGATAAAATTGATTTTGAAATTTTCGCTCTTGCAACTTGTATTATTAACACTTGCGAAAAATCAATTAATCTACATGTAAAAACATTAATTGATTATGGCTTATCAAAAGAACAGGTGCAAATGATTGCTAAAATAGTTGCAACTATGGGCGCTGCTGCGCAAATATTAAAAATTGAGGAAATTATCTAACCAAAATACAATATTATTATGCAAAAAACTATCTCAAACCTAAATTCCGTTTTAGCAAATACATATAGTCTATATTTAAAGACGCAAAACTATCACTGGAATGTAACTGGCCCAAATTTCAAGACCCTACACGAGCTTTTCGGCCTTCAATATGAAGAAATGATCCCAGCAATAGACATAATCGCCGAAAGAATCAGAATTCTAGGTGACAAAGTTGATGGAACTTATGAGCATTTCGATAAATTAACGGTAATAGAGCCTGGAAATAAAGATTTCGCCTCTGAAGAAATGGTTGCCGACCTAGTTGAAAGCAACATTAGGCTTAATGAACTTTTGCAAAAAAGCGTAGAAACAGCTCAACAATCAGGAGACGAAGCCACTGCCGACATTTTAATTGGCAGAATGGAAAGTCACCAAAAGCACATCTGGATGCTAAGGTCAAGCCTGTAATTTAAAAACTCATGGACACTATTAATAAAATGATCCAAGGCAATAAATCCTGGTCAGAAAAAAAATTACTAGAAGATCCAGACTATTTTGAAAACCTCAGCAAGCTTCAAACTCCAGAAATATTATGGATCGGCTGCTCAGACAGTAGAGTTCCGGCCAATCAAATCACCAAAACTCACCCTGGAGAAATCTTTGTCCACCGCAACATAGCCAACATGGTTGTTAAAAACGACAAAAACCTATCCTGCGTTTTAGAATTTGCGGTCAAATACTTAAAAATAAAACATGTAATTGTCTGCGGCCACTATGAATGCGGCGGAGTAATAGCCTCAACCGAAGATAAAAACCTTGGAATAATAGAGGACTGGGTCAAAGAAATTAGAGAAGAATATCAAATTAGCAAAAACCTCATAAAAGATCTCGATAAAAACGACCAAGCGAACTTACTGGCAAAATTAAATGTAATAAATCAACTGCAAAACCTTGCCAATCATGAAATAATATCTAACGCCTGGCAAAATAAATCAAATCTGGAAATTCATGGCTGGATTTATAATTTAAAAAATGGCTTAATAGAAAAACTCCTTACTTTAGATTCAAAAAGTAACAATAACCAATCTATGATTTTAAAAAAAGAATTAATTGCAAAAAATCTTCTATAGATAAATAAAAAAAACTTGACTACTTGTAAAAGGTAAAATAACATAGAGTTACAAACTAAAGTTATGTAAAATATAATTTAATTACCTAAAAAATGTCAACAAGTCATTTTGCAGTTGTAAATGGAACGCGCACGGATCACTATTCATACTCCATCAACGATGCAACTGGGGAAATCACTGAATTTTCCGGAAAATATTCGTCCGAGCTTAACGCTATAACGCGAAGAACATCAGACAGAGAATTCTTGATGCAATTTACCGGTGGAGATGGAGCCAGGATCACAACATATTCAGCCGGCATCGCTACCAATACCACAGATATAAGATTACAAGCAGGAGCAATAGATCAAGATGTCAGCGGAGTCTCTCTTTTTAGGGAAACCGGACAAGTTGCCGGAGCCCAAGATAGCACTCTTTACATAACCACAGAAGGAGGAACAGTATCTCTTGCCTTGAACATGGACAATATACCAACTGGCACCATAGGATTTTATGGCCAGCCTAATTTTTCTAACCCTCAAGGGTTAAATACCGAAACTTTAGTTTTAGACAGGCTTGTAAATGTAACCTCAGACCAGTTCCCTTTACCGATTCAAATTCTTCACGGCGTCATCCCCGCTCCAACAATTGCTCCAACTGCACCAACTAGCGCCCCTAGTCACGCCCCAACTCTTGGACCAACTGCAAATCCAACATTTAACCCAACTGCAAATCCAACCCTTGCACCAACGGCCAATCCAACTAGAGGACCTAGCGCCGCTCCGACATTTGCCCCTAGTGCCAATCCAACAGACGCACCAACTGCTCCAACAAGTGCTCCTAGTGCTGCCCCGAC
>JAYPPA010000004.1:0-8652 GCA_038131245.1 Rickettsia sp. | reverse complement strand
CCAATCCAACAGACGCACCAACTGCTCCAACAAGTGCTCCTAGTGCTGCCCCGACATTTGGCCCAACAAGCGCTCCTAATCCTGCTCCGACTGGGGTGCCGACATTTAACCCTAGTGCCAATCCAACAAGCGCACCAACATTTAGCCCAACTAGGGCTCCAACATCCCTAGCACCAACAGGCGCGCCATCATTTAGCCCAACAGGCGCACCTAGCGCCGCTCCTACATTTGGCCCAACAGGCACACCAACATCCCTAGCACCATCATTTAACCCAACAGGGGTACCTACATCTCAAGCACCAACATTTAGCCCAACAGGCACACCAACATCCCTAGCACCATCATTTAACCCAACAAGAACTCCGACATCTCAAGCACCATCATTTAACCCGACAAATGCCCCTAGTGCCGCTCCGACTGGACTACCAACATCTCAAGCTCCAACAGGTGCTCCGACTGACAGGCCTAGCCATGCTCCAACAGGGGTCCCAACTGGCGCGCCAACTGACATACCTAGCGCTGCGCCAACATTTAACCCAACAGACGCTCCTAATCCTGCCCCGACCGGAGCACCTAGCTATTTCCCAACATTTAGCCCAACTGGCACGCCAACAGTTGGCGGCTCTGGATCCGGCAACTTTCCAACTTTTGCACCAACTTTTGGCGGCTCTGGATCTGGCTCTGGTGGCTCTGGGTTAAGCTACTTCCCAACTAGCGCCCCAACTGCCATCCCAACTAACGCCCCAACAACAAGTGGCAATACCGCCGCCGCAGCAGGATTCATCCAAACTGACGGAGGTATAGCCGTCGTCGTAGTAGCAGGAGCAGTAGCAGTAGCGGCAGGCATTGGAGCTGCTGTATTAAAAGCAAGAGGATCTAGAAAAAGAGAAGATGGCAAGGTTTTAGGTTTCGACCCGGGTCGCGCTGATGCATGGGAAGAGAGCCGCGACCCTGAAAGAGAAAGTATAGATCTAGATGAGGTTGTTTTAGCAAGCCAAGTCAAAACTGAACTAGAACAAGCAGTTGAAGCTGCGGCCTTAGAAGGCTACAACGAAACAGATCCAGAAGCCGTAAATGACACAATAAACACTTTTAATCTTGCGTTTGAATTCTTATCTACAGAAACAGCCGAGCTAGGAAATATTGCAACATTAAGAGATGAAATCAATCAATTAAGAGCGGGTCAATTAGAAGATGACATGGCAAAAAAATGTAGAAACTACTACCATCAAAGAATCCACACTCAACATGATTTTGGCGGACACAATACACCAGCACTCGAAAAATTATTCCTAATAGCCTGCGACTATTATATCAAAAATAACGAAGAACTAGACCTTGGCACAACGACGCGGGATTACGAAGGAGCAATGGACAATAAAGCAAGGGCTAACTCTCGAACCTTTTTTGCCATACAAAAAACATTTACCAACCCTGATATAGCAGAGGATGTGCAAGTACAGGAAGGTGAAATCAGAGCCCCAGACCCAGCTTTAATAACACGAAAATACCAAGAGAGATTTCAGGCCCCTGGTCGAGATATAATAAGTCCAAGAGCAAGAGCTGTTGCACCAAGAACCCTTGGAGCTGGGCGCGGTGGTGCGGCAGCAAGAACTCTAACTCTAGACGACGAAGAAGGAGGTGGAGGCGATACCTCTACAGACCTCTAGCAATCTTTTCCTACTGCTTGACTAATATTGTCAAAACCATCTTGCTTGAGCAACTTATTAAGGCCCTTACTCACCTCTTCCACCATTCCTGGGCCATTATAAATCAAACCAGAATAAATCTGCACAAGACTAGCCCCAAATCTAATTTTACGATAAGCATCCTTGGCATCAAAAACTCCGCCAACCGCAATAATAGGAACTTCGCCCTTAGTTAACTTGTAAATATTTTTCAAAACCTCATTCGACTTTTCAAAAAGAGGCTTTCCGCTAAGCCCCCCAATCTCATTTTTACCAACAGACTTTAAGGATTTTGGTCGATCAATCGTAGTGTTTGACACAATCAAGCCACTCACCTTACTTTTCAAAACCACTTTTACAATCTCTTTTTGCTGCTTTTCATCCAAATCCGGCGCAATTTTCAGAAAAATCGGCGTTTCCTTTTGACTCAACTTCTTCATCTCACTTTTTTTAGCCATAATTTGTGCCAAAAACTCACTTAATTCATTAGCTCCTTGCAAATCCCGCAAACCCTTGGTATTTGGCGAAGAAATATTCACCGTAATATACGAAGCCTTCTCGTAAAACTTCTCAATAAGCGGCAAATAATCATCCAAAGCCTCTTTAGTGTCTTTATTTTTGCCAATATTAATCCCGCAAATTAACTTACCAGCACTATCGCCAGATTTTGCAAAATCAAATCTTTTAACATTCTCAAGTAAATTATCTGCACCTTTATTGTTAAAACCTAGTCTATTAATAATCGCCATATCTTGCGCAAGCCTAAACATTCGCGGCTTTTCGTTTCCCGGCTGAGCCACTAAAGTCACCGTCCCAACTTCTAAAAAGCCAAATCCAAAGCCGCTCATCGCCCGAACAGCCTCACCATTTTTGTCAAACCCAGCCGCAAGACCCACTGGATTTTTGAAACTTATCCCACAAATTTCCTGCTCCAAGCTTTTATAACTAAACCTTGCACTCAAACAATTCGCCAGATTCGGAAAATACTTCAAAAAACCAATCGCCAGATTATGAGCCTTTTCGCTATCCATCGCAAAAATCAATGGTCTTAAAATTTTATAAATCATGCTTTTTGTAATTTAATAAAATCAACTGATGCCCTAAAGCCAAAATTATCACACTTAGAATAATAAGGTCGCTAAAACCTTTAAATAACTTAATGGCTAAGCTTCTCTCGTCAAATAAAGAGGTTTTAGACTGATACTTTTCCTTAGCCAGCTGAGTATTATTGACATCGATCTTCTTAATTACCTCAGTTTTATTAACCTGCTTATGTTGCTCAAAACTAGAGGTAAGCAAAAAACTTGTCGACACAAAAATTCCCATGGTTAACACCAAAGCCAACAAAAAATAACCAAAAGAAAATGATTTATCCCTTATTTTTCTTTTATTTTTAACAGTTTCATTTTGACAAGTTACAATAAAAAAACACACCACCAGAAACACCATTAACAGCAAAGCCACAGCTTTAAATAAAAATTGATTAGCCGCAGCAAAACTTAAAAGTAAAATCAGTAAGATAATCGTTGTCACCAAATTAAAACAAGCAGCAATTCGCCCCTTTTGATTCACAAGAAAAACAATATTAAAAAAAAGAATGGCTAAAATAATAATTATTTTTGTATCCAACATACAATTATTTTTAATCGCGTAAAAGCTCGTTTACTGATGTCTTAGATCGTGTTTTTTCGTCAACTTTTTTCACAATAACCGCTGCGTAAAGTGACAGGCCTTCGCCCTTACCTTTACTAGTCGCAACATTTCCTGGAACTACCACGCTATAAGCAGGAACGCGGCCGTAAAAAATCTCGCCAGATTCGCGATCAATAATTTTCGTCGAAGCCCCAATATAAACGCCCATTGAAATTACCGAGCCCTTTTCAACAACAACTCCTTCAGCAATTTCACTTCTTGCGCCAATAAAACAATCATCCTCAATAATTACCGGATTAGCCTGAAGCGGCTCTAACACACCTCCAATCCCAGCCCCACCAGAAATATGACAATTTTTACCAATTTGTGCACAAGACCCAACCGTCGCCCAAGTGTCAACCATAGTGCCTTCATCAACATAAGCCCCCAAATTCACAAAAGACGGCATCAAAACTACATTTTTAGCGATAAAAGCTGAGCGCCTTACAACCGCCCCAGCAACAGCCCTAAACCCAGCCTTTTTAAAATCCGACTCACCCCAATTCGCAAATTTCAAAGGAACCTTGTCATAAAAACTAAGAGACTCCCCCGCCTTAACATCTTGCTGACTCAAATAATTGTCATTAAGCCTAAAAGAAAGCAACACAGCCTTCTTCGCCCATTGATTAACGCTCCACTTATCACCTTTTTTCTCGCAAATTCTCAATTTTCCGCTATCAAGCAAATTCAAAGCCTCATCCACAGCATCTCTAACCTCACCTTTAGTTGAAGAATTCACTTCATCACGATTTTCAAACGCATTTTCAATAATTTTTTCCAAATTTCCCATTTTTTAAAACTTAAATTAATATCCACCATCAATTATAACAGCAACACTTTAAAAAGGCAAGCCTTACCCAAACTAACAAAACCTAGTCAATCAAAATATGTTACTTGTGCCAACCTTTTTGCTTGGCAAAGCTAAAGTAACTATCTCTACCTTCCAAAGCCCCCGGAGAACTTCCAGGCGAATTTCCAACATCTTTTTGCAAGCCTTTTTGGTAAAATTCGCTCTCAAAATACCGAAATCTAAAGTCTAAATATTCAATAATCTGCTCATTTTTTACTAAAGCGCAAAACTTTTTGTAAAATTTCTTAGCCGTTTTAACATCATGCTCATCCAAATAAGCCATAACTTTAGTCAAATACTCATAAGCAACCTCCTGATCTTTTTTTACCCTCTCAAGCTTCTTGGCGTTACTTCTATCAATAAACTTTTCGGTAATAAAACTAAAGCGAAAGCTAAAAATTTTCGTCAAAAAATAGGTAAGTAAAAATATGAAAAATAAACTTAAAATTGCAAGAGCCACAATCATAAAAATATCAGTCACAATCTCGTAACCAAGCCAATTTATTACCACTTCACCATTATTATTGATTATCCAGCTAACTCCCGCAGCCAAAACAGCAAATATCAATAAAAATTTCAAAATTTTAAACATAATTATTTATAATAAATTAAGAAAACCAAGAAAACCCCTTATAGTCTCATTATTCTTTATCAGCCAATCAACCGCATAATAAAGAATAAAAATCCCCACTAAAAATTTTAACAAAAATTTAAACATAAACATCAATTTAATTAACTATGGATAAATTCTCCAAATATAACATAATATCCCCATCAACTTGCCTTAGTTTGCAAGAGTTTTCAAGTTTTTCCTTAAAATTAGCAACCGCACTTTGATATTTTTCATCAAAAGCCCTAACCTCATCAAGCGCCAATTCACAGTCCCCACCTTCCAAGGCTTTTTGCAGCCTGTAAATCTTGCCATCAACCTCTTCACTTGCCAAATCAAGCTTCCTTACAGTAATTACTTTGGCAATGTTAAACCGAATTTTCTCCAAAAAACCACCTTTTGGATCGTTCTTTTTCATGGCAATTAAAGTCCTAGAAAGCTTCGAAAGCTTTTCATTTAAGGCCTCAAAATTCTCAAAACCCTCGGTCAACTCTTCTAAAGACCTAACATCTTCCATCAAAATTTTATTAGAAGAAGCCAATAACCTAAAGCTCTGCAGCTGGTTTTTATAATCTTTACCAGCAAAAATTGACTCTCGCAAATTCACATAAGTCATAATCATTTTTTGCAACTTAGCCTGAGATTTAAATTTAGCAAGCTCATACTCTAAAAGCTTAATCTGCGAGCCAAGCTTTCTTAAATCAAGCTGGTTTTGAATCAAAACCTGATATAAAAAATCATCATCCTCTTTCAAATCCTCAATCGTCAAATTCCCAAAACCTTTAACAACATCAACAGCCTTGTTTTTATTTTTAGAAGCCGAAACATCAAGAATCTGCTCTTCAATATTATCATACTGAGCAACCTCCTTAACAGCAGCCTCTATAGCCGCATTTTCCTTAAACTTCAAATAATAACCATAACCAACAATTGCGCCTAAAAAAACCAACGCCCAAAAAGCCTTGCTTTTAAACAACCTGCCCAAAATAGTCCTTTTTTCCGCTTTTAATTCATCACTTTGCATTATCATATCTATATTATTAAAAATTCATAATCACTAAAAAGCCTCACCTTCTTAAAACCCAAATTCTTAGCCTCACTAGCAACCTCGTCACTAATCACAACTAAATTAGCTTCAACAAAAAAATCCCGCAAACCATGTCTCTTCACAAGCTCAAACAGATGCTTAACATTATTTCTTGAATAGCACAAAACATTATCTATTTTCTTTTTTCTCACCAACTCAAGAAACCTAAGCGAAAATTCCTCGTGATATTTTATCTCATAAGACAAAATATTTTTAACCACAAAGCCACTTTCCCCTAAACTTAATTTTAGATCCTTTGTCAAATAATTGCCACAAAAATATAATATTTTACCATCTTTTGATAGATTTTGTCGCAAAAACAGCCTCTCAAGCTCTAAAATATTCGATTTTTCCGGTAAAAATATGTTTTTATAGCCATTTTCACGAATTTTTCGCACAGTTTTCTCGCCAATCGCAAAAATTGCAACATTTTTATCAAGTTCAAATTCCAAAAAAGCCTCAGTTGCATTAAAACTTGTCAAAAAAACCGCCAAAATTAACTCTTTTTTCAACTCCTCAAGCTCTTTTTTAGTATATTTTACCACTTTTACAGTGCAAATCGGCTCAAGCAACACTTCAAAACCATTTTGACGCAAACAACCAGCCACCTCTTCGCTTTGCAAAACCGGCCTTGTTACTAAAAAATTCTCTTTCATACTAATATTATAACATATTTAAGCAATTTTGTCAATACCTCATCGTAATTATACAACTATTTAGGGCTGTAAATTAACCGCTAAAACCATTTACACAAAATCCTACTTGCTTTTTTAAACATAATGTCGTAAAATATTACTGAAGAATTTTATTAATTTATATTTGAAAAATGAATATTCACGAATATCAAGCAAAGGAATTGCTTAAGAAATTTGGCGTCGCAGCCCCAGAAGGATACCCTGCTTTTAACGCTGACGAAGCTGAAGAGGCTGCGAAAAAACTTGAAAGTGCTGGCCACAAAGTTTTCGTAGTAAAAGCCCAAATCCACGCTGGTGGGCGCGGTAAGGCTGGTGGTGTAAAAGTCGTTAAATCAGTTGCCGATGTTAAAAAAGAGGCCGCCGCAATGATGGGCAAAATTCTTGTTACTCACCAAACTGGCCCAGAAGGCAAAGAAGTCAAACGCCTTTATATCGAAGCTGGCTCAGCCATTAAAAAAGAATATTACCTATCAGCAGTCGTCGATCGCGCTTCAAATGATGTAATTTTCATGGCTTCTACTGAAGGTGGCATGGAAATCGAAGAAGTCGCCGCTAATGAACCAGACAAAATCATCACTACCAAAGTTGATATTGCTACTGGAATTCAGGGCTTTCACGCACGCAAACTAGGTTTTGCTCTTGGCTTAAAAGACGAAAAACTCAAAAAATTCTCTAAATTAGTTGCGTCTTTATATAAAGCATTCATCGAAACCGACGCTTCACAAGTCGAAATCAACCCATTAGTGGAAACTGAAGATGGCGACATCCTAATTTTAGACGCCAAAATCAACTTCGACAGCAACTCTTTATATCGTCACCCAGACATCCTAGCTCTTCGCGATCTAGAAGAAGAAGAGCCCCTTGAAATCGAAGCTTCAAAATACGACCTAAGCTACATCAAAATGGATGGTAAAATTGGCTGTATGGTTAATGGTGCAGGACTTGCTATGGCAACTATGGACATTATTAAGCTTTATGGTTCTTCTCCGGCTAACTTCTTAGATGTTGGCGGCGGGGCTACTCGTGAAAAAGTTACTGAAGCCTTCAAAATCATCCTTTCTGACCAAAATGTCAAAGGAATTTTGGTAAATATTTTTGGTGGAATTATGCGCTGCGATATTATCGCTGAAGGTATATTAGAAGCCGCAAAGACAGTCAACCTATCTGTCCCATTAGTTGTTAGACTAGAAGGAACAAATGTTGAACTTGGCAAAGAAATCCTAAGCAAGTCAGATTTAGACATTATTTCTGCTAATGATTTAGGTGATGCGGCTCAAAAAATCGTTAAAGCAGTAGGCTAAAATTAAGAAATTTTAAATTAAAATAAATAAAAATGTCAGTATTAGTTAATAAAAATACCAAAGTAATTTGCCAAGGATTTACCGGCGCTCAAGGAACCTTCCACTCAGAGCAAGCAATAAGCTACGGCACAAAAATGGTCGGCGGAGTCACTCCTAAAAAAGGCGGAACCACTCACCTTAACTTGCCAGTTTTCGACACGGTCTATGACGCGAAAAAGAAAACCGACTGCAACGCTTCAGTAATCTATGTTCCACCTCCATTTGCTGCTGATGCAATTTTAGAAGCTCTTGACTCTGAAATCGAATTAATCATTTGTATCACTGAAGGAATCCCGGTTCTTGACATGGTTAGAGTTAAAAAGGCTTTATCTGGCTCAAAATCAAGACTAGTCGGACCAAACTGCCCAGGCGTAATCACTCCAGATGAATGCAAAATCGGTATCATGCCAGGTCACATCCATAAAAAAGGCTCGATCGGCATCGTTTCTCGCTCTGGAACTTTAACTTATGAAGCAGTTCACCAAACTACTAAAGCTGGACTTGGTCAATCAACTTGTATCGGTATTGGCGGCGATCCAGTTAACGGAACTAACTTTATCGATTGTTTGGACATGTTTTTATCTGACGAAGAAACGCAAGCCATGATCATGATTGGTGAAATTGGTGGCTCTGACGAAGAAGAAGCAGCCGAGTTCTTGAAAAATGAAGCCAAAAAAGGTCGCACAAAAC
>JAYPPA010000003.1:79048-85488 GCA_038131245.1 Rickettsia sp. | reverse complement strand
GGTAGAGCAGCGGGATCATAATCCGTTGGTCGGGGGTTCAAATCCCTCCTCCGCTACCACTTTTATTTTTTTCAGCAAAACTATTCGCCGTCTTACCCTTGGGGACGGGGCAGAGGTTCAGCTGAAAAATGCTAGAAATACTCTATTTCATCAACTAAACCTGCCTCTTTAAAGCCCTTGAGGCGATATTTACAAGAATCACATTTGCCACAAGAAATAGTCATGCCATTTTCAATTTTCGGATCGTAACAGCTGTGAGTTAGGCAGTAATCAACGCCAAGCGCATTTCCTGCTTCGATAATGGCTTTTTTGGTTAAATCAATTAAAGGCGCATGAATTTTCAGCTTTTTTTGTCCAGAAACACAGGCCGAAGTGGCTAAATTAGCCATATTTTCATAAGCCGCAATAAACTGCGGGCGGCAATCGGGATAACCACTGTAATCAACGGCATTCGCGCCAATAAAAATGTCAAAAGCGTCAATCGTTTCAGCAAAAGCTAGTGCATAAGACAAAAAAATCGTGTTTCGCGCAGGAACATAGGTAATTGGGATTTCGCCATTTTCAATCACATCTTTTGGGACCTCGATTTCGTCGGTAAGGGCTGATCCGCCAAAGATTCTTAGGTCAATTTTGGCGATTTTATGCGATTTTACTCCGAATTTTTGAGCTATATTGGCTGCGTTTTTAAGCTCGACCTTGTGTCTTTGACCATAGTCAAAGCTTATTGCGTGACACTCAAAACCTTGCTTTTTAGCAATCGCCAAAACTGTAGTCGAGTCAAGTCCGCCGGAAAGTAGAATTACTGCTTTTTTCATGACAAAATAGCCGTTTTAGTTTGTATTAACAGTATTTTAGCATAGAAGAGCGGGAAAAGCAAGTCTTGAATAACAAAGAAACACCCCGGCGCTAGCGCGCCACCCCTCTAAGAGAGGGGAATTGGACCGAAAATGCCTGAAGTATACGACTAATGATAGGCTTGCAATTTAATCCGCTATCCTATAAAATAAAAATAAAAACATGATTATTGAACTGCCGATTTTTAATCCAAATTTAATTGAAGTGGGGCCGGTGGCGCTGCGCTGGTATTCGCTTGCCTATATTGCTGGGATTTTATTTGCACTGTTTTTTTTAAATTACGAGAATAAGCGCCTGAAATTCATGTGCGAAAAAGCCAGCGAAAATTTCTTGATTTGGGCGGTGCTTTCGATCATGATTGGCGGACGCCTGGGTTACGTTTTATTCTATAATTTTGGCTATTTTATTCATCATCCGCTGGAGATTTTCGCAGTCTGGCAAGGCGGAATGTCGTTTCATGGCGGGCTTTTGGGCTCGATATTGGGGCTTTACTTATTTTGCCGCAAATATAAGATTGAGTTTTTGCAGATTGCGGATTTGCTGGCGATTAGTGCACCATTAGGGATATTTTTCGGCAGGATGGCGAATTTCATCAATTTAGAGCTCTATGGAAGGCCGACAGAGGGCAATTTCGGCTTTATTTTCCCGACAGATCCGCTTTTACTACCAAGACATCCAAGTCAATTATATGAAGGGATTTTTGAAGGGCTATTTGTGACGATTTTACTGTTTATTTTATCGCGCAAGACGAAAATTCAGGACAAAAGAGGTGCTTTGAGCGGTCTATTCCTGGTGATTTACGGCGTAGCGAGAAGTGTTATCGAGAATTTCAGAGAGCCAGACTCTCACCTTGGTGAATTTGACCTGATTTTGCTTGATGCAACGATGGGTCAGATTCTAAGCTTGCCGATTATTGCACTAGGGTTGTTTGTGATATTTAGAAGTAGAGCCGGTTAGCTCCTGCCGCCGCCACCTTGACTGGCGCCATCACCACCAGATGCGAATCTTTCTACCGCAGTCCCTTCGCGACTAGATTCACCTTTTTCAAGATACCTTCTCCAACCCTCGCTGCTTTTACCTGCTGCGCCCGCTATTTCCCTGTGCTCTGAGTCTCGACCTCCAGAGGCAAATCTTCTTACATTCTCTCCCACTTTCGAGAGATCTCTAGGTGCAGGAACTGGCGCAGCCCTCTTAACAGCAGGTCCATCATTGGAAAGATCACTGACTGGGTTTTCCGGTGGGTCTTGATGAGCTCGCCTTGAGCCCACACTTCTTTCGATGGTTGCTGCCTTTTGGGCGGCTCTTGTTTCGGCGGCTATTGCGGCATCCGCCTCGGCTTTTTGCGCTGCGTTTTGCTCACGGCCAAAAGCATCAACACCAACAGAGGCATTGGCATAGTTATCTTTGGCAGCTCTTTGGGAAGCCTCTTTTTTTAGCTGCCTTTCTATGTCTTCTGAACTAAGAGTGGGATCTGCTTTATGAAGCTCATCAGCTCTTCCAGCCTCCATCAAGGCTTTTAGGTCAACAGTAACTCCTGTACTTACTGTTTCCACATAAGCAGGTTCTTCATCACTAGACTCGACATCGGATCCTGTCGAACCGCTGGGGCTATTTTCAGCCGACGCTTCGCTGCCAAACCCAGCTTGATCCCTTCTTCTGCCGGTTTGCAAGGTTTGTTGAATTCTCCTAGCGCGATCAACATGCATAGCCCCTCCTGGCCTGTTTGAAGATTCATATTTTCCGACCCCTGAAACAAAACTACTAGCTACAGCACGAATCACCTGAAGACCAAGTTCAGAGGCATTACTCAGCCAGAGAGGTTGTTTTTGAGCAGCTATATTGTATTTTTCAAGGGCGGCAGTGGCATAATCTGAAAGAGTTTGCGTCGCCTCAGCTTGTGCGCCTTGCTGAGTTTTTGCTTTTGAATTCATGATCATCTGCGAAGAATAGCGCTCTATTGCTTTATCAAACCCCTCTTTATCACCCTTAACCATATGTCCAGTAAGTACATTTATCTTTACTTCAGCATCATTTTTTGGAGGGGGAGGGGGCGGTGCGCCAGCATTAGCTCCTAAACCTTCAAGACCACTAGGAGAAGCGGACCCTTCCCTACTTGCCTCTCTTTTTTTCCAATAGCCAGATTGCTCTTCTTGCTGAGCTAGACTTTCTGCTACGCCGCCTAATAAGCCGTCTCTATAAGTTTCTTTAAGGCCTTGCATGAATTCGAGCTGTTCAGTACTTGCTGCGGCTTGTACATCTGGCATAGAATATTCATCATCATTTTTAGCTAAAAACCCTTGCAGTTGTTTAGAGTTTATTCCAGCCTCTTTAATAAGCTCTAGGACTATTTGAGGTCCATTTCCTGGGACTTCGTAAGCATTTTCTGTTTCTATAGGCATAATATTTTTATTTTTAGTTAAAATTACCTTATATTTTTATTATAACATATTTTTGGACTTAGTGCAAGAAAAAACGGAGGATTTTTTTGATTATTGTAGCGAAATGAGATCTTACACACAGAAAATCATCTAAAATCAAAGATTTTTAGTGATTTACTAATGCTTAAGGTTTGATATAAGAGAAAAGGGGCTAAAAAATGCCCATATATCGATATTTTTCGAAAATAGAATTTTTCAACTTGCATTTTATGTTTTTCTACAATATAATACTGTTATTTGGTTTTGCACCAAATCCCATCTATAAAATGGGGAAAGTTAATATGATTCTAACTTTATATTTATTGGCTAAGTTTGACAAAAAGCCTCGGGCCGTAGTTTTTACGACCCTCATTTTTTATCAAGCTTATCTCAAAAATATCTTGTTATAATCATATTATAGCCGGGATTTGGTTTTTATGAAAATTACATAACATGTCAGAGTATTTTAGTACGAATATAGTTTTTATTGAGGAATTATACCAGAAATTCTCACAGAATCCGGCGTCGGTTGATGCTAGTTGGGTGAAGTTTTTCGAAGAAAACGAACAAGAAATTCAGGCGATTTTGGCCGATTATCGCGGTCCTTCTTGGGCTAAAAAAGATGTAAAAGTTGTCGGCAGCGCAAAATACGATATCTCAAATTACAGTAAAGATGTTGCTGCTGTACCTTTAAAATCAGGAAAAGCGGTTACGAATTCTTCGAAAACTGATTTAAATTTACGAGTTGCAAATCTAATTATTGCCTATCAAAGATATGGTCATTTGGCGGCGAATCTTGATCCTTTGGAGCTTGCGAAAGTACCTTATGTTGCTGAGATTGATGCGAAAAATTGCGGAATTAGTGATGAGGATTTGGATAAAGAGGTTGAGCTTAGCGGGATTTTAGGCCTTGGTAAGGTAAAAATTTCACAAGTTATTGATCGATTGAATCGACTTTATACTTCTTCGGTTGGGGCTGAGTTTGAATATATTGGCAATGCAGAGCAAAAATCTTGGCTGAATAAAGCTTTAACTGACGAGCTTTTGACGGAATTAGGCAATGATGAGAAAAAGAAAATCTTGAGCGAAATTATTCGCACCGAAAAATTCGAACAGTTCTTGCATAAAAGATTTCCGGGCGCGAAGAGATTCTCTGTTGAAGGCGGTGACTCTTCGATAAATGCGGTGGAGAAAATTATTGATGCTTCGGCAAAAAGTGGCGTCAAAAAAATTGTGATTGGCATGGCGCATAGAGGTCGCTTGAATACGCTGACTGGTGTTATGGGTAAGCCATATCACGAGATGATTGCTGAATTTAAAGGCGCGCCTGGGATTCCAAGGAGCGTGACTAAGTCTGGTGATGTGAAATACCATATGGGCTATGCGTCGACTAGGGAAATTGCGGGCAATAAAATTGATTTGTCGCTGGCGTTTAACCCTTCGCATTTAGAGGCTGTGAATCCGGTTGTGACTGGGCGAGTTCGTGCTTGCCAAGATAAGCTTGGTGACGAGACTAGAACGAAGGCGCTTGGGATTTTGATTCACGGTGATGCGGCTTTTGCTGGGCAAGGCGTTGTTGCTGAGAATTTGGTTATGAATGGCTCTGAGGGTTATAATACTGGAGGGGTGATTCATATTATTGTTAACAACCAGATTGGATTTACTGCGAATCCGACTGACTCTAGAAGTACTATTTATGCTTCGGATTTGGCGAAAATGATTGATGCGCCGATTTTTCACATAAATGGTGATGATGTAGAAGCAGTTGTGAAGGCTGCGGGGATTGCTGCGGCTTATCGTCAGAAATTCAAGAAAGATGTGGTGCTTGATATTATTTGCTATCGAAGATATGGGCATAATGAAGGAGATGAGCCTTTATACACACAGCCAATCATGTACCAAAAAATCAGACAACATCCAACTTTAGAGAAAATTTACTCGACTGGGCTTTTGGAAGATAAAGCGATTACGGCTGATGAGCATGAGAAAATGCTCAAAGATTTTGAGAAAAAATTAACAACTGAATTTGATAAAGCTCAAAAATATGAAGCTAAAGAGGCTGATTGGTTGAAAAAAGACTGGGCACATATTAAAAACGGTGATAATAAAACGCCAAAAACCGCCCTACCTAAGAAAAAACTACTGGAGTTAGTTGAAAAAATTACCAAAATTCCTGAAGGATTTAATGCGAATAAAAAGATCGCAAAGCAGCTTGAGTTGAAGAAAAAAACACTTGAGGAAGGTAAAGCAATTGATTGGTCGCTTGGTGAATCTTTGGCTTTTGCGTCGCTCTTGGACGAAGAGCATAAAGTTAGAATCACCGGCCAAGATTCTGGACGCGGGACTTTTTCGCATCGTCATTCGATTTTGCACGATGGTGAGACTGGGAAAAAGTACAATATTTTTAACTCAGTAAATGACGAAGCAAAATTCGAGGTTTACGATTCGGTTTTGTCTGAGTATGGCGTGCTTGGCTTTGAATATGGCTATTCACTTTCGTCTCCGGATAGTTTAACAATTTGGGAAGCGCAATTTGGTGATTTTGCCAATGGTGCTCAGATTATGTTCGACCAGTTTATTTCTTCTTCGGAAGTTAAATGGCTTAGGAAATCTGGATTAGTTTGTTTGCTTCCTCATGGTTACGAAGGGCAAGGCCCAGAGCATTCTTCAGCAAGACTTGAGAGATTCTTGCAATCTTGCGCGGATGATAATTTGCGCGTTTGTAACATTACTAATCCAGCGAATTTCTTCCATGCGCTGCGCCGTCAAATTCATGGCAAGGATCGCAAGCCTTTGATCGTTATGTCGCCAAAGTCGCTGCTTCGCCATAAGATGGCGGTTAGTGATATCAAGGAATTTACCGATGAGAATTTCCGCGAAATTTTGCCAGAAACTGATAAATTAATTGCTAATGATAAAGTTAAAAAAGTGATTTTTTGTACTGGTAAGGTTTATTACGACTTACATGAGGTTAGAGAAGCTAACAAAATCAACGATATTGCGATTATTCGCTTAGAACAACTTTATCCATTTGCAGGTGAGCAAGTTGCGGCTGAGATTAAGAAATATCCAAATGCCAAGATCGTTTGGTGCCAAGAAGAGGCTCGAAACATGGGTGCATGGAAATTTGTTGAGGAATTGATTGAAGAGGCTGCGATTAAGGCTGGA
>JAYPPA010000003.1:20840-78948 GCA_038131245.1 Rickettsia sp. | reverse complement strand
AATATAATAATAATAGTTTTAAAATAAATATAAAAAAAATGACAACTGAAATAAAAGTTCCAGCATTGGGAGAATCGGTATCAGAGGCAAGTATAGCAAAGCTTTACAAGAAAGTAGGTGATGCGGTGAAGGCTGATGAATTAATTGTCGAACTTGAAACTGACAAGGTGACTTTGGAAGTTAACGCGCCGGCGGATGGTGCAATTACCGAGATTAGCGTGGCTGAAGGTGATACTGTTGTGGTTGGTGATTTGATCGCAAAAATGGAAGCTGGTGCGAAAGGTGCGACTGTGGCTGCGCCTAAAGAAGAGGCGAAATCTGAGGCTGTGGCTCCGGCTGCTGTGAAAGGTGCTGCTGGTGCGAATCAAGCACTTTCTCCGGCTCCGAAAAAGATTGCTGCGGAAAATAATATCGACACAAGCAAAGTTGCTGGAACTGGCAAAGATGGACGCGTAACTAAAGGTGATGTTTTGGGCGCTATTGCTGGCGGCGGAACTTCGTCTGCGGCGAGTGCGTCTGCTTCTACTGCGGCTGCGAGCGGTGAAAAGCCGGTTGAAAGAGTTAAAATGTCAAGGCTTCGTCAAAAAGTTGCTGAAAGATTGAAGGAATCGCAAAATACTGCGGCGATTTTGACTACATTTAACGAGGTTGACATGACGAATGTTATGGCTCTTCGCGCGGAATATAAAGATGCTTTCATCAAAAAACATGGTGTGAAACTTGGCTTTATGTCATTTTTTGTGAAGGCTTGTATTAGTGCTTTGAAGGAAATTCCGGCGGTAAATGCTGAGATTGATGGCAACGAGATTGTTTACAAGAATTTTTACGATATTGGCGTTGCGGTTGGGTCTCCGCAAGGTTTGGTGGTACCAGTTTTAAGAGATGCCGATAGCATGAATTTAGCGCAAGTTGAGCAGGGAATTGTTGAGCTTGGGACTAAAGCTAGAGACGGTAAGTTGGCGATTTCTGACTTGACTGGGGCTTCGTTTACTATTTCAAATGGCGGAGTTTATGGCTCTTTAATGTCGACTCCGATTATCAATCCTCCACAATCAGGGATTCTTGGAATGCATAAAATCCAACAAAGACCGATGGCGATTGATGGCGAGGTAAAAATTCGTCCGATGATGTATTTAGCGCTTTCTTATGACCATAGAATCATTGATGGTAAAGAGGCTGTGACTTTCTTGGTTAGAGTTAAAGAATTACTTGAAGATCCTAGAAGAATCGTTCTTGATCTATAAATTTACTAAGTTTTACCAATGGAGCCAAGAGATATTGCGCAGGCTTTGCTGCTTTTTGTTCGAATTATTGAACATAAAAATAGATCTGGTATTTGTGGCAGTAAAGCAATCAGGGATGAGTGGAAAGATGATGCTTTGGAATTAATCGGCGTAGATTTATACGAAGATCCAATTGGAAAAATGCATAATCTTTTTGAAGGAGTTAGAAAAAACGAGATAGGTAGCTGTATTTTTCACATTTCTCAAGAGTCGGCAAGTAAATTTTCTCAATCAGACTTATTTGCTGCTTCGGCTTTATTTGACATGATAAAGTACAAAAACAACGCAACAAGTAAAGATCTTCCCAATCAAAAAGCCTTAAAAAAAGCCGCAAAAACTTATGATTATATTGCGCGCGGTTTTAAATTTGGCATAAAAGGGGCGATAAAAGAGGCCGCAATAGAGTCTGGAGCTTTTCAAGAAGAGCTTTTGTCACCTACAATTAACAACTTAAGACAAAGCGATGCCGAGCTGGAAGGCTCTTTAGGAGAGCATGAATCAAGGACTAGCTCTTATCGTGATGCTACAAATCATGTGAGATTTGACTCTAAGCCACAAATTCACGAAGTTCCAAATGACCGCATTGCTCGCTGGGAAAGGCAGGGATACAACCCTGAGCAGCTAAGTCCGCCTCCGCCATCTTTGGATGTTAAAAACGCAGCGGCTGAAGCTGTAGACCTTGCAAAAAAACTTCACAAAATTAGCGAGGTTTAAAACGATACAGTGGCTGTAAAAAAAATCAATTATCAGTTTGATTTTTAAATAATATAGGCTATATTGGAGTTCTGTAAAAATTATTTTTACAACTTTAAAAGCTAAATTTAAGATCAAATGTTCACTAGAGAAGCCCCAAGAGGGTTTGAAGCCAAGGGAAAAAATGATGGAGGAGGTCAGGGCAGAGATAAAAGCCCGTTGATTGGTGGTACTGATAGAAGAGGCGCTTTTAGACATATTGAACCTGCTGAAATTCAAAGCGATAATGTGCAAGCTCCTCCTGTAAAAGCTGTTGCAAATAGGTTACTAAATACAGAATTGACAACATCTCAAGCAAAACCGAGCAGGCCTGACATCTCGATTCCTAGCAAAGGAAGTGCTTTTAGGGATTTTAATGCTGTTGAAGTTCAAAGTGACAATCTAGCTAAAATCGATCAAAAATTAAAGGACTTAAGGGAAAAACTCAAAAGGGCAACGATTGAGAAAGAAATGGCGGATGCTGAGGTTGAGGCTGCTGCTGCTAAGCTTGCAGCGTTTAATGCCAGGGTTGCTGCTAGAAAGGCTATGGAGGCTGCTGCGGCAATGGAAGAAGGGGGAGCTCCAAGAGTGCAAAGGAGACCTTCTCCATCAGCAGAACAGCCTCAGGCAACTTCTCCAATGTTTACAGGTGCATCTCATTTACTGTAGCGATTTTAAACAATCTTTTTATTATTCTTAGATTATTCTTGACAAGATTAGTAAAATATGTTATAATTGAATATATATTCTTGTCTTTTAGAAATATAATTTTCTGCAAAAAACCAATCTCGATAAATTATAAATCTGTAGCGCAATTTGACATTTCTGGAATTTCTTACTGATGACTCTTGACCTAATTTAAAAATCATGCCATAGTTGAATATATGCTTCAATTTTTTATAAAACTATGCGAAGATTTTTCAGGAGAAGAAGTGAGAGCAGGAGTAATATTGTCGATAATTCAGCATTTGAGCCCAATGGAAAACCTACGCCCCCAGAAAGACCTTCTGGGCCAACTGGGCTTGATAATACCTATGAAGAGCCGGTTTCTGGAAATCAAGGAGGTGCTTATGAAGAGATTGATTATTATTCGGCTGTAGTTGGGACTCGAGGCGGTGAGAATGAAGCTTTGATGGGGGCTGCTTTGGATATTCGAAAACTGTTGAAATTTTACAAAAACAAGCAGGAGTTTTCGCTGGCACATAATGGAGAACTGGAAAACATAAAGGAAAGGCTAGAAGGTTTTGAAGATTTAAGTTACGAGCAAATTTTAGATGGCATAAAGGGCGCTGGGGCGGGCTGGCCTAGCTATAAGGAGGATGTTAGAGAGGCGGCGATTGCTAGCGTGATATTTGCGATCTTTAGCATTAAAAAAGACCAGGATTTTGATTATGAAAAGCTGGTAGATGATAAGTTTTTACAAGCGAGTAAGGCGAGGAAGGCTGCGGCTAAACTTGTGCTTGGTGGGTTTAAGAGTGTTATTTTTGAGCAAGATGTTTATGAGGATGTGGATAGGACTTTTAGTGGGGGGTCTCAAAGTAGCGGAGGGTCTCAAGGTTTGCCTGAAGATTGGCAGCCGGTATATGAAGCAGGAAATGGCGGGCCTGATTTGGCGCCGCATCAAGTTGCAGCTCAGGATAAAGAGGCTAAGCGCGAAGGAAGTGGCGGGTCTAGGGGCAGGGCGAGCCCTGTTTTGAGCGATGATATGACTCCGGCGCAAAGAGTAAGAGCTAGACAAGAAGCTGCTGAAGAAGCGGCTAAGCAAAGAATTCGTGACGCTAATGCGAAAAAAGCAGAGGAAGATGCAGCGAAAGCGGCAAGGGTTAGACCAAGGTCTGGCGGCAAAAGAGGGGGTGGGCCGCCGCCAAGAAGGAGTCCTAGTAATTCGCCGAGAGATTTACGGGCCAGTAGGACTTTGTCCGGGGAGCACGTTTTGGACTCTGTTCATATATAGGCTAATTAACGAGACTTGAAACTTCTCCACCTTAAATCACTAAAGGCGATCCAGCAGCCTTTTCACAAGCGAAGGAGAGCCTTAGAGCATCACTTGCTTTATGATTTTCATGTAGCAAAATGCAACTCAAAAAATGTTTTTTACGATTTTACTTGACCTAAAGCAAAAAATGTGGTATAGTGGAATTATGGAAGAGATTTTATTTTAATTAAATAAATTAAATTATGAGTAGACCAGAAAATCGAGATATGGTTAGCGCATTGGCTAATGGGATTAAGGATTTTATTAAATTTACAACTCGAACTGGTCAAATTGACATTGCTCAAAGTGGTGCTGCGGTTCGAAGAAGGCATGATGCAACTCTAAAAACATTGATAAACTTAGCGGGGACGAGCTATGATTTATCGCCAGAAAACAGAACTTCAGAAGGCGATAGGAAGGCATTTGCTGAAGCGATTATGGCGTTAGCAGGAAAATTAAAAACTACAAATAGGGCGAAAATTGAGAGAGCGGTTACTTTTAGTGGCTTTGCATCGCCAAGCGCTAAAAGAAACATAAGGGGCGATGTTGGTGCTTTCTTTGAATCTGCCAAAAAACTTGCGCATGATAAAGCTGCTGCTTTTGATGATTCATCTAGAAGTAAAGAGGCAAAACGAGATCGCGCTAAAAATGCTTTTGCTCAATATAAGGATGGCATCAGTGTTGCTGTTGGTAATCATGCCGACAATCCTGGGTTTAGCAGGGTTGTTGATGATAGTCGTACGATTTATGCTCAAATGCCTGATGATTGGGCTACTAGGGGTCGAGAAGGATCTGGTGGTGCAGCGAGAGGAGCAGCTAATAATGGTAGAGGTGATGATGATGAAAGAGTGGTTTATACGATGCCAGCGGGTTTGTCTACTAATGAGAGGATTGATGATGGTTCGCTTAGTAGAGCTGGCTCGAATAGTGAGGACGCAGCAGAGGGGGCTGAGGCTGAGGCGGCGAGGACGGAACAAGAGCGGGCGGCTAGAGAGGCTGAGGCTAGGGCTGAGGCTGAGAAGGCGAGGGCCGCTGAGAAGGCGAGTGCTGAAGCGGTGGCTATGGCAGAACAAACGCAAAAAGCAATAGAGAACATGGAAAGGGCGGCGAAGGCCAGAGAAGCTGCGGCTAGGGCTGCTGAGAAGGCTGCGGCTGAGGCGGCGGCTAGGGCTGAGGCTGAGGCGGCAAGGGCAGAGGCCGAACAGAGGGCGGCTCTGGAGAACGAGCTTCAGGAAGCTAAAAAGAGGGCTGCTGAGAAGGCTGCGGCTGAGGCGGCAAGGGCAGAGCAAGAAAAGGAGCAAAGAAACGCGGAAGCGGGAAGGGCTAAACAGAGGGCGGCCCTGGAGGCTAAACTTCGGGAAACTGAAAAGATAGCTGCTGAGAAGGCTAGGGCTGAGGCTGAGGCTAGAGAGGCTGTGGCTGCGGCTGAGGCTGAGGCCGAAGCGGCGGCGAGGTCTGACTCTGGGGCTTCGCAAAATTCGGATGGAGAAAACCCTCTGCCTCTGCCTCCTAAGACAGCACCGAGGGCTGAGACTGAAGCGCAAAATAAATACATACTGTCAACAAAATCTGGGACCAGAACTGTAAATGGGAAACAAATAAACATAGTTTCTACTGAAATCACTTTTACCATAACTACTGATGGGAAAGATGAACAAAAGGTTACTGTTGAGTATGATAGGTCAGATAAATCTCATGCAAAAAAAGATGTTGTTGGCGATCAGGCTATTAAGCTTATAAAAAATTTAAGGGACCCGGAAAAACGCCAACATGTCTCTATAGACCGAGAAACAGTTAAAGTTGGTCAGTCAGATGAAGATGTGTGTTACTATAAAGGCATGGAGCCAAGGGAGGCTGAAGCAGGAACTTCTACTTCTTCGACTGCTGGTGGAATAACTCTTAATGGAGACGGTGGCGGAGCCGGGGTAGAATCTGAAGACGGTCCGCCTCTACCTCCTAAGTCAGCGAAGCAAGGTGCGGTGTCAAGAGCTGGCTCTATAACGCCTTCTGAAGATGGAGAAGGTCCGCCTCCTCCTCTACCAGCGAAGCAAGGTGCGGTGTCAAGAATTGGCTCTATAACGCCTTCTGAAGATGGAGAAGGTCCGCCTCCTCCTAGACCAGCGAAACCTGCTGCCATGAGGTCTGACTCTGGGGTGTCAAGAATTGGCTCTATAACACCTTCGTCATCTCTAAGCCCCACAAGCACTTCATTTGTTGGAGTCGCAGCGAAGACTGGTCGGCAGGAAAATAATGGCGCCACAAATAAAACAACAGGGGCCCCACAAGGTATAGTCGCCAGAATGAAAGAACAAGTAGCAAAAAGAGCGGCCGAGGCGGCTGCGGGAAATAGCGGAAGATAGTACATATCAAGGCAGCTCTTGAGGAAAATAACAACTTGCATCTTGGTCGCTTTTTACTGGAAATAAATCAACACCCGCTCATTTGCCACTAAGGTGACTTATGGCTAATCTTATGAAAAGGGGAGTTTTGATACCGAATCTAAATTTCTCAACTTTTCTCTTGCAAAATAATCCCCTTTATGGGACAATCAAAATGGAGGAATATAACTTTACGAGTCGTTTAATATGCTGCAAGACGATAAAGAGAATCAAAGGTTCTCGCTTGGGGATTTGCCGGATTTTGAAAATGAGGAAGTTATGATGCTGGGCGAAGAAAATAACGAAGAATATTTTGATGACGAATATGATGAAGAGGATCGATATTACCAAGAAGGCGAGTATTATCCGCCGCGAGAGCATCTGCAGGGAAAGTTGCTTGATTATCTGATGAATTTGGCGATAAAAAGTTTCTATGGCCAGGATTATGTACATTTGGTGAATTTTGATCCAGAGCTTAGTGCGTCTTTTCTTGAATATGTTAAAATCCATCCAAATCATACGAAATTCCCAAGCGACGAGGTTTATTTTTATATTTTAGATGTTTATGAAAATGAAATAGAAGATGTTTTGGGGGCTGATTTTTTGGAGGTTGAAAATAATCAATTTGGGTTTAATGACCGGCTGGTTAAGGTTTATGAGAAGGAAAAGCGCAGGTTTTATGCGAAAAATCCACATCTTTTAGCACATAAAATGCAAGATGAACTTGTTGAGCATAGGGCTGAGCAGCTCTTTGATAGTCTTGATTATAAAATAAGCGAAAAGGTGAAGTTGCCGTCGCTTAATTTGGATGGGATTTAGGGGTTCTTATCCCTCAGTCCTTAAATGACTGGCACCAGGGGATTAAAATGCGTTGCAACAGCCGGAAAATTCTTTGGGGCAGGTTCTTTTTCTGCTGAAGTTGTGGTCGTTTTTGGCGGTTGAGCGGCAGATGCTGGCTAAAGATTTGATGAAGTGACCATCGATGTTAAGCGCCGGGACGCGGCCATATTTTTCAATACCGAGCTTTTCGGCGATTTCTTTATATTCGATATCGAGCTCGACGAGGGTCTCTGAGTGATCCGAAACGAAGGCGATTGGCGTAATGATGGGGCTTTTTTTGTCTTTGGCGACTCTTTTTAGTTCATCTTCGAGGCTTGGGGTAGTCCATTTTAGCGGCCCAACTTTCGATTGATAACAAACTTGGTGGTCAATTTTAGCGATATTTTCTGGGGTTATTTCTTTGCTTAAGTTGAAGACTCTGTCCTTGACCAAAAGCTCGTAAAGCTTGGTCATGACTTTTTTGGCAGTTGATTCTACTTGAAAAGAATATGGATCACCAGCATCAATTATTTTTTGTGGCAAGCCATGCGCGGAAAACAAAATGCGAAAATCCTTTAGATTCAAAAATAATTGCTTTTGAATGGTGTTTTTTATGAGCTTAGCATGAGCTAGAATGAATTCTTCGTTATCAAAATAGCAACAGGCCTTTTTAACCGGAATATGATCAATTTTGGCCTTCTTTAGGGCTTTTTGAAAATCTTTAAAAGAAGATTCAGTAGTAGTAGTTGAGAATTGCGGATAAAGTGGCAGGAAAATAATTTGGTCAGGTTGATATTTTGTAAGTTTTTGAGTCACTTCTTTGGACATTGGATGCCAATATCTCATGCAGATGAATGTTTTGTAATTTTTAGAGTCGTAGGATAGCTCTTGCTCGAGCTTTTCGGCTTGGGATTTGGTAATATCAAGAATTGGCGACTTTCCACCAATTTGAGCGTAGATTTCCTGCGCGGTTTTTTCTCTTTTGCGCGAAATTAACTTGGCCAAAAGGAATCTAAAGGGCTGGGGCAGCGAGATTATTGCAGGGTCGTTAAATAAATTAAACAAAAAAGGTTTTACGGATTTTTGCTTATCTGGACCTCCAAGATTGAATAAAACAATTGCTGTTTTTTTTGTAGTCATTATTTTGTTGTTTTTTTGTTCTTTTATTTTACAATAGTTATTGTGGAAAAGCAATTAATTTATTAAAGGAGCTACCCCGTCAGTCCTTCGGACTGCCACCCCTTCATGGAAGGGGAATTTTGAGCATCATTCTTTGAAAGAGGCTTTCCTTGGAAGGGGAATTTTGAACGTCATTTTTTTTAAAAGAGGTTCTCCTTGGAGGGGAATTTTGAGCGCCATTCTTTGAAAGAAACTTTCCTTGGAAGGGGAATTTTGAGCGTCATTCTTTGAAAGAAGCTTTCTTTGGAAGGGGAATTTTGAGCGTCATTCTTTGAAAGAGGCTTTCTTTGAAGGGGAATTGAACGAGTTTAATTAACGACAATAAAACTATGGCAAAAGATTCAGATAAGAAAAATCCGATGATGTCGCTTATGAAAAATAGTGCGAAAAAGTCGGCGGATTCAGCCGTGAAGGCGAAAACTAACTATAAAGAGGCGCTGGCTGAGGCTAAAAAAGAAAAAGAAGAAAAAGACAAGGAAGAGCTAGAAGAAGCAAAGAAGAGTGCGAAGGCGAAAATGGCGGCTGGGGATAGTCCTGAACTGATTAGGGCGAGACTTATGCAAGCTGGGATAAAATATGCGCTAGTTATGTTTTTGGTAGGGGTTTTTTGCTATGGGGTTGTAAAAGCGGTGCCAAGGATGCTTAGTGCGGCTGGGAGTGCCATTTATGACTCGATGCGGGGGCGCTAAACTGGAAAAATCAAAATGATTTGACTTTTATTTAGAATTGTAATATAATGTAATTTATGAGAAGTTTTTTGTCGTTACTTAAAAGAAAACAGGGAGGCGACGAGGGCTTTAAAACCAAAAAGAGAAGGGATATGAAATTTAAAAAGGATGAACTGTTACAGTTTTATCGCGATATGCTGCTTATTCGGCGCTTTGAGGAAAAGGCTGGGCAGCTTTACGGGATGGGGCAAATTGCTGGATTTTGTCATCTTTATATCGGCCAAGAGGCTGTGGCTATTGGGATGAAGGCGACTATGAAGAAAAACGACAAGGTGATTACGACTTATCGCGACCATGGGCATATGTTGGCGGTTGGATCTGATCCGAAGGCGATTATGGCCGAGCTTATGGGGCGCAGGGATGGCTCTTCGAAGGGAAAAGGTGGGTCTATGCATTTATTTGACTTGAAGAATCACTTTTATGGTGGCCATGGAATTGTTGGTGCGTCGGTGCCAATTGGGGCTGGACTGGCTTTTGCGGATAAATATCGCGGTGACAAGAATGTGACTTTTTGCTATTTTGGAGATGGTGCGGCTCATCAGGGGCAGGTTTACGAGGCTTTTAACATGGCGAAAATATGGGATTTGCCGGTTTTATTTATCATTGAGAACAATAAATATGCGATGGGAACTTCGCAGGATAGGGCTTCTTCGACTGATGAATTGCATAAAAGGGGACTTGGATTTAACATTCCTGGGGTGAAAATTAACGGGATGGATATTTTTGAGGTGATTAAAGAGGGGCAAAAATGTGTTGATTATGTTAGGTCTGGCAAGGGCCCTATGTTAATTGAGTTTGATACCTATCGCTATCGCGGGCACTCTATGTCTGATCCGGCGACTTATCGAACTAAGGATGAGCTCAATGAAATGAAGGGTAAAGACCCAATTATTACTCTGAAAAAAGAGATTTTGGACAGTAAAAAAGCTAAAGAGGATGATTTGAAGAAGATTGAGGCCGAAATTAAAGACCAGGTTAAGGAAATTGTTGAGTTTTCGCAAAATAGTCCTGAGCCTGATGAGTCGGAATTGATGACTGAAATATATAATTAAATTAAATATTATGCTTAGAAAAATTACAGTTAGAGAAGCATTATGCGAAGCGATGGCAGAGGAAATGCGCGCGGATAAAGATGTTTTTGTGATGGGCGAAGAGGTTGCTGAGTATAATGGTGCTTATAAAGTTACGCAAGGGTTGCTGGCTGAATTTGGCGAAAAGCGCGTGATTGATACGCCAATTACTGAGCATGGATTTGCTGGGATTGCAGTTGGGGCTGCGTTTAGTGGGCTAAAGCCGGTGGTTGAGTTCATGACTTTTAATTTTGCGATGCAGGCAATAGACCAGATTGTGAATTCTGCGGCGAAGACTTGCTATATGTCGGGCGGACAGGTGAGTTCGCCGATGGTATTTCGTGGGCCGAATGGGGCTGCTTCTAGGGTTGGGGCTCAGCATTCACAGTGCTATGCGGCTTGGTATGGGTCGATTCCCGGGCTTAAGGTGATTTCGCCTTATAGTGCTGCGGACTGTAAGGGCTTGCTTAAAGCTGCGATTCGCGATCCAAATCCGGTGGTTTTCCTGGAAAATGAGCTGACTTACGGACTTTCTTTTGAAGAGGAATATGACGAGGATCATATTGTGGAAATTGGCAAAGCGAAGGTTTTGAGGGAAGGCGAGCATGTGACTATTACTGCGCATAGTTTGATGGTGAAATATGCTTTGGAGGCTGCGGAAATTTTGGCTGAAGATGGAATTGAGGCTGAAGTTGTGGATATTCGCACGATTCGGCCGCTTGACAAAGAGACAATTATTGAGTCAGTGAAAAAGACCAATCGCTGCATAAATGTTGAGGAAGGCTTTCCGTTTGCTGGCATTGGAAGCGAGATTTCGGCGATGCTTATGCAGGAGGCTTTTGATTATTTGGATGCTCCGGTGAAAAGATTAGCGAGCGTTGATGCTCCGCTTCCTTATGCTAGAAATTTGGAAAGCCTGGCTCTGCCGAAAACTAAAAACATCGTTGAGGCAGTAAGGGAGATGCTTGGGAATTAAAATTATTTTATGTATATTTACAGTCTTGTAAAAAAATATAGCATTTCTAAAACTTTATTTATCACTTACTTCACATTCTTGGCGCTAATCGTTTATTTTACGATAAAATTATTTTTTGGGCAAAAGGGGTTGATTGAGATGATGGATCTGAAAAATCAAATTGCCAATCAAGATTTGACAAAAAAAGAGCTGATCAATGAAATAAAAAATAAAAAAATTAAGGTTGATGCTATGAAATCTGATTCTCTTGATCTTGATTTACTTGACGAACAGGCAAGAAAGAGCCTTGGTTATTCAAATAAAAATGAAGTTATTGTGTACGAAGAAAAGAAGAAAAAGAAGAAGAAATGAAGTTTTTTGCAAAAGAATTCCCGGCGAAGCTAAACGCTTCAATACCAATATCTGAAGTAGTTGGCAAGAAGGTGAAGCTAAAAAAACATGGCAAGGAATCTATGGGATTGTGCCCATTTCACAATGAGAAATCTCCATCTTTTACAGTAAATGACCAAAAGGGCTTTTATCATTGCTTTGGCTGCGGGGCGCATGGCGGCGCGATAAACTTTTTGATGAATACTGAGGGACTTGAATTTAAAGATGCCGTGGTGCAGCTTGCCGATAATTTTGGGATTGATATTCCATGGCAAGAATCGCGCGATGATGGCAAGAAAAAGTCGATTATTGATGAGCAATATGAAATTGTGGGGCTTATTTGCGAAATTTTTCAGGAGAATTTACTTGAAAGCTCTGGTTTGGCTGCTCGGGAGTATCTTAAAAATCGTGGATTTAGCAAAAAAGTTATCAAGGATTTTGGAATTGGCTTTGCTAAAGATTCTTTTAATGATTTGCATGAAAGGCTCAGCGCGAAAGGCTTTAGGGAGGAACTTATCTTAAAAACCGGGCTAATTAGCAAAAATAATAAGGGGAAATTATATGACAAATTTAGAAATCGGGTAATTTTTCCAATTTATGATAATAAAAATCGACCGATCGCCTTTGGAGGAAGGGTTTTAGATGATTCTTTGCCGAAATATTTGAATTCGGCTGAGACTGATATTTTTAAGAAAAATCAGACGCTTTACAATTTAAATAACGCCAGAAAAGCGATTTTTGAAGAGAAATATGCAGTGGTGGTTGAGGGCTATATTGATGCGATAGCGCTTGGGGCGAAGGGAATTGGTAATGTTGTGGCTGGGCTTGGGACGGCGCTTAGTCAAAATCACATTAAGGATTTATTTAGGATTACTGATGAGGTGATTTTGTGTTTTGATGGTGATGAGGCGGGCTTAAAGGCGGCGAAAAGGGTGAGCGAGCTCTCGCTTGACATTGTTGGGGTGGATAAAAATGTGAAATTTGCGCTTCTTCCTGATAAGCTTGATCCTGATGATTTTATCAAGGAATATGGTGCAAAAGCTTTGGTGAATTTGTTTAAAAAAGAGGCGGTAAGTCACTCTTCTGCACTTGTTGATTTTACATTGATGGATTTAGATGTGGATCTGAAAAAGAATGTGAGCGCTGAAAAAAAGGCGAAAATTGAGTCTGAATTGATGAAAAAGGCTGAAATGATTAAAGATACTTTGACAAAAAAGCATTTTTCGCAGTTTTTTAGGGATTTTTTGTTCAAAATAAGTAGATTTGATAAAAAATCTGGTAAAAATAGCGGCTTTGATAATGGCTTGGTGGGAATTGGCACTAAAAAATACATTTCTGAGCTAAATTATGATGATTTTTTTGCTAAAAACATCATTTCTTTGCTAATAAAGTGCCCAAATTTGGCAAATTATAGCGATGATAAGTTTAATTTACGAGAAATTAGCTTTGAAGATGAGAATTTAAGTGAGATAAAAGACCAAATAATTGAATATATTGATGAAAATGATACAAAAAATGAAATAAATGAAAAAAATTTGTTTTTAATACTTGAAAATTATTCTGATAGCAGCTATAATAGATCTATTAAAGCGCTTATCAAAAAAGATTTTGTAGGATTTGACAATCTTACAGAAAGTGAGATAAACAAAAAAACTAGGCTTTTGCTATTAAAAAACCTCTTATTGCAGGTTGAAAAATTATATAAGCAAGCACTGTCAAAAATTGACGAAATTGATACTCATCAAAGCGCGGTTAGTGATGATAAAATCACTGAAATATTTGCCTATAAGAACTCACTTGAGCAAGAAATAATCGAGCTTGAGAGTGATCTAATTGGTGGATGATCAACAAAATATTCTATACATGCCAGTGAAAAAAAAGAAAGTTACGAAAAAGGTTGCTGCTAAAAAGTCTGCGACCAAAAAGAAAGTTGTTGCTAAAAAAGTGGCCGTGAAAAAAAAGGTTGCTACTAAAAAGACCGCTAAGAAGGCTGCGCCTAAACAAAAGGCTGCTGCTAAAAAAGTAGTGAAGAAAAAAGTGACCGCAAAGAAAGTTGCTAAAAAAGTGACAAAGAAAGTTGCACCTAAGAAAGCTGCAAAAAAAATCACTCCTAAGAAGGTGATAAAAAAAGCTGCACCTAAGAAAAAAATTGCGAAAAAGGTTGTTAAAAAGCCTGTGAAGAAGGTTGAAAAAAAGGATGTGGCTAAGAAAAAAGTGGCTGCAGAAAAAGCAACTCCAAAAAAGAATTTAGGCAAAAAGACCAAGGCGAATAAAAAAGATGATTTACTAAAGGGACTGGAGAGTTTAAAAAGCTCAGCGAAATTGATCTTGCAGCAAAATCAAGAGATTGCAAAAAAACTTGCGAAAAAAGAGCTTCGCGAGTCAAAAAGGCAAGAGGTTTTTGATATTAACGAAATGACTATTCAGGATCTTAGCAAAAAGAAATCCACAAAGAGTAGCAATTCAACTATCGAAAAAACTAAAATAAAAAACAAGACACTTCTTGAAAGAAAGGCTGAGATTTTGGCTGCAAAGTTGCAAATTGAGAATGTTTCTGCTTCGAAAAAAAGATCTAAGAAAAGAAGATCTGTTGCTGGGAGCTTTCCTGAGAAGTTGAAAAAGCTTTTAGCGGTAGGTAAA
This sequence comes from Rickettsia sp., assembly GCA_038131245.1. GTDB lineage: Bacteria > Pseudomonadota > Alphaproteobacteria > Rickettsiales > UBA1997 > CAMCFD01. Next base: position 64,799 of record JAYPPA010000003.1, on the reverse strand, counting down.
TCGCAAGGATTTTTGACTTATGATCAAATAAATGAGCATATCGATATTGAGATTGATCCAGAAAAAATGGAGCATATCATTGATGTGATGAACGAGTTTAAAATCACTGTTTTTGAAAATGAAGAAGATGCGGAAAAATTTGTAGAGGAAGAATCTGCTAATTTGGTTGCTGATGAAGAAAAAAGTCAAAAAAGAAATGAGGATTCGGTTAAGACTTATTTAAAGTCAATGAGCGAGGTGACTCTTTTATCTAGAGATGACGAGATTCAAATCGCTATCAGGATCGAAGAAGGCAGAATGGAAACGGTGAAGGCGATTTATCAAAGTCCGATTATCATTAGGCACTTTATTGAGTGGTATAATGGATTATCTGATGGGACATTGTTGCTTCGTGATATTATTAGGATTGATGAGACTTACAATACTGAGCTTGACGAAATGATGCGTGGATCAGGAGAGGAAAGCGATAGCGGTGATGATCAGGAGGATTTGACTTCAATTATGGAAGATGTTGATGAAGTGCCAGATCAGTCGCTTTTTGATGATGAGGAAATTGAGCATATGGACGAAAGTGCGGTTTCTTTTGTGTCAATGGAGAGGATCTTGATGCCAAAAATGCTTGACCTTTTTGACCAGATCTCAAAGATTTGTCAGCAGGTTCTTGACTTGACTTCTTCTAGAAATAGAAAAGAGATCAAGTCAAATCGTCAGATTAAGAAATTAATGGAAGAATTTAGCGAGCTAACTAGCGAGATAAACTTCAATGATAGCTTGATTAAAGCCCTAGTTGATCAGCTTTATGACGCTCATAAGAAGATTGTTGATTTTGAGGTGGAGCTTCTTAATGTGGCTAGGAATGCCGGGATTGACAGGATGGAATATATCAACCAATATAAGGAACTTAAGCCTGGCAAGAGTTGGAAAAGGGAATTTAATAAGCTAGTTGATCCAAAATGGAAATCATTTGTGAAAAATAATGCACAAATTATTGATGAAGCTCAATTAAAGGTTGATAAAATTACTTCAATTATTGGACTTGATATTGATGAATTCAAGGAGCTGGTGAAGCTTATTAGGAGGAATCAGGATCTTGAGATTAAGGCCAAGAAGGAAATGATCGAGGCGAATTTAAGACTTGTGGTTTCAATTGCTAAAAAATATACAAATCGTGGTTTGCAGTTTCTGGATCTAATTCAAGAAGGAAATATCGGCCTGATGAGGGCAGTTGATAAATTCGAGCATCGAAGAGGTTATAAGTTTTCGACTTATGCGACTTGGTGGATTAGACAGGCAATTACTCGCGCGATTGCTGATCAATCTAGAACGATTCGTATCCCAATTCACATGGTTGAAACAATTAACAAGATTGTTAAGACTTCGCGTCAGCTGACCCAGGAGCTTGGGCGCACGCCTGATGCTCAGGAGATCGCTGACAAGCTTCTCATGCCGGTTGATAAAGTTAGAAAAGTACTTAGAACTTCGAAAGATCCGATAAGTCTTGAGTCGCCAGTTTCTGGAGATGACGAGGATAGCTTGCTTGGTGATTTTATCGAGGATAAGACAGCGGTATTGCCTTTTGATGCGGCTTCGCATTCGAAACTTAAGGAAATGACTTCAGGCATGCTTTCTTCGCTAACGCCTAGAGAGGAAAGGGTTCTTAGGATGAGATTTGGAATTGGCATGTATACTGACCACACTTTGGAAGAAGTCGGTCGCCAGTTTTCTGTGACTAGAGAAAGGATCAGGCAGATCGAGGCTAAGGCGCTGAAAAAGCTACAACACCCTAAGAGGGCAAAATTATTAAAGAACTTTTTGCAAGATGGCTAAACTTCAGAAATTCAAGCAAAATAAACGAGGTTATTATTGTTTGATATTTCTGAGCGCGATTTTTGTAATGAGCCTATTTGCAGAATTCATCGCCAATGATCGACCGATTTTCTTAAAATTTGCTGGAAAATATTATTTTCCAATTGTGCAAAATGTTGTAGAAAAGGAACTTGGTGGCGAGTTTGAAACCACAGCAGATTTTCGCGACAAGGCAGTGCTAGAAATAATTGCCAGCGACCCATCCAGCTTTGTTATTTGGCCGCCAATTAGATTTTCATATGACACAATTAATTACGAGGCGAAACTTCCGGCGCCGTCTGGACCCACGGCTGATAATATTTTAGGAACGGATGATCAAGGTCGAGATGTTTTGGCAAGAGTAATTTACGCAATTCGCATTTCGTTGCTATTTGGGATTATTTTGTCTGCATTTAGTTTGGTTTTGGCGACTTTCATTGGGGCTTCTCAAGGGTTTTTTGCTGGAAAGATCGATATTCTTGGGCAAAGAATTATCGAGGTTTGGTCATCAATGCCAACTTTATTTTTGCTAATAATTTTATCGTCATTTATCCAGCCAGGCTTTTTTACTTTGCTGTTTTTACTGCTTTTATTTTCTTGGATTGGCCTTTCTTCGATTATTCGCGCAGAGTTTCTAAGGATTAAGAATTTTGATTTTGTGGTTGCTGCTAAAGCCCTTGGGGCAAGTAATCTGAGGATTATGCTAAAACATATCTTGCCAAATGCTTCGCCTTTGATTATTGCTAATTTGCCATTTTTAGTGAGCGGATCGATTGTGACTTTAACTTCACTGGATTTTTTAGGACTTGGAATGCCAATTGGGTCGCCTTCTTTGGGTGAGTTGCTAGCTCAGGGGAAAAACAATATTCAAGCATATCATCTTGGAATTATCGGATTTGTAGTAATTTCAGCCATCCTAACCATGCTTATTTTCATAGGTGAAGCACTTAGAGACGCTTTTGATGTTAGAAAGTGATTTTTTCTTGCAAAGATCAGATAAATGTTTTATAATAGAATTAATAGTTTTAAATTAAATAATTTAAGAAATATGCCAATAGAAGTATTAATGCCAGCGTTATCGCCGACAATGACCGAAGGAAATTTAGCTAACTGGCTAAAAAAAGAAGGCGATGAAATTAATGCTGGCGATGTAATTGCAGAAATTGAAACAGACAAAGCAACTATGGAGGTTGAGGCTGTTGACGAAGGGATTTTAGGTAAAATCTTAGTTGCGGCTGGGACTGAGGGTGTTGCCGTAAATAGCCCGATTGCCCTAATTTTAGAGGATGGAGAGGATAAAAAAGCGCTGGCGAATTATAAGCCTAAGGCTGGGGCTGTTAAAAAAGAAGAGAAGGTAGAAAAAGCACCTGCGGATAATGCTGCCAAAGAGGTTGTGGCTCAGGCTACTTCTTTTGTGCAAGAGTCAAAGCCTGCGCCTGCGAATAATTCTGCGGCTGATGATGGTAGGATCAAAGCGAGTCCGCTGGCTAAAAGACTGGCTAAAGAAAACAGCGTTTCTTTGGATAATATTGGCTTTGGAAGCGGCCCAAGAGGAAGAATAGTCAAGGAGGATGTTTTGGGTTTTGTTAATTCTGGTGGTGGAATTGGGCAAGTTAGGCGCAATCCGCAAGAATTTAGAACTGTAAAAAATGACAATATTAGAAAAGTTATTGCTAAGCGCTTGCTTGAGTCAAAACAACAAGTTCCGCATTTTTACTTAAATGCTGATCTTAGGATTGATAATTTACTTGACCTTAGAGCGGCTGTGAATAATGAGGCTGGTAAGGCTGAGGGTCGGGCTGAATATAAAATTTCGGTGAATGATTTGGTGATTAAGGCTTGTGCGATGGCGCTTAAGAAAGTTCCTGAAGCGAATAGCTCGTGGAGCGATGACGCGATAATGCTATATAATAATGTTGATGTTTCGGTTGCAGTTGCAATTGATGGTGGGTTAATTACGCCGATCGTTAAAAATGCTGATCAAAAATCAATTATCGCAATTTCAAATGAGATGAAAAGCTTAGCACAAAAAGCTAAGGAGAATAAATTGCAACCTGAAGAGTTCCAAGGTGGGGGCTTTAGCATTTCGAATCTTGGGATGTATGGGGTGGATAGTTTTAACGCGATTGTTAACCCGCCGCAGAGCTGTATTTTGGCGGTTGGGGCTGGAAAGAAAAAGCCGGTTATCGGTGATTCTGGTCAGATTGAGGCTGCGACAGTAATGAGCGTAACTCTTTCTTGCGATCACAGGAGTGTGGACGGGGCTGTTGGCGCTTTATTTTTATCAGCTTTAAGAAAATATGTGGAAAACCCTGTTTTAATGTTTGTGTAAATTTTTGATAAATTTACAGCTGTGCTTTACTAATATAGGCTAAAATTAAAAATGAAGAATTTAAAATTATTTGTTATTGCTATTTTTGTGGCTTTTGGCGTTATTGTGGTTGCAAATATGGACAAAGCTAAGGAAAATATGAGCTGGGTTTTTGAGGACGATGAGTCTCAAGTGGCTCTGCCTGAACTGTCTAACAAGGAGATTGAAGAGACTGCGAGCAAGAATGGCGCAGAATTTGAAAAAAGACCGGCCCCTGCGGCTGTTTTAAATGCACCTTTAAAAGAGGTTGAAAAAGAAACAATAACAGAGGAAGAAATTTAAATTATATTAAACCCTAAATTACCAAAAAGTGCGTCACCACACATTTTTTGGCTCGAGAAGATGGCTGTTTTTGCTGCTTGTGAGCCTTATATTTTTTATTTTACCATGTCATGCTGATGATGATAGCTCTGCTGATAGGAATCGCCATGCCCAAAGAAAAGCGGGAAGGTTTTACAAGAGGGATATAACAAATCATTTTGTGGCTTTTTCTGCTGAGTATGATTCTGATGAAAATTCAAAGCAACAAATTGTCAAGCTGGATCATTATTTTAAAAATAGAAGATTTATAAGTGACATCGAGGTTTCTCTTGAAACTTTATATGAAGAGCAAAGATCGCAAAACCCGCAAGATAAAAACAAATATTTACTTAAAGAGCGGGATTTATTTAAGCTTATCTCAAGCCAGAAACTTATATTGTTTGATGAGTGGTATGGAGTGTTTTTTAATGAAACGCGGCATGATAACGAGTCGGATATTGCTTATCAGGATGTTGTGACTAGTGGGGGGCTTGGTAGGTTCTTTTTTGATAGAGCTTTGGAGCTTGATTTTAGTGCCGGGATGGCGACTGGAAGAAATATTACTGACACAACTTTTGAAAGTAAAAGAAAAAATTACAAAAGATCGGTTTTTGTACCTTCTTTTAGGGCTGAATTTGCTTTATTTGATAAGGTGAGGTTTGTTAGTCGTGGCCATTCCTACTTTAGTGACGCCATTACTAGCTATTATTTGAACTCTAGGATACAATATAAGCTTTCGAAGAAAGTTTATCTGCAAGTGTCTCACTTATTTGATAAAAGAGAGTTTGAGCTGTTTGACAAAAGGACATCTGCATATGAAAGGCGAGTTAATGAGGTTAGGAGGCAAATTATATTTGGAATTAGGTATAAATTTGATTAACACTGACTCATTTATGAACATCTTTAATAGAAGTTATTGCTATTTATATAAAAGTCTTTAAAATCTTATATAAAAGAAGTAACTTTAAAGCTATGACAAAGAAAAACCAGCTTTCTGAAGAATATATAGAGAAGGTAAAACTTTCCGTACAAGACGGTAGCTTTTTTAGGGATTCTATGCAGTGGTACATTTTCCAGTATATACGGCCTGCTGTTGATAGAAACCTAATGATAATGTTTTCGTTAATAGGATTTTTTTGCGTCTATTATCTTTATGACATTATTAAAAGCTCCTTTCCTTTGGTGGAAGAGGTGCCGGTTGTAATAAGAGAGCATAACACTGCGGCTGTTAGGCCTATAATTAAACAGCTGCGCGACACTAAAGTTGAGGATGTTTTAAGTGCGGATGAGTCTGTGACAAAGTATCTGCTCTCAAACTATATTACTCAAAGAGAGTCGTTTGATTATAGAGATTCTAACATTAAAGAGATTAATAGGAAGTTTAATATCATAAAAAATAACTCTTCTTATCTTGAATATAGAGCATTTAGATCGCAAATGAGCAGGTCTAATCCAACTAGTCCTATTCATTTTTTTGGAGCGGATGTTTATAAAACCGTGGAAATTTCCTCTTTTAAGTTTATCCAAGATAAGCCAAAAGGTAAATTTGCTCCGTTAAAGGCATTCTTTTTACCAAAAAATTCCACGGAAGCAGAGGTTAGGTTTAAGGCTACTAGATTTTCAAAGGACGAGAAGGGTAATAATATTGAGGAATCAAAAAAATATTTAGCCAAGATAGCTTTTGATTTTTCTGGGCTTGATAGAAACGAAAAGTCTGGCGTTTTAAGCTTCTCGGTAAAAAAATATGAATTATTTGAAATAAAATAATAAATGAAGGTAAAAAATATTTTAACATTTAAGGTTTTGCTCATTTTGTGTGCGTTTTTTACTGCGCAAGGGGCCGTCGCTTCGCAATTACCGAGATATTTGGGGTCTGAGAAGAAATTTAGAAGCTATGTTTATAATCCAAACGAGGTTTATAGATACCTTGGACACTACATATTTCAGGGTTTTATAGAATTTGAAAAAGATGAATCGATATCAACAATTACCATGGGAGATCCATCACAGTGGCTATTTGAGCATTTAGGAAACAGATTATTTTTAAAGCCAGTAGGAGAGGGGAATTCTCAAACAAACATGACGGTTATTACTGATAAGAGAATTTATCATTTTGAATTGACAGCTAAAGAGGCTAAAGGTATAGATGATAAGGATTTAATTTTTGTGGCAAAATTCGTTTATCCTGGAGACAAAGACAAGAATATCTTGCAATTTCCTAAGGCGTTGGCTTCGGATGTTCCTGACCTAACAAATTTGAGCGTGTATAATTTCAACTATCAATATACTGGTGAGCCTTCTATTGCGCCTACTAAAGTATTTGACAATGGCGAGTTTACTTATTTCCAATTCTCTAGGGTTAATGCTGAAATTCCTGCTATATTTTCTGTTGATAATTCTGGGTTTGAGTCTTTGGTTAACTACAGAGTTGCTGGCAACTATATAATAGTTGAAAAAGTTGGAGAGCAGTTCACTTTAAGGAGCGGGGATGACATTGTTTGTGTGTATAATTCTACGCTATTTGCAAAAACCGCGGTTAATCCTTACAGTAACAGTAAAGATGGTAAAAAAACGCCAACAAGAGCTCAGAGTTTCTCGCCGCCAACTGGTCCGATAGGGTCGGTTAGGGCTCCGTCTTCTGGGGGCCTGACTTATCCTTCTCCTGCTAATACAAGCCCTATGCCTTCTGCTCCGGCTGGACCTTCTGGTTATCCAAGAGGAAATATTATGCCTCCTATGGGCGGCCCTGGGGCTCCTGGATTGCCTGGAGCATACCCTACTGGAGCAAGAAGAGGTTTGTAGCTTTAGCATTGACTTGAATTTAAAATCTAGCTAATATATAATGGTGTAATACTTCTTAGTGAAAGATGTATACAAAGTATTGTAAATTTGATTGAATAAAAATGATGTTTTTACGAGCAGTTATTGCTGCCTGCCTTTTGTTTAATGTTGTGTCTTGCTCAAGCGGCAAGGTTTCTTACCACTATCCAAGAAACCAAGATATAAACAGAAAGGCTAGGACTGGTAAATTTATGGATTCTTCTTGGCTGCCTTTTTCTGATAAAAAGGATGAGGAAGAGCCTGCAAAAGAGAAAAAAGAATATAAGCCAAGCTTATGGCAAACCAGCGTTCAGGTTGTTGGACTAATGTTTCCGCTATCGATAATTGATGAAAAGTCGGGAATTGTTGCAACTGAGTGGCACCAAGAAACTCCTGACAGCAACACGAGAATTAAAATTAATGTTTTAATTCGAGACGGCGAGACATTACAGGACTCCATAAGGGTTTCTGTTTTTCAACAAAAGAGACTTAACAAAAATACCTCTTGGGAAGGTGGTGGACTTCACAGCCCTGAATCGGTTGCTAGTAGCGCGCAAAAGGCTCAAGAAATAAAAGAAGAAATATTAAAAAGAATAAAAACCGGAGATAACAATGAGTGAGGTTTTAAAAAATTACAACCATAAAGCAAGCGAAAGTAAGTGGCAAGAGAGGTGGGAAGAGTCTGGCTGTTTTAAGTTTGACGAAAATAGTAAAAAAGAGAAATATTATGTTCTTGAGATGTTTCCTTATCCGTCTGGAAAGATTCACATGGGGCATTTGCGTAACTATGCGATTGGGGATGTTGTTTCTCGTTATAAAAAGATGAAGAGCTACAATGTTTTACATCCGATGGGCTTTGATTCTTTTGGATTGCCGGCGGAGAATGCTGCTTTAGAACATCAAATTCATCCAAAAGAGTGGACCTTGAAAAACATTGAGGTGATGAAAAAAGAGTTAAAGTCGATTGGCCTTAGTATCGATTGGTCGCGTGAGCTTGCTACTTGTCTGCCTGATTATTACAAACATGAGCAAAAAATATTTTTAGATTTCGTTAAGAACGGCCTTGCTTACCAAAAAGAATCTTTTGTGAATTGGGATCCGATCGATCAAACGGTTTTAGCAAATGAGCAAGTGATTGATGGGCGCGGCTGGAGAAGCGGTGCGCTGGTTGAGAAGAAAAAGTTAAAACAATGGTTTTTAAAGGTTAGTGATTTTTCGCAAGAGCTTCTAGACGAGCTAAAGAATCTTAAGGGCTGGGATGAGAGGGTTTTGCTGATGCAGGAAAAGTGGATCGGCAGAAGCGAAGGCTGCAGCATTAATTTTGCAATAGAAGGCGGGGATTCTTCGCATATTGAGGTTTATACAACAAGGCCAGAGACGCTTTTTGGGGCTTCTTTTATTGGGGTTGCTGCGAATCATCCTGTGGCTTTAGATCTTGCAAAAACAGACGAGGGGGCTAAAAAATTTATTGAAAAATGCAATAAAGATTGTGCAAGCGAAGAGGCCTTAGGAAAGCAGGAAAAGGAAGGCTATAACACTGGATTAAAAGTTTCTCATCCATTTGATTCTAGCATAAAGTTAGATGTTTACATTGCCAATTTTGTTTTGATGGATTATGGTACTGGGGCGATTTTTGCTTGCCCGGCGCATGATGAGCGGGATTTTGACTTTGCTACAAAATATAATTTACCGATTAAAAATGTGGTTGATGCTAAAGATCAATTTGACAGTCAAAATGGTGCGATGATTAACTCTGGCTTTCTTGATGGGCTTAGCGTTAAAGATGCTAAAAAGCTCATTATTGATAAAATAGAAGAAGGTGGATTTGGCAAAAGACAGGTCAATTTTAAGCTTCGGGACTGGGGAGTTTCGCGCCAGAGATACTGGGGCTGTCCGATTCCGATGCTTTATTTAGAAGACGGATCGGTGGTATGCGAAGAGGAGGAAAATCTGCCGGTGGAGCTTCCTGGTGATGTTGTTTTTGATGGCCAAGGAAGTCCGTTAGCAAAACACGAATCTTGGAAGAATACCACTTACAAAGGACAAAAAGCAACAAGGGAGGTTGATACTTTTGATACTTTCTTTGAGAGTTCTTGGTATTTTTTACGCTATATTTCACCATTGAAAGACAGGGCGTTTGACAAGGATGCTGTTAATAAATTTATGCCGGTCGATCAGTATATCGGCGGTGTGGAGCACGCCGTTTTGCATTTGCTTTATGCGAGATTTTTCGTAAAAGCGCTTAAAAAATGCGGCTATTTGGATTTTGACGAGCCATTCAAGAATCTTTTAACTCAAGGAATGGTGTGCCATAAAACTTACAAGGATGAGGATGGTTCTTGGGTTATGCCAAGCGAAGTTACAATAAACTCTGATGGTGAACTTATATCTTGTACGAGCAAGAAAAAAGTCAAAGAAGGGCGAAGTGAAAAAATGAGTAAATCAAAGAAAAATGTTGTTGAGCCTTCTTTGATTATTGATGCTTATGGGGCCGATACGGCGAGGCTTTTTATGCTTTCTGATAGTCCAGTGAACCGCGACTTGGAATGGAGCGACTCTGGAATTGATGGCTGCTGGAAATATGTAAATCGCGTTTGGAAATTAGTTGCTGGGCTTGCTCAAAACAACCTTTATAAGGAAAATCAAAGCGAAATTAGCAAAATTAAACTTGAAGATTTTGAAGAAAATCAACAGCTAACAGACACTCAGCAAAATATTATAAAACTAACGCACAAGTCTATTTGCGAAGCTGGTAAAGAGTTTGAGAGAATGGGGTTTAATGTCGCCATTGCAAAAATCAGAGAGTTTTCCAACGCATTAGAAAAATTTAATGTCCAAAACATTGAGGATTTAAAGGTTAAGTATGTTGCTATTAGTAATCTAATTTTATTAATTGCCCCAATAATGCCACATTTAAGTGAAGAATGCGCTGTGGAGCTTGGGATAAAGGGACTTGTTTGCGAGAAATCTTTTCCTAAATTTAATGAGAAATTCACCAAAGAAGATAAGGTTAAGATTGCCGTTCAGGTAAAATCTAAAATGAGAGCAGTGATAGAGGTTGATAAATCGCTGTCTCAAGAAGAAATAGAGGTCTTGGCTAAACAAGAGGAAAATGTCGCAAGGCACCTTGAGGGCGCAAGCATTAAAAAAGTAATATTTGTTAAAGATCGTTTGTTAAATTTTGTTGTTTAAGATCAATAAATAACTAAACAAGTGCCAAAGCATAACAAGCTTAGAACCTTAAGATATATTATCCAAAGTGTGCTGCCTTTTAAGAGGTTTTTGGCGATGCATCTTTTTGTGGTTATTTTTAACGCAGTTGATGCTTCTTTGTGGCCTTATATATCAAAGCTTCTAATTGATAGCATAGCAACTTCTCCAAAAGACCAAATCTGGGAAAGCTCTAAATACCTTATTGCGCTTTTTATATTTCTAACCATTTTGCCTGGCTTAGTGTGGAGAATCACTGATTACGCCTGGTCTTGCTTAACACCATTAATGAGGCAAAAAATAGTTGTTGATTCGTCAAAGCAAATGCTGCAAAAATCCCACGATTTCTTCAGCTCCAACCCCGCAGGATCACTAACGAATAGAATAAAGGACTTGTCAATGAACACGCCAAGGCTGTTAGATACGATTTTATACAGCTTTCTGACCTTGTTTTTAAGTATCATTGTTGCTTTTTATACATTACTTCACGCTCACAAAGTTTTCGCCTTTGGATTAGTAGTTTGGGCGATCGCCTTTTTTTATATGGCCGTAAAGGCCTTAGATTTAACAGCCAAAATGTCCGATGATGTCACTTCCTCTCAGGCAAAGGCGATTGGAAATATCGTTGATGTATTTTCCAATATTCAAAATGTAAAATTTTTCACCAATGAAGATGAGGAAATCAGCAGAATCTCCAGGCACCTTGGCCAATATGGCAATTTTTTCAAAATAAGAGGTTTCTTTTTGGTAAAATTTTACACTTTGCATGGATTGATGTTTTCGGTTTATTTTTCCGTATCAGCAATAGGCTTGATTTATTACTACTCAAAAGGAGATCTTACCTTAGGTGATTTTGCGCTAATTTTTGCAATAAATTCCTGGATGATGAATTCAATGTGGAGAATTGCGCGACAATTACAAGTTTTTTCAGAAAATTTCGGGGCAGTTTCACAGTCACTGAAAATTCTCGACAAGCCCCTAAAGATTAAGGATAAAAAAGACGCCAAAGAGCTTAAAATAAAAGGCAAAAAAGGAGCTTTAATAGAAATTGAAAATATTGATTTTTCCTATAAAGGAATCACAAAACCTAGTCCAAAAGACCCTTCGAATGAAAAAAATGATCTAATTGCCATTTCTAGCGACTTAACAATAAAAGGAAAGCTAGTCATCAAAAAAGGAGAGAAAGTTGGTCTGGTGGGTTGCTCTGGGTCTGGAAAGTCCACTTTTGTTAACCTCTTGATGCGATCTTACGATGTTGATAAGGGCAGAATCTTAATTGACAAGCAAGATATAAGAGACATAACTCAAAAATCCCTAAGAGGAAGTATTTCACTCGTCCCTCAAGAGCCAATACTATTTCACAGATCCATTTACAACAATATTAGATATGCTAAAATAGATGCTACTAACGAAGAAATAGAAGAGGTATTGAAAAGCGCCTATTGCCACAGATTCATTAGCCGACTTCCTCAAGGCTATGATACGATTGTTGGAGACCGCGGATCAAGAATCTCTGGCGGGCAAAAACAAAGGCTGTCGATTGCTAGAGCATTTTTAGAAAACTCGAAAATTTTGATCATGGATGAGAGCACTTCAAACCTTGATAGTATTACTGAGCAGCTTGTCCATAGGGGCTTGGTTAACTTAATGAAAAATAAAACGGTGATAATTGTTGCTCATAGACTCTCAACATTAAAAGAGATGGATAGGATTTTAGTATTTAATCGCGGCAAAATTGCTGAAGACGGAAGTCACGAACAGCTGCTTAAAATCAAGGGTGGTATCTATAAAGAAATGTGGGAAAGACAAAGTCTAGATATGGATTAGCGGGTTAACTTGAGATTTAAAAACTATTGTGATTTTTTGTAGCTATATTTTTTGACGACCCATAAACTACAATTATATCATACGATGTCAAGATCAAAATTTCAAGAAAAATTTTCACTTTTTAAACAAAGCTTGTAAACTATGTCGCGTTTTTGAACAGCTTAAGAAAATTTGCAGTAGTTTTTTGAGCAAAAACCTCAGGATCTTGACCTCGAAGATTAGCTAAAAACTCAACTGTGTGGCGCGTGTAGGCCGGCTGGTTCTCCTTGCCACGATGAGGAACAGGGGCAAGATAGGGCGAATCTGTCTCTACGAGGATCAAATCTTCAGGAGTCAACATGGCGACTTCTTGAACTATTTTAGCATTTTTAAAAGTAACAATTCCAGAAAATGAGATGTAAATTCCAAGCGCTATTGCGACTTCAGCGAGTTTTTTTGAACTTGAAAAGCAATGAAGCAAGGCGGGGAATTTTTTCTTTTGCTGCTCTGATTTTAGGATCGCAATCATATCATCGTCGCAATCTCTAGAGTGAATGATAAGCGGAAGCTGTGCTTCTTGAGAAGCCTTGATGTGCTGCAAAAAACTCTCTTTTTGCTGATCGATATTGGATTTGTCATGAAAATAATCAAGGCCAGTTTCACCAATACCAATTATTTTTGGATTTTTTTGACAAATTTCAATGATTTCTTGAGCAGCAACAACGCCCTCATCCTTAACATTACAAGGGTGATTGCCAACGGAAGCAAAAACATTATCGTATTTTTTGGTGTAGCTTAAAATTTTGTCGATCTGGCTAATTTTAGTTGAAATTGTTTGCAAAATCCCAACCTTGTTATCTAGGGCGTTTTGAATTATTTGATCGATATCATGACCATTTTTTTCTATTAAATCAAGGTGGCAGTGACTATCAACTATCATGATTGGTTATTTTTTCTAATTTGCGTAGAGGAAATATTAACATTTTTGATTCTAAAAAGCAAATTTGCATTGGCTTTTCTTAGTAAATGAGCGGATCTTAGTGATTTTAAGTTGTAAAATTTATCTCCGCGAGAAAAAATGGCAATTTTAAAATTTCGTGATAACTTATCAAAATTATCCCACTTGTAGAGATTTTTTAAATTATCATCACCAATTATGAAGAAAATTTGCGAATCTTTATTTGCGGCTTGGATTTTTTTGAGCATTTTGTAGCTAGATTTTGAGCAATTTTGGTAATTTTTAACTCTTATCTTAGGGTTTTTGGCGATTTTTTGTTCAATTAGGTTGATTCTTTGCTGGTAACTTAAACTTATTTGCTCTTTAAATGGATTTGAAGAAGCCGGGATTAGCCAAAGCTGGTCAAGGTCGAGTTTTTTTATCGCTAGTTTAGCTATTTCTATATGCCCGTCGTGAACAGGGTTGAAGCTTCCTCCGAGGATTCCTATTTTCATAACTTAAAAATAAAAGCAATCATTATAAATGTTAAAATAATAGTAAATTTTTTGAAAATTTTCAAGCAATTTTGCTGATTTTTAACTTCCCATTTTTTTATAAGTAAAATTGAATAGGTGGCTAAAGGTAAAATAATAGAGTAAAATAAAATATTGAATTGATTTTTCAAACCCTGGTCTATTATTAATAAAAACGAGATCAGCAAAAGCGGTATTAGTATCCTTTTAGGGCTTTTTGATATTGCAATAGAACTTGACTTTACGCCGATTTTTAAGTCGTCTTCAATGTCTTGAAAACCATAAATTGTGTCGTAAATAAAAGTGATTAAAACAAGCGCGAGATAAATTAGAAAATCGTCCTTGGTTATTGCTGACTTTATTTGCAAGGTGGCTATTAAAAAGCCAATATTATAAACTATCCCTAGGAAAATTTGCGGAAAATGAGTAATTCTTTTCATTAAAGGGTATAAAATTACTAAAAATAGTGAAAAAATTCCGCAAATAATGGCTTCAATGTTGAATTGAATTAAAATAACAAATCCGATTACTAATAAAATAATAAGAAGAAAAATAGCTTGATTTATGGGCATTTTGCCGCTTGCTAAGGGTCGATTTTTGGTTCTTGAGACTTTTGGGTCGATTTTACGGTCAAAAATATCATTTATAATACACCCAGCAGATCTCATGGTTATTGCTCCTAAAGTGAATAATATTATGATTTTTACGATTTTTTCATCAAAAATATTAGAAAATGGCTGTTCTATTTGAGTAAAAACCCCTATTAAACAAGGAAGTAAGAGCAGAATTATGCCGCTTGGGCGCCTTATTCTAGAAATATCAATGAAATTTGTTATTATTTCTTTCATTTTTCAAAAATAGTGTTAGAATTTAAATTCATTCTTTTTTTAAGAAATATTTGATTTTTTGCTATTAATATTATATAATATATTAAAAGTAATTTATATTCAATATTAATATAGATGGTATTATATGAAAAATGCATTTTCGAAACATAAACTTTTAATAGCAAATAGAGGTGAGATCGCCTGTAGAGTGATTAAAACATGTAGGAAGCTTGGGATTTCAACTGTCGCGGTTTATTCTGATGCTGATATTAATTCGCTATTTGTGCAAATGGCGGATGAGGCGATTAACATTGGGCCTTCTCCATCTTCGCAAAGCTATCTGGATGTTGACAAGATTTTGTCGGCTGTAAAAAAATCCGGAGCAACCATGGTACACCCAGGTTATGGCTTTTTATCTGAGAATAAGCTTTTCGCTAAAGCCTTAGAAGATGCTGGGGTGATTTTTGTTGGACCTGGCGTTCATGCAATTGAAGCAATGGGCGACAAGATTACTTCGAAAAAAATTGCGATTGATGCTAATGTTAGTACAGTTCCTGGACATATGGGGATTATTAAAACTGACAAAGAGGCTGCGAAAATTGCGGAAAAAATAGGCTTTCCAGTTATGGTTAAAGCTTCTGCTGGTGGTGGTGGAAAGGGCATGAGGATTGTTTATAAAAAAGAGGAGGTGGCTGAGGCTTTCTTGTCGGCTTCTAATGAGGCTAGAAATAGCTTTTCTGATGATCGAATTTTTGTTGAGAAATTTATTGAAGATCCGCGCCATATCGAGATTCAAGTTTTGGCTGACAAACAAGGAAATGTGATTTGTTTAGGTGAAAGAGAATGTTCGATTCAAAGAAATAACCAAAAGGTAATTGAGGAAGCTCCAAGTTCTTTTGTTGACAAAAAGACTAGAGAGAAAATGTATAAACAATCTGTGGCTTTGGCGAAAAAGGTGGGGTATTATTCTGCTGGGACGATTGAATATATTATGGACAAGAATAAGAATTTTTATTTCTTGGAAATGAACACTAGGCTTCAAGTGGAGCACCCTGTGACTGAGCTTGTTACTGGCGTTGACTTGGTGGAGCTTATGATTAGGGTTGCTTTGGGCGAAGATTTGCCGCTAAAGCAAAAGGATGTGAAGCTTACGGGTTGGGCATTTGAGTCGCGTATTTACGCCGAAGATCCTTCGCGTGGATTTTTACCTTCAAGTGGTCGAATTAATATGTATATTGAACCTGAGGAGAGTAAGAATATAAGGGTAGATACCGGCGTTTACGAAGGTGGCGAAGTTAGTATGTTTTATGATGCGATGATTGCTAAGCTTTGCTCTTATGGTGAGACTAGGACTGAGGCTATTGATCACATGAAACAAGCTTTATCTGAATTTGCAATTGGTGGAATTTCACACAATATTAGTTTTTTAGAGACTATTGTTAGAAATGAGAATTTCATTAATGGTGACATTACTACTTCTTTTATTAAAAATGAATTTCCAGCTGGATTTTCTGGAAATGAATTAGATTCTGCTGATAAAGAGGTTTTGGCAGCTTCAGCTATGTATATTTTCTTGAAAAACTATGAAAGAAATGCAAATATCACTGGGCAACTTTACGATAGCGCTAAACAGGTTTCTGATCGCTGGGTTGTGATGATTGATGACAAGCTATACTTAATTGAAATTATCAAAAGAGATGGTGACTCTTTAACTATTTCTTGCGATAAAAACATGGTTCACCTTGAATCTTCTTGGAATAAGGGTGAAAAATTATTTAGAGCAAAAGTTAATGACAGAAATGTTGGCTTAAAAATTAGGGAAAATAATAATACCGGTGGCTATTTATTTCAATATGGCGGGTCTGATACTTTTGTAAATGTATTTTCTCCTAGAATAGCTGAATTGACAAAATTCATGCCAAAAATTGATAAAAATGCTAAACCAAAGAATTTGACTGCGCCAATTACTGGTAAAATCATAAGATTTAAAGTTGAAGAGGGACAGCAGGTTACTGCTGGGCAAGAATTAGTTGTTATTGAAGCCATGAAAATGGAAAATATCATAAGGACTGATCATGATGTAACAATTAAAAAGATCAACTTTGCGGATGGTGATTCTGTTGGTGTTGGGCAAGTGGTGATTAACTACGAGTGATACTTTTAATTATTCGCTTACGATTCGAATAATTTTTGCCACACTAAATAAGCAAACTATTGATAGAAAAATCGACATGGGGGCTAAAATTTGGAGGCTGCCTACTATGGAAATCATAATTATAGGTATTGCTATAGGAAAGGCTAAAATTGCTAGTAGGGTGGCTCTTTTTGAGATTATGTTGAAGCTTGAGCATAAACAAGAGATTGCGGAAATTGAAATCGACGAAAATATTAATAGCGAGGCGTTTTTGGCGATCTGATCTAGTGAAAAGCCAAAAATATTCATGATTATCAATGACACAATAACGATTGGCAAACAGTAATCCAGCCAAAATGAGATTATTTTTGCCAATACATAACTTTCTAAATTTTCACAAATTATTATCATTTGCTCAATTGTTCCGTCAATATAATCTTCTTTAAAAAAATTAGAAGACTGATAAAAGATTGAAAATAACAAGGAAAACCAAATGGAAACGCGAATTACAAGCTGATTATATTGAGTATTTTGAAAAGCTTCTTGTAAAAACAATAACAAAGAAAATAACATAAGAAGAAAAAAAGCAACATTAGAAATTGCTTTAGCGATATTCCTGTGGCTGTTTTTTAGGTTTTGCTTTAGTAAGTTATAAAACATCAAAAATGCGTTAAAATTCTACTTCCTTTACCAACTTTTTGCGATTTTTTAATCTGTTTGTAAATATAGCTATTGGCTTTTTTTACAGAAAATATGGTGCTTTTGCCTTTTGCGATATTGCAGGCAATGGCTGTGGCTAAGGCGCAACCTGTACCATGGATTTCTTTTGTTTTTACTCTTTTATTAGATATTTTATAGACTTTTCCATCTTTATCAAGAAAAATATTGGTTATTTTACTATTTTTAGTATCAAAATGTCCCGATTTAATAAAAACACTATTACCACTATTTTCTTGAATTTTTTGTGCAGCTTTTACAATATCAGCTTCAGATTTTATATTTTGACCAGATAAAATTTCAGCTTCATCGATATTTGGAGTGGCTATTGTTGCTTTTTTCATGAGTTTTTTCAAACTCTCAAGATCTTTTACATCAAATAATTTATCATCACTAGTTGAAACCATTACCGGATCTAAAATTACTGGAATATTTTTTGCAAATTTATCAAGCGAGTCAATAATAACTTGAATATTTTTAGTATCACCAACCATGCCAATTTTTATTACATCATACTTAATGTCAGTAAATAAAGCTGTAAGTTGGCTTTTTAGAATTTCTGGACCTGGATTAAAAATACCAGAAACCTTAGCGGTGTTTTGAGAGGTTAAAGCCGTTGGTGTGGCGCTTGCGTAAACTTTGTGATTGGTGGCTGTTTTTATATCAGTTTGCAAACCAGCCCCACCACTTGGGTCAGAGCCTGCTATGATCAGAATTTTTGGTAAAAACTTCATTGCAAAAAGGAGATTAACTTTCTTGAAAGACCACTTTACCAGCAACAACAGTCATGACAGCCTTACCTTTAACTTTAAATCCACCAAATGGTGAATTCTTAGATTTAGAGTGAAATTTATTAGGATCAATTATCCATTCCTTATCAAGGTCAATTACGGTAATGTCAGCTCTTGATCCAGCTTTTAAATTACCGCCGTCAAAATTTATAACTTTTGCTGGGTTGCAAGTCATTTTTGCAATTAAATCTTTCAATTCTATTAAATTATCATGATATAATTTTAGCGACAAAGGCAACATTGTTTCAACGCCAACGATACCAAATGCAGCATCTTGGATGGTTTTATCTTTCGAAGCAAAATCATGAGGAGCATGATCAGTTGAAATTGAGTCAATTGTTCCATCTTGTAAACCTTTAATTATAGCCTGTCTATCAGATTCACTTCTAAGTGGCGGATTCATCTTAGCATTAGTTCCGCTTTTCAAAACCTGCTCATCTGTTAAAATAAAGTGGTGTGGACATGCTTCACAAGTAACATTAAGCCCCTTTGCTTTAGCTTGCCTGATGGCTTCGACTGATTCCTTAGCTGAGGCATGAAGTAGGTGATAACGACCGCCAATTGCCTCTAATATAGCAATATCTCTTTGCACCATGACACTTTCGGAAATATTTGGAATACCTCTAACACCAAGTTCAATAGAAACTTTACCTTCGTTAATGCAGCCACCATTTGAAAGCTCTAAATCTTGTGCGTGCTGAGCTAAAACTAAGTTCAAACCCTTTGAATATTCAAAAGCTCTTCTCATTAAATTTGCATTCATAACAGGAAGACCATCATCAGTAAAGCCAACTGCGCCAGCATCTCTCAAATTTTGCATATCGGTCAATTCCTCACCTTTCATGTTTTTTGAAATTGCGCCATAGGCTAAAACATTACAGTGAGCTTGTTCTTTTGACTTTAATCTTATATAATCAAAAGCTAAGGTGGAATCTAGAACTGGAGAAGTGTTGGGCTGACAAACAACAGTGGTGATACCACCAGCAACCGCAGATCTAGAGCCACTAACCATATCTTCTTTGTGGGTTTGTCCTGGATCTCGAAAGTGAACCTGGATATCAATCAACCCTGGAGTGATAAGTAAATTCGTGCAATCAATAGTTTTATCAGCTTTAATACTAGCTCCACCTTCGCAAATTTGAGATATTTTATTTCCTTTAGTGACCAAATCACCCACTATATCTATATTTGAGGCAGGATCAATAATCCTCGCATTTTTGTAAATGGTAGTAAATCCTGGCTCTATCTCACTATTATATGGTAAGTCAAATTTCATTTTTTATCTATTTCTTATTCTGTCTATTAAAAATTCAACATTTTCTATTGGTGTGTCTTTTATTATACCATGACCAAGATTAAAAATAAATGGTTTTTTTGAAAATCTTTCAATTATTTCATCAATTCTTTGAGAAATCTGCTGTTTAGAGCCATAAGCAAGCAAAAAATTATCAAAATTACCTTGAATTACGGTGTTTTTCTGGATTTTTTGAGTAATAAACTCATCTGACAGGTTTTGATCCAAAGCAATAACATTAGGTTTAACCTTATTGGTAAAATCTTCATATAAAGTACCGCAACCTCTCGGGAAACAAATAATAGGTGTATTTGGATGAGTATTTCTAATGTTACAGATTATTTCATTTGTTGGTTTTACCACCCATTCTTCAAATTCGTCGGGAGGTAAAATTCCAGCCCAAGAATCAAATAGTTTAATTATATCAACTCCAGAGTTAATTTGTTCAATTAAGTATATGGTAACAGCCTTAGTTAAAAGCTTTATTAATTCACAGAACAGCTGCCTTTCTTGAATTGCAAATTTTCTAGTTAATTCAAAGTTTTTCGAAGCCCCACCTTCAATCATGTAACACGCTAAAGTAAAAGGTGATCCAGAAAAACCAATCAGAGCTTTTTCTTTATCTAGGTTTTTTCTGGTTAATTTTATATTTTCAAAAACTGGTTGTAAAAAATTAATTATATTATTTAAATTTAATTTTTCTAAATCACTTTTATTTGAAAATTTTTCTAAGACAGGTCCTATATTTTTCTTAAATTCAACTTTATGATTTAAAGCATGAGGAACTACTAAGATGTCTGAAAAAATTATAGCAGCATCTAGATTAAATCTTTTTATTGGTTGTAATGTTATCTCAGAAGCAACCTGTGGGTTATAGCATAAATCAAGAAAGCTATCATATTTAGATCTTATTTGCATATATTCAGGTAGATATCTTCCTGCTTGTCTCATTATCCAAATAGGAGGAGAATTAAAAGTAGCTTTGTTATTTATTACTTGTAAAATCTTATTCATATATTTTAAAAATTTAATTTATTTATATTATTTTATATTAAATAAATATTTATTTATATAGTATTATTTTTATTATTATACTGTTAGTATTTTTATTACTTCTTATTATTAATATATTAACAGATTCATTTTATTTTGGAAGTATGTTTTTAAAAGAATGAGGGCGGTTACTAACAATTTTGTTTTTTTTAGGGAATATTTATTGATAAGTTAGTTTTTTGTTAATAAAATTGTTAATAATATTTAATTATTTTTTTATTTTTTTAGATTTGTTAAGTAGTGGCTGTTTTTAAACATGTGAATTAACAGGTTATTAACAGGTGTGGTTTTTTTGAAATTAAAGTTAATTTATTAATAAAATGGAAAGAAAAGAGCGGATTTTTGAGAAAATTTCCAAATTTATTGAACTTGAGAGTTTGGAAGTTTTAAATAATTCCTATTTACATAAAGGACATGCTGGTGACGATGGGACTTTAGAGACACACTATAAGGTTATCATAAAATCTGATTATTTAAATAATCTATCCAGGGTTGAGGCTCATAAAATGGTGAAAAAAGCCCTTAAAGAGGAGTTTGATAGTGGTTTACACGCTTTAGAGATAGAATTAGTAAGGAAATAGATCTATTTCCTTACAATTTCCCCTTCTTCTTAACTACAGATAGATCTTTATTATCCTTAGGTGGTTTTTTATCTTCTTTTTCTGAAGTTGTTAATTTAGGGTCTTCTCCATTTAAAACAGCTTCTTTAGTTATTAAAATTGATTTTACATTACCTTTTGATGGAACTTCAAACATTGTATCAAGAAGAATGTTTTCAACTATTGATCTAAGACCTCTAGCACCAGTTTTTCTGCTAATGGCTTTTTTAGATATTTCCTTAATAGCATCATTATCAAATTCTAGATTTATCTTATCTATGTCAAATAGACCTTGATATTGTTTAACGATTGAGTTTTTAGGTTCTACTAATATCTTAATTAGATCTTCTTCTGTTAAACCTTCTAGTGGAGCTATAATAGGGATTCTTCCTACTAATTCTGGGATTAGTCCATATTTTACTAGATCGTCTGGTTCAGTAGATTTAAAGATGTCTTTTTTCTCTGAGTCACCTTGTTCTCTAACATCGGCACCAAAGCCAATAGTAGTACCTTTACCTTTAGTTGCTATGATTTTTTCCAGCCCAGCAAATGATCCTGCGCAAATAAATAGGATATTTTTAGTATCTATCTGAACATATTCTTGTTGAGCGGTTTTTTTACCAGGTTGAGTTGGTACGGATGCGACCGTACCTTCAATAATTTTTAATAGACCTTGTTGAACACCTTCTCCTGAAATGTCTCTAGTTCTAGTTCCATCATCAGATCTTTTGGCGATTTTATCAATTTCATCAATATAAACTATACCTTTTTGGGTTTTTTCTATGTCAAAATCTGAGTCTTGAAGTAATCTTGCGATGATATTTTCCACATCATCACCAACATATCCAGCCTCAGTAAGCGAAGTAGCATCAGCCATAGTAAAAGGTACATCTAATATTCTAGCTAATGTTTGAGCGAGTAGAGTTTTTCCACAGCCAGTTGGGCCAATTAACAAAATATTTGATTTGTTAATTTCTACACCATCTTTGCCTGACTCTTTATTTTTAGCGTCAGCATCAATTCTTTTATAGTGATTATATACAGCTACTGATAAGACTTTTTTAGCATAATCTTGACCAATCACGTAATCATCAAGAATTTTTACGATTTCTTTTGGACTTGGTCTTCCTTCTTTTTGGTCAAACAAAGACTTCCTTCCTTCTTCATTTAATATGTCGGTGCATAGTGATATACATTCGTTACATATAAATACAGTAGGTCCAGCTATAAGTTTCTTTACTTCACTTTGGTTTTTGCCGCAAAACGAGCAGCTTAAATCTTTTTTAGTTTTTTTCATATTTTTACTTTATTCTTTTTTCAATAACCTCGTCTATAAGACCGAATTCTTTAGCTTTTTCAGCGGTCATGAAATTATCTCTTTCCATTGCTTTTTCAATTGTAGATAATTTTTGACCAGTGTGCTTTTCATAAATCTCATTCAATCTTTTCTTTAAAGATAGAATTTCTTGAGTATGAATTTCTATGTCTGTTGCTTGCCCTTGGTAACCACCAGATGGTTGATGTATCATAACTCTTGAGTTTGGCAAGCTAAATCTTTTGCCTTTAGCGCCAGCAGTTAGTAATAAAGATCCCATTGATGCTGCTTGACCTATACATAAAGTTGCAACATCTGGTTTGATATATTGCATTGTATCATACATTGCTAGGCCAGAACTAACAACTCCTCCTGGAGAGTTTATGTAGAAATATATATCTTTATTTGGGTCTTCTGATTCAAGAAATAATAATTGAGCAACTATTAGTGAAGACACAGTATCATTAACTTGACCTGATAAAAAAATAATTCTTTCTTTTAATAGTCTTGAGTATATATCATAGGATCTTTCGCCTTTAGCGGTTTGCTCTATAACCATTGGTACAAGGTGGCTAGCTTGAGTTTCAATATTACTTCTTTGATCTATATTATTGTAATTCATGAATTTATTTAATTATTTTTATTTTCCAATATGGATTAATTTTCTATTTACTTTATCTATATATATTATAAAATAAAAAAAGTAAATAAGCAACTCTTGAAAATAAATATTTTATACTTATATTATATATAGGTTGTTTTTATAGATGTTTGTGGTGAAATATTGTGTAATAATTGATTTTTTTACTGAAAAATGGTTAAAAAAGCGACTATTTTAGTGAAAAATACCTAAAATTTGAGTGATATTAACAAAAAAATGAAAAAAATGACAGAAAATAAGAAATCTTGGCAAAGTAAGATGGGTAGACCCCCGGCTGATGATAGTAATTATGACAAAAATGTTAATAATAGTCAAGAAAATGCTAAAAATACTGCTCAAAATGAGGAAAGTGACATAAAAAATGGTCAAAATGTTGAAAATGAGGCTGGAAATATGCAAAATCAACTAAAACAAGCGGAGGAAAAGGCTGTTGATTTGAATAATAAGCTACTTCGGGTACTTGCTGAACTTGAAAATACAAGACGAAGGTCGCGAGAAGAGCAAATAAAGACTAGTAATTATGCGATTTCTAATTTTGTGACTGATTTGGCGGTTGTGACTGAGAATTTCTTTTTAGCTTGTGAAAATTTGCCAGAAATTGATGAAAATACCTCAAATGAGCTGAAAAATTTGGTTAAGGCGGTTGAAATGACCAAAAACGAGATGATGAAAGTACTTGAAAAACATAAAGTTAAGCGAATTTACCCATTAAATCAAAAATTTGATCATAATATTCATGAGGCAGTTTCTTATGTTCAAAATGAGGCTGAGGAGGGTGATGTTATTAATGTTGTGCAGGCTGGATATGTGCTTGGAGATAGAATTATAAGGCCTTCGTTAGTGGTAGTTTCCAGTGGAAAAAGTGATTAGCGTTTTTTGCTTGCTATTTTTAAATTAATATGTTATAATTGATGTTCTTACTTAGTTACTAAAGATTGGTAATTTGTGGTTATTTTCTTTTGGGGATTGTAGCTCAGCGGTTAGAGCAGGGTGCTCATAACGCTTTGGTCGCAGGTTCGATTCCTGCCAATCCCACCACGAAATTACGAATTTTAGTGCTTTTTAGTAGATGTTGAAGTTGTTATTTATTGATAATTTTCAATATTTACTAGTGTAAGAAGGGTTGATTTGCAGGCAAAAAGGCTTCGCCTGTAGAATTGCTACCTATAAATGAATATTAATTTTTAAATACAAAGTATGCCGAAGATAAAAACTAATAGTAGCGCTAAGAAAAGATTCAAAGTGACTGCTTCTGGTAAAGTTAAATATAAACAAGCCGGAAAACGCCATAACCTTGGTAGAAAAAGCCAATCTCGTATTAGAAAACTTAGAAAATCAGCAGTGATGGATAAAAGTTTTGGAGAGAATGTGGTGAGATTCTATTTACCTAATTCTTAGTATTTAAGAGGGTAAAGTATAAATAATAAATAAAATATATAGGTTATGAGTAGAGTAAAAAGAGGTGTTACTAAAAAAGCTAGACACAAAAAGGTTCTTAAGTTAGCAAAAGGCTATAGAGGACGTTCTAAAAATTGCTTTAGAATTGCGATTGAAAGAGTTGAAAAGGCATTGCAATATGCTTACAGAGATCGCAGGACTAAAAAAAGAGACTTCCGCGCTCTTTGGATTCAAAGAATCAATGCTGCCGTGAGGAATGAGGGCTTGGTTTATTCAAAATTCATTAATGGTTTAAAAGTTGCTAAAATCGATTTAGATAGAAAAGTTTTAGCTGATTTAGCTGTTAAAGAGCCAAAAGTTTTCAGCGAGATAGTTGCAAAAGCAAAAGCAGCCCTAAAATAAACTTTCTAACTTCATTTTTTGGTTAGATTTAGTAAAAAACTAGAGTAGTGGCAACTTGCAGCTCTAGTTTTTTCAAATTACATCTAAAAAATATTTTGTTATAAAGGTTACCTAGTCTTTCTTTGACAATATTTTTCCGTTTTTGATTTTTTACGCTTTTTAGTGAGGTTTTTTGCTTTTTGTTTTAAGATGGATTTGACAAAATAAAAAAACTTATCTATAATAGATAATTATAGATTAAAAAAAATAACATGTCTTTGCAACTATATACAGCCTTGGTAAAGAGAGATTCTGATAGTAAGATAGAGGATATATCTATGTTGAAAAACAGCTTTAGCACCTCTGCTTTCTTTTTTTCTTTTTTTTGGTTTCTTGTTCACACTATGTGGAGAGAGGCTGGGCTGGTTATTTTGGCTGAGATTTTTGTACTAAAATTATTTGGATTAGGTTTTTTTGGATCTATTGGTTTTTTTGTTATTCAGGTGGCGCTAATGTTTATAATTGGCTTGAATGCTACCAATTGGCAAGGCAGATATTTGCAAAAGAGAAGAGGTTATGAGAAAATAGGTTATTTTTTGGCGCAAAATGAAGAGGAGGCGCGGTTGAAATCCATGAAGAGTTGGCACAGAAATTCTCCTGAATTGAGTTTTGATGAGGTTAATTTGGATGTTATTGACCCTGCTTTTTATGTAAAGTCGTTAAAAAGAAGAGGCTCTTTGAAAAAAATCTTTAAAAATGATGAAAAAGAAGGTTGTAATAATTGATTACGGGTCGGGAAATCTAAGATCGGTTCATAATGCTGTGGCTAGCTTAGGGGCTTGTGACGAGATTTTGATAACTAGTAATTTAAGTGATGTTAGGGATGCTAGTCATGTTATTTTACCTGGAGTTGGGGCTTTTGCTAATTGTATGAATGGGATAAAGTCTGAAAATGGTTTGTTTGAAGAGTTGTCAATTCGGGCTTTTGAGTTGAAAAAACCTATTTTAGGGATATGTGCTGGGATGCAGATTTTGGCTGATGTTGGTTATGAAAAGGGTGTTAATGAGGGGCTTGGGTTTATTCCTGGTCAGGTGCGTGCGATTCGTGAGGCGGCTGGTTTTGATGAGAGTAAGTATAAAATTCCGCAAATTGGCTGGAATGGTTTAAATATTAAGAAGGATCACTTTATATTTGAAGGGGTCAAGGAAGGAGAGGATGTTTATTTTGCAAATAGTTATAGATTTATAGTTGATGATAGGCAGGAGTTGCTTGCGTCTGTTGAATATGGTGGTCAGGAGGTTGCTGCTATAGTTGAAAAGGAAAATATTTTAGGGATACAATTTCACCCAGAGAAGTCCGGGGAAGTTGGTTTAAAAATTTTAAGAAATTTTATAAATAAATGAAAAAGGTAAAAGCTCATCCTTATTTGTCTGATATTAACAGCTATAAGCCTGGTAAGGATAAAATAGAGGGAAGTAAAAAGAAAGTGGTGAAGTTGTCTTCAAATGAAAATGCTTTGGGCTGTTCGAAAAAGGCTGAAAAGGCTTACCAAGAACATTCTAAAGAGGTTTTTCGCTATGCGGACGGTGCTTGCGTTGAGCTTCGTGAAGCAATTGCAAAAAAGCACCAAGTAAATGCGGGCAATATTGTTTGTGGGGCTGGGTCTGATGAGTTGCTTTACATGCTTGCTAGCGCTTATGCTGGCAAGGGTGATGAGGTGATTTACTCTAGGCATGGTTTTTTGATGTATGCGATTTGTGCTAAGCGGGTTGGGGCTAGGCCTGTGGCTGTTGATGAGGTTGATTTGAAGGCTGATATTGATGGAATTATCAATGCTGTCAATGATAAGACTAAGATTATTTTTTTAGCCAACCCGAATAATCCTACTGGATCTTATTTGGATGAGGCTGAAATTCAAAAGTTGATTGATGGAGTTCCTAAAGATGTCTTGATTGTTCTTGATCATGCTTATGATGAATTTGCGAGCGGCACTAAGGGTTATCCGGATGCGATTAAGTTTGTGCAAAAAAATGAGAATGTGGTAATGACCAGGACTTTTTCAAAGATTTATGGACTGGCTTCTTTGAGGATTGGGTGGTGCTTTGCGGGCGATGAAGTGGTGGATGTTTTAAATAAAGTTCGCGGTCCTTTTAATGTTGGTGGCCCTGCTCAAAAAGCTGCAAGAGCGGCTGTGGAGGATGGTGAATTCTTGCAAGAGTCACTTAAGCACAATAATAAGTGGCTTAAAAGGTTTTTTGATGAGGCTTTGGGTTATAAAAAAATCAAACTTTGGCCATCAATTGCGAATTTTATTTTGTTTGATTTTGGGTCAAATGAAGGCGCGATTAAAGCTAATGAGGAGTTTTTGGAAAATGGCGTAGTTACTAGGCAAATGGAAGCTTATTTATTGCCAAATTGTTTAAGAATTACGATTGGTAATGATGAGGAAAATGAATTGGTTCTTAGAATTTTAAAGAAAATTGACAAAAATGTTTAATTTTTCAGATGCTGATTCACAAAGCTTGATTTACTATATTATTTTGTTGGTATTTTTGTTGTCAAGCTTCTTTATTGGCAGAAAAATTAACATAAAGCAGTCTATAAAATATTTATTGATATGGTCTGGAGTTGCTTTGGTTGCGATTGCTTTATACTCTTATCGATTTGAATTTACTGATTTGAAAAATAGGGTTTTAGGTGAACTTTCCCCAGCATCAGCAAGGCAAGATGCGGGAGGTAGGTTGGTGATAAATATGTCGCAAGATGGGCATTTTTATGTAAATACGCGAATTAACAATCGAATGGTGAGGTTTTTGATTGATACTGGGGCTTCGGATGTTGTGTTGAATCTAAAAGATGCAAGAAAAATTGGCCTAGATCCGAAAAAATTACAATTTAACAAGAGGTATAATACGGCTAACGGTGTTGTTTTAGGAGCATCAGTTAAGTTAGAAGAGGTTAGTCTTGGTGGTGTGATTTTTTACAATGTGGATGCTTCGGTGAATAGTGCAAACCTTGATATTTCTCTTCTTGGGATGGATTTTTTGAAGAAGTTTAGGCGATATGAATTTAGTCGCAATCGTTTAATATTAGAGAAATAGTTATGAAATTATCAAAAGAAAATGTGTGGCTTAATATAAATAAGCCAGTGGAGATGAGTTCGGCGAAGGTTGTGGCTGTTGTTAAGAGGTGGACGAGAGCTAAAAAAGTTGGCCATGGTGGGACTTTGGATTTAATGGCCGAAGGGGTTTTGCCGATTGCTTTAAACAGAGCCACCAAGACTTCTAATGATATGATGGGTGAGGAGAAGGGGTATTTTTTCCGCGTCAAATGGGGCGCTTTTACAAGTAGTGATGATATAGAAGGAGAGGTGATTGAGGAGTCGGATAAAAGGCCAAAAACAGCCGATATTTGCGCTTGTATTTTGTCTTTTTTGGGTGAAATAGATCAGGTTCCTTCAAAATTTTCAGCGTTAAGAATAGATGGTAAAAAAGCCTATGAATTAGCTCGAAAAGGGGTTGAGTTTGAGATAAAATCACGAAAAGTTACAATTTTTTCGATAAAATTGCTTAAAAATGATGAAAATTATGCTGATTTTGAGATAAAATGCTCAAAAGGCACCTATGTTAGAAGCTTAGCAAGGGATATTTGCAAGAAACTCGGGGTTTGTGGGCATGTGGTGAAGCTTGTTCGGCAGTCAGTTGGCGATATTTCACTTGAAAACTCAGTAGATTTGCAAAAATTAAGGGATTTTGTGCGAAATCCATATAACCTAAGTGACCTAAAAGAAATAAAATGGATAAAAAGTGTAAATATTACTTGCAATAATTAATAAAAGGGGTTAAAATGGTATTAGAGCTTTCATAAGAGTAGTAAATTCTTGAAGACTTGATGTATGATGTTATTGCAAGATGCCTCAAATCCAAAAAGATCGTTTTTAAATTAATCTACTCTTGTAAAGTTGCCTAAGGGGAAGTTGCCCAAGGTAGGAATCGCCTAAGTTTTGGCGGTTTATGGCTAGAATTAGTAAATAATTATAAATTTAGATATGTCTGATAGAAAAAATATTAGAAAAGAACAAAAGCAAGAAGCTATTAAAAGTGTTGTTGCTGATAAAAAAGATAGCGGATCTGTAGAGGTTCAAGTTGCTATTTTAACTTTGGAAATTAAAAATCTTACTGAGCATTTAAAAGCTCATAAGAAAGATTTCTCTTCAAGGAAAGGTTTGTTGATTAAGGTTGGTAGAAGAAGAAGCCTACTTGATTATCTTAAAAAGAAATCTAAAGATAGATATGAAGCTCTTATTAAAAAGCTAGATATTAGAAAGTAGTTTGTTGTTCGTGTCGCTCGATCGATATTGAAGTTGTGCCTGATTTTCGTTGGTTGCAAGTTTGTGTTTAAAGGTGATGTATGTGTGTTTAATTAAAATAAAATAATATGTTTAATATTGTAAAAAAAGAAGTAAATTGGGGTGGAAAAACTCTTACCTTGGAAACTGGGAAAATTGCTAGACAAGCTGGTGGTTCGGTTATTGTAACTTATGGTGATACCGTTATGCTTGGCGCAGTTACTGTATCAAAAAAACCTTTGGAAGGGGCTGATTTCCTTCCTATGACGGTTAATTATTTGGAAAAATCTTATGCTGCTGGTAAAATTCCAGGTGGATTTTTTAAGCGTGAAGCAAAACCTTCTGATTTTGCTACTTTGACTTCTAGGATGATTGATAGACCAATTCGTCCATTGTTTCCGGCTGGATTTCATCACGAAATAAATGTTGTTTGTCAAATTTTGTCTTATGATGCTAGTGCTAATCCGGATGTTGTGGCGTTGATTGCTGCTTCTGCTGCGCTTTCTTTGTCTGAGGCTCCGTTTGAAGGTCCTGTTGCTGGGGCTAGAGTTGGTTACACTGATGGTAATTTCACTTTAAATCCAAGCAATGAAGAGCTTGAAAATAGCGATTTAGACTTGGTTGTTGCTGGTACTTCGGATTCAGTTTTAATGGTTGAATCAGAAGCAAAACAACTTACTGAAGCAAAAATGCTTGAAGCAGTTAAGTTTGGTCATGATGCTTACAAGTCAGTTATTGATGCTATTAAAGAATTAGCAAAAGAAGCTGGAAAAGAAAAGGTAAAACCAGAAGAGGTTGATAATTCTGCTTTAATTAAAGAAGTTTCTGATTTTGCTAAAGATGATATTTCTAAAGCTTATGATATCAAGGCTAAGCAAGAAAGAGTTGCTGCTTTGGATGGAGTAAAAACTAAAGTTAAAGAAAAGTTTGTTACTGAAGGTGGTGAAATTGATGATGCAAAAATCGGTTCAATCTTCAAAAAAGTTGAGCAAGAAGTTGTTCGTGGTCAAATTTTGGCTGGATCTACTAGAATTGATGGTAGAAAAAGTGATGAAGTTAGACAAATTGAGACTGAAACTGGATTTTTACCAAAAGTTCATGGATGTGCGTTATTTACTCGAGGGGAAACTCAAGCGATTGTGGTTGCTACTCTTGGTTCTGATCGTGATGAGCAAATGGTTGAGACTCTTGATCCAGAAATTAGAAAAGACAGATTTTTGCTTCATTATAATTTCCCTCCATATTCAGTTGGTGAAGTTGGAAGGCTTGGGGTTCCAGGAAGAAGGGAAATTGGTCACGGTAAATTAGCTTGGAGAGCGATTAATCCGGTACTACCTAAAGATCAAGAGGTGTTTCCATATGTTACTAGAGTTGTTTCTGAGATTACTGAATCTAATGGTTCATCTTCAATGGCGACTGTTTGTGGTACTTCTATGGCGTTGATGGATGCTGGCGTTCCTTTGGAAGCTCCGGTTTCTGGGATTGCTATGGGTTTAGTTAAAGACGGCGATAAATATGTGGTTCTTTCTGATATTATGGGTGATGAAGATCATCTTGGTGATATGGATTTCAAGGTTGCTGGTACTAGAAATGGTATTACAGCGCTACAAATGGATATCAAAATCAAGGGAATTACTGCTGAAATCATGGAAGAGGCTCTAAAGCAAGCTAATGCAGGTAGAAACCACATTCTTGACAGAATGGAAGCTACTATCAAAGAGCCAAATACTGAGCTTAACGCCAATATCCCTAGAGTTGAAACTTTGGTAATTTCGCAAAATAAAATTAAGGATATTATCGGTTCAAGAGGAAAAACTATCAAAGAAATTTGTGCTGTTAGTGGTGCGGTTGTTGATGTTGATGATTCTGGGACTGTTAAGGTTTCTGCAAACAGCAATGACGCTATTCAAAAAGCGGTTAATATGATTAACGAAATTTGTTTCGAGCCAGAAATTGGTGATATTTTCGAAGGTGCGGTTGTTAAGACAATTGACGCTGGGGCTTTCGTGACTATTTCTGAAAATAAGGATGGTTTTGTTCATATTTCTGAATTGGCTGATTACAGGGTTGAATTCGTTGAAGATGTTATCAATGAAGGAGATATGGTAAAAGTAAAAGTGATTGGCTTTGATAAAAAAGGTCGTCCAAAATTAAGCTACAGATGCGTTGATCAAGAAACTGGGGAGGATATTTCTGACCAACTTGAAAATGTTGGTGGTGGTGATAAAGATAAAGGTGATAGAAAGCCTCGTCGCGATAATCGTGATAGTCGTGATGGCGGTCGCGAAAGCCGTGATGGTGGTCGTGATAACAGAAGAGATCGTGACGATAGAAAAAAAGAAGAGGATAAGCCTAAGAAAAAACGTGGCTTCTTTTCTTAAATTTAGGTGTTATAATTTGTGTTTATAGGCTTGTCCAGGTACTGATGTATGTGGATTTGCCCATAAACATGTTCGCATGGATTTGCCTGTAAACATCTTGTGAATGAAATTTTTAGCCTAAGCTTGAGATGAAACTTAAGTTTGTGGTGGTTAAACTATTTAGCTTAAATTTCAGAAGGTTTCAAGTCCAACTCTTTGACTCAAAACAGAAAAAATCATTTTTTTATGCCAATAGCTCAAGATAAATTGCAATCTATTTTAGAATCTGGTTTTAAAGGTGCTCAAATCAAAATAAAGGATTTAGTCGGCGACCAAGATCACTATAGCGTGGAAATTGTTTGGGATGAATTTAAGGGTAAATCAAGGGTTGCACAACATAAAATGGTCAATGAAGTCCTAAAAGAAGAATTAAGGGGGGTACTCCACGCCCTACAAATCAAAACTTCTTTCCTTTAAGCTTCGAAATTTTGTCCATAGATTATCAATTGGTTCGTATAGGTACGATTTGTACATATACTCGCCAATTAACAACCTATGAACAAAATTTCTTTGCTTAAAGGAAAGAAGATTGTAAAATATAAATATCTCTCCATTTTTTATTGACTCTTTATCCCTAGATTATCAATTGGTTCATATAGGTACGATTTGTACATATACTCACCAATTAACAACCTATGGACAAAAATCTACTTCGCACAAGCATGATTTTTTGACAAAAAACAGCCCTCCATTATAACATTACATGTCAAGACCGAGATTTGCAAGAAAAAAATTAAAAAATTTAAAAAAAGGTTAGATTTTGCTTTTTTTTTATAAAATTTGCGCTATAATTGTAAATATAGTAATAATTAATAATGTTAAAATGCAAAATGTTTTTGAAACAATAGAGTCTTTGATTAAGGATAATGCGGTGGTGCTTTTCATGAAGGGGAGTAAGGATTTTCCGCAATGTGGTTTTAGTGCGATGACTAGTCACGTTCTGGCGCAGCTTGGGGTGGAGTTTAAGGATGTGAATGTACTTGAAGATATGGAGATTCGTCAGGGAATTAAGGAGTTTTCTGATTGGCCGACGATTCCACAGCTTTATGTTGCTGGGGAGTTTATTGGTGGTTGCGATATTGTGAAGGAAATGTTTGAAGCTGGAGAGTTGCAAGAGCTTCTTAAAGAGAAAAAATTGATAGATTGATGGATAAATTTGCAGTCGAGATTAAAGGATTGAGTAAGACTTACAGGGGCGCTAAGGGTAAGGCTTTGCAGGATGTTGATCTTGAGGTGAAGAAGGGTTCTTTTTTTGGGCTTTTGGGGCCAAATGGGGCTGGGAAATCGACGCTGATTAATATTTTAGGTGGTTTAGTTAGAAAGGATGAGGGGCTGGTGAAGGTTGCTGGGATTGACATTGACGAGGATCAAAAAGCGTCGAAATTTAAGATTGGAATTGTGCCGCAGGAGCTTGTGATTGATCCGTTTTTTACTGTGAGGGAGACGCTGGAGATTTATGCTGGTTATTTTGGGATTAGAAAGAAAGATCGCAAGACTGATGAGATTATTGAGGCTCTGGGGCTTAAGGATAAGATTAATGCTAAGCCGCGGACTCTTTCTGGTGGTATGAAGAGGCGGCTTTTGGTGGCGAAGGCTCTTGTTCATGATCCAGAGATTTTGGTTTTGGATGAGCCTACGGCTGGCGTGGATGTGGAGCTTCGTACGCAGCTTTGGGATTATGTAAAGAGGCTTAACGAGCGGGGAACGACGATTATTTTGACTACGCATTATCTGGAGGAGGCGGAGGAGCTTTGCGATGAGATTGCGGTGGTTGATAAAGGCAGGGTGATTGCAAGCGACACGAAGAGGAATTTGATGGGGATTTTGAGCGAAAAGAAGCTGGTGATTCATTTTAAATCTAATTGTAAGAATTTGAAGTTTAAATTGCCGAAAGGTGCGGCTATTAAGGCTCAAGAAGAGGATATGGTTTGTGTTCAATATGATCCAAATAAGGTTGAGATTGCTGATATTTTTGCTGGTTTGGCTGAGGCTGGGGCTGATATTAAGGATGTTTCGACGACTCAGGCTGATTTAGAAGAGGTTTTTAAATTTTTAGTTAACAAAAAGTAGGTAAAGCCATGAAAAGTTTGATAAGTATAGATGATTTATCGGTTGAGCAGGTTGGTCAGATATATAGCGTGGCTAAGGGTTTGATGGCTGACGAAGGGGGTTTTGGAGACTCTTTGGCTGGGAAGATTTTGCTGAATTTTTTCTTTGAGAATTCGACGCGGACGCGGCTTTCTTTTGAGATGGCGGCGAAAAGGTTGGGTGCTAAGGTGACGAATATTGATATTTCACTGTCTTCTTTGAAAAAAGGGGAGTTGCTTGACGATATGGCGAGGACGATTTCGTCTTTGGGATCGGATTTTGTGACTATTCGGCATAATTCTAGCGGGATAGTGAGGATGCTTGATGGGATGGTGGATGCGAGCGTGATTAATGCTGGGGATGGTATGAATGAGCATCCGACGCAGGCGCTGCTTGATTGTTTTTTGATTAAAGAGAGGAAGGGTGATTTTAAGGGCTTGAAGGTGGCAATATGCGGAGATGTGCTGCATTCTAGGGTTGCTAGGTCGAATTTGAAGCTGCTTAGGAAGCTTGGGGCGCAGATTAATGTGGTGACTTTGCCGACGATGATGACTTTTGGCTTTGAGGAGTGGCTTAAAGAGGGGTATGGTGCAAGGTTGTTTAATTCGGTTGAAGAGGGGATTAAGGATTGTGATGTTGTGATGGTGCTTAGGATTCAGCATGAGCGCATGGTTGGCTCTTACATTTCTTCTTTGGGGGAATATTATGATAAGTATGGGCTTAATCATGAGAGGCTTAAGCACGCCAAGAAGGATGCTATAGTGATGCATCCGGGGCCGATTAACAGAAATGTTGAGATTTCTAGCGATCTGGTAGATGATTCAAGGTGTGTAGCGCTTGATCAGATAAAGGTCGGGGTTTATGTTAGAATGGCTGTATTGTTATATTTAGCTGGTAAGATATAGGTAGAGCTTTAGGCGGGGTTTATTTGCTGGCAAAAATAATTTAGAAAAAATGTTGCTTTATATTTTTTTTAGATTATAATGGCAGTCCTTAATTAATTTTTTAATTATTGTATAGCTTTTTTAGGAGTCTTTTTTGAGGCTCTGAATTTTGTGCGTTATTGGACTGTATAATGTTAATCAACAAAATAAAATGAAAAACATCAAGAAAAACACAAACCAAACCTCCGCTGTTAAGTTGAATAAGGTTGAAGAGGATGAAGAGCTGATTGAGCTTGAATCTGTAGATTTTAATAATGCATCTGATGTTATTAAAAATTTGAGCCCTGATATTCCTGCGTATTTATACAGATCGAAGGCCGTTAAAAAGGCTGCGAGTTGGTTTGTTAAGAATTTTAAAGATTTTGAATCTGAGGTTAATGGCGCTAAATATAATAGCAGAACCTTGTTTTCTGTAAAAAGTAATTCGGATGAGAGGGTTGCTAGGGATGTTTTTGGTAATGGGGTGACTGATTTTGATGTTGCTTCTATTAAAGAAGTTAGACAGATTCACTCTTTATTTGGCAAAGATGTTAAAATGTATTTTATGCATCCAGTTAAGTCAAGAGAGGCTATTGATGAGGCTTATTTTAAATATGGGATTCGTGATTTTTCTTTTGATAGCAGTGAGGAGCTTAAGAAGATATTGGAAGTTACCAAAGAGGCAAAGGATTTGTCACTGCATTTGAGAATTAAGATGAATTGTAGGGATTCGGCGGTGAATTTGTCTGGAAAGTTTGGAATTAATTTGAAAAAGTCTCAGTCTTTGGCGAAAAAAGCTAGACAGGCGGCTGAGAAATTCGGCGTTTGTTTTCATGTTGGTTCACAATGCATGGATCCTAGGCAGTATAGTGCTGCGATAAAGAGGGTTGCTGAGTTTTTTGATGAGGCGGGTGTTGAGCTTGATAGTTTTGATATTGGCGGAGGGTTCCCGGCGGATTATCCTGGTATGAATATTAGGCCAATGGAGGATTATCTTGATAGGATTAAAAAGGCGATTTCACTAACTTCGTTAAAAGAGGGTTGTGAGATTTTGTGCGAGCCTGGTCGAGCTTTGGTGGCAGAGTGTGAGTCTTTGCTGGTTAGGGTTGAGGCTAAAAAAGGAAAGCTGCTTTATATTAATGATGGTAGTTATGGTGGGCTGTTTGATGCTGGGATTTTAGGATTTTCTTATTTTTGCTCTGCATTTAAGTCAAATGGCAGGAAAATAAAGTCGGAAAATGAGAAAAAATACAGTTTTTATGGCCCAACTTGTGATTCTTTGGATTTTATGAAGGGTCCATTTGTCTTGCCTGAAGAAATTGAGGTTGGTGATTATATTGAAATATATAATTTAGGGGCTTATTCAAAGACCTTGAGGACTTCTTTTAATGGTTATGACGATATATTACAGCTAAATGTGGCTTAAGTGAACGAGGAGTTTATAGAGGGAAATTTTTTTGAAAATAAAGCTAGACAATAATTTCAAAAAAAATATAATTCTTAAGTTGTTATTAATTTTTTTTGAAAAGTAATGAAAAGTGAATTGTTATCTAAAGAGGTTAAGCATATTGACATAACATCTTTTGATGCTAGAAATATTGTTGGACAGATGTCTGATATGTCTTTTACTTCAAGGGATTTGGCGAGGGCTAGTGATATTTTTGAGATGATGCTTCGCGATGAGAATTGCTCTATAATCCTTACTTTGGCGGGATCGACTTCTGCTGGTGGGTGCATGAAACTTTATGCGGATATGGTGAAGTATAACATGGTGGATGCTATTGTTGCGACTGGGGCTTCGATTGTGGATATGGATTTTTTTGAGGCTCTTGGATTTAAGCATTATCAGGCGCTTGGCGAGGTTGATGATAATGTGCTTCGCGAGAATTATATTGATCGGATTTATGATACTTATATCGATGAAGAGAGTTTGCAAAAATGTGATTTTACTATTTTAGACATAGCGAATAACTTAGAGAGAAGGCCATATTCTTCGCGTGAATTTATCAGAGAGATGGGTGCTTTTTTGAAGACAAACAAGCGTAAGGAAGAGTCGCTGATTGAGCTTGCTTATGATTATGATGTGCCGATCTTTTGTCCGGCTTTTACTGATTCTTCGGCTGGGTTTGGACTTGTTTCTCATCAAGTTGCTAATCCTGGGAATTATCTTTCGATTGATTCGGTTGCGGATTTTCGTGAGTTGACTGAGGTGAAATTGGCGTCCAAAGATAGTGGCTTGTTCATGATTGGCGGTGGTGTTCCTAAAAACTTTGCGCAAGATACGGTTGTGTGCGCCGAAATTCTTGGTCATGAAGCTTCGATGCATAAATATGCAGTGCAAATTACGGTTGCGGATGTTAGGGATGGGGCTTGTTCGAGCTCTACTTTGAAGGAGGCTTCGTCTTGGGGTAAGGTAGATACTACTTATGAGCAGATGGTTTATGCTGAGGCGACTTCTGTTTTGCCTTTGATTGCGTCTGCTGCTTATCATAATGGTTCTTGGAAAAACAGAAAAAGAAGTCACTTTAATAAAATCTTTTAAAATTAGCTTGATTGATTGATCGAGACTTATTATTATTAAATTAAGGGCCTTGGATTTTTGTGCTCGTAATTATTATAATTTAGTTTATGGTTAGTATTGTTGCTATTCTAAGAAAACAGCTTGAGGGTGAGGAGTTGAGTCCAGAAGAGCTCAATGAGTTGAAAATGTATGAAAGTCAAGCACAAGAAGAGGGTAATGAGGAGGAAGAAAAAGAGCCTGAAGAGGTTGGTACGGCTTTTGGTGGTGAATCAAATATTGATGTTGCTTTGGTGAGGTTTTCGAGCGGGGCATGGGAAAATGATGATCAGTATGAGGTTAGGATGAGCAGCACTAGAAACTTGTTGCTTGGCATGGGCTCAAAGTTACTTTCTGGGGATAAGAATGGTGAGAATGATAAGACTGTTTCCGATCCTGCTTCGGATGAATTTTCTGCGGGTGTTGAGCGGGCTCGGACTGGGGCTTCTAGTGGGGTGGCTAAAGCGGCTGCGGGTCTGGCTGTTGTTGCTGGGAATGTTGCTGGTCGAGTTGCGATTAGTAATGTTGCGGTTGCGATTGCTAATGTCACTCATTATGATGCAATTAGGCAGGAAAATAAGCGACTGGAGGATGGCAATATTCACAAGAGCGCGGAGGTTGAGAAATATGCGGGTGCAGAGACTAGCGAGGTTTTGCAAGGGCTTTTTGAGAAGGGAAGGGGTGATCCTACGGCTGTTGCTAAGGTTGCTGGGGCTGTTGCTAATATTTTTTGTATATTTCCAGATGAGGCTAAGAAAAATTATGGGTATTTTAATAGTGAGGAGGCGAGGGAAGTTGTTGCAGAGTCTTTGATGAGCACTGATAAGGGTTCTGAAATCGGCAGCCTTTGCCGAATCATGAACGCTTGTCATGGGAAGTTTGAGGAGAGGAGTTTTCTTTCTAGAGAGGGCTTGGTTGATAAGATTTTGGGGTCTTATGATGGTTTGGAGCCTCGTAGTAGGGCGGATGCTTTGACGTTTTTGAAGAGTTCTTTGAAAGATTCTGTGGATAGGGGCGATGAGGGCGTTGATATTACGGATAAGCTTGCTAGCGAGGAATTTTTGAACAAAATTTTAGATAGCGTTGATTCGAGTAAAAAAGAGGACCCTGGGCAGGATACATTTTTTGAAGAAATGGCGCTGAATATGTCGTTGGAGATATTGAGGATTCGACCTGAATTGGCTGCTGGTAAGGCTGGTGAAAGAGTTAAGGATTCGATTGCGGATTTTAGTCAAAGGGCGCAAGGAAGGCGCGGCGTGCAAAATTGTTGTGCTTTTATTGATAGGGCTTGCGATATTGTTGGCAAGAGTGCTGATGGCGGCGAAGATGAGGCTCAGACTCCTTTGCTTTCTAACGAAGAGGCTAGGGATTTGCTTGTAGATATGGGTAAAAGACTTGAAGAGCCTAGGGAGCTTACTTTTGTTTGTAATTCTTTTTCTAGGGCTACTGCTAGGCTTAGTGGGCAGAGTAAGAAGGGTATTTTTGATCAAGATAGAGATGGGGGTTTTTTAAGTGACATGATTGCAAAGGCTGGTAACGCTAGGGGTAATGATGGCGATGTTGCTAGGGGAAGCGTGGCTCGTGTGATTGGGACTCTTGCGGCCGATACAAAAGGTAGAGAAGCTTTGTGTAAAAATCAGAATATTCATGATTTGGTTATTGATTGGGGTAGTAGGGCTCAGTCTGATGAGGGTATTGCGGGTATTGCTGGTGCTATTTCGCAGCTTGCTTATCAAGAGGCTAAGCAATATCAGGCTCCTGAGAGGGCGGCTGTGCCTTTATTTGCTCAAAATGAAGAGATTGGGGCCGTTTTAGATAAGATGGAGGGAGTTCACAAGGCTAGAAAGGAAGCTGTTGCAGGTGAGGAGGCTGAGGTGGTGGCTGCTCCTGATAAGGTGGAGAAGGCACTGGAGAATGCGCGAGGAAATGTGCTTAGGGGCTTGCCGGCCGCGAGAGTTCAGATGTCGCCATCTGATGTGAGGGCTGGGATTAACAGGGAGGATTCTGGGCCGCCGGTAAATGCTTCTGGTGGGGCTGGTTCTAGTGAAATTGATAGAAGTTCTGGGAAGGGTGCTGGAAATATAGCTGGTACTTTTCAGGCAATGATTGACAGGCAAAGAGAGGAGGAGGCTAAGGCGGCTGGCAATAAAAGATCGGCTGATGATAGAGATGGGGTGCCGGGTTTGGGCAAGAGAGTGAAAACAGCTGGACCTGTCGAAGGTCAGGATTGGAAAGGGTATGTTACATCGAAAGCGGCTGAGGTTTCTGGTCGTGGTGGTGGGGCTGGTTCTAGATAGGTTTTTTTAAAAGCTGATGCAAAATATTTTACAAAATGTTTAAAATTGACTTGATTAAATAGTTGATATTTTGTAGAATATTAACTATGAATAGTTCTCAAAATAGATTTTTATCCACTGCTATAATTTACTTTATCTCAATAGTTTTTGCTGTGTTTAGCTTTTTGGACTTTGAGATTGCTGGGCTTTCTGTGGCTTGGCCATTATTTGATGTGATGATGATTTATTATTTTCGGATTTTTAGGAGTTTTTTTTCGTTGTGGTTTATTTTCTTTTTAGGACTAATTGTTGATTCTTTGTCAGGAGAGATTCTTGGCGTGACTTCGTTAACTTATATTATTGGCGTTAAATTTTTTGAATATTTAGAGATTAGGCTTGCGATTAAAGATGAGTTTGAGCAGGTTCTGAGAAGGTTTGTGGCTTTTTTGACATGTATTTTGCTTTTAAAGTGGCTTATTTTGTCGATTGCAAATTTTGCGAGTTATAACTTTGTGGCAATTTTGATTCAGCTTGTTATAAGTAGCGTGTGTTATGTTTTTATGCATAAGCTTTTGGATGTTTATTATAATAGATATATTGCTTAGATGTTTCGTGATATTAGAAAAAACAAAGTATTTAATAGGCGAGTTTTTGTTATTACGGCAGGGCAGGCTGTTTTGACTTCTGCGTTAGTTTCTAGGCTTGGGTTTTTGCAAATTTATAAGCATGGCGATTATTCAATTCAAAGTGACTCAAATAGTATCAAGCCTGTTTTTATTGCTGCTCAAAGAGGTGAGGTATATGACAGAAATGGGCTTGCCTTGACTGATAATCAAGAAAAATATCAGCTTTTTTTATATATTGAAAGTAAAAAGAAAGTTGAGGATTTTGTTGATACTTTGTCTGAAGTGTTGATGCTTGGGCCGAAGCGCAAAAAAATTCTTTACAAAAGAGCTACAAAAGCAAAAAGAAGATCCATTACTTTATTGATGGATAGCATGAGTTGGAGTGATTTATCTAGGGTTGAGTCGGCTTTTTACAAGCTAGATGGGGCAATTATCGAAAGTCACTTTATTCGAAGCTGCTTATTTCCTTACGAAATGGCTCATATTGTTGGTTATGTTTCTTTGCCAAATAAAAGAGATCTTGCGGATAGTAAGGACATGAAGCCGGTTTTGCTAACTCCTGGCTTTAGGATTGGTAGGTCGGGCCTGGAAAAGAGCTATGACGACAGCCTTAGGGGCAAGTATGGGGTGAAATATGTTGAGGTTGATTCTACTGACAAGCCGCTGCGCCTTGCTTCTCAGGTAAAGCCAAAACAGGGAGATAATCTGGTGACGACGATAGATTATTCGCTGCAAAAATTCACTTACGATCGCTTGAAAAACTTGATTGGATCGGTGGTTGTTTTTGATGTTAAAACGGGAGAAGTGCTTACTTGCGTTTCTTCTCCGTCTTTTGATGTTAATAAATTTTCGCATGGTATTTCCGCTCAGGATTGGCAAGATTTAAATAGCGACCCAGATTTGCCGCTTAACAATAGAGCGATTTCGGCGATTTATCCTCCTGGTTCGGTTTTTAAAATTATGACGGCGATAGCTGGACTTGAAAATGGCATAGATCCAGAAAAAATTGTTACTTGTAAAGGTCACGAGAAGTATGGAAATAGAAGGTTTCATTGCTGGAAAAAAGAAGGTCATGGTAGGGTTAATTTGTCTAGCGCCATTCAACAATCATGCAATATTTATTTTTTTGAACTAGCTCAAAAGCTTGGAATAGACAAGATTAATGAGGTTGCTCGGCGTTTTGGATATGGAGAGTCGTTTGATATTGGCTTAGAAGGAGTTAGTGTTGGTAATTTGCCAAGCGATAAGTGGAAGCGCAAGGTCTTCAAAAGAGGTTGGGTTGGTGGAGACACTTTAAATTGCGCGATTGGCCAGGGATTTATACTGTCTACACCGTTTCAAGTTGCTCTGGCGATGGCTAGATTTGCTAACGGTGGTTATAAAATAGAACCAAGTTTGATAAAAAATATGGAGTTAAGTGCTCAGATTGAATCTGGAAGGGCTAGTAAAATAATAAAAGAAGGCAAGCACTTTGCCTTTATAAATAAGGCTTTAAGCGATGTGGTTAATAGCGAAGACGGAACGGCTTATTATCAAAGAATAAGAGAAAAAGGCTTTGAGATGGCCGGAAAAACAGGAACTTCTCAGGCTATTTCTAAAAGAGCCGACGAGCTTAGCAGGTCAGAATCTAGAGTTCGAGAGAATAAGAATCATGCGATTTTTGCTGGATATGCACCTTTTCACGAGCCAAAATATGCAATATCAGTGGTTATTGAACATGGCGGAAGTGGCTCTGTGGCTGCTGCGCCGGTGGCTAGGGATGTTCTTTTAAAGGCGCAAAAGCTTAAAATCTGAGTTTTTACTTTTAAAGATGTTTTTTTACTTGAAATTTAAGATTAGATAGTGTAAGATTGGATGGATAATTTATTAACTTTTTTGATTTAAAAAATGGCGAGCGAAAATAAAGGAAAAATAACGCAAATTATTTCTGCGGTTGTGGATGTTGAGTTCTCTGAAGCTAAAGAACTTCCAGCGATTCAAAATGCTTTAAAGTGTCAAAATGACGGAAAAGACTTGATTATGGAGGTTGCGCTTCATATTGGTGAAAAGACTGTAAGAGCGATTGCGATGGACTCTACTGATGGTTTAGTTAGAGGGGCAGAGGTTGTTGATACTGGTGCGGCGATTTGCGTTCCTGTTGGTGCTGCTACGCTTGGAAGGATTATGAATGTGGTTGGCGAACCGATTGATGAAAAAGGTGAAATTAAATCTAAGAAAAAGAACCCGATTCACGCTGAGGCGCCAGTCTTGACTGATCAGGCTACGGAAACTGAGATTTTAGAAACTGGTATTAAGGTTGTGGATTTACTTGCTCCTTATGCTAAAGGTGGAAAAATTGGTTTGTTTGGTGGTGCGGGTGTTGGAAAAACGGTTTTGATTATGGAGCTTATCAATAACGTAGCAAAGGCACATAGCGGCTATTCGGTATTTGCGGGTGTTGGAGAAAGAACTCGTGAAGGAAACGATCTTTATCATGAAATGATTGATTCAAAAGTTATTGATGTTGATAATTTAGAAAATTCCAAAGTGTCTTTGGTTTATGGACAAATGAACGAACCTCCTGGAGCGCGTGCTCGGGTTGCTTTGACTGGACTTACTCAAGCTGAATATTTCCGTGATGAAGAAAATCGCGATGTACTTTTCTTCGTTGATAATATTTTCAGATTTACTCAGGCTGGTTCTGAGGTTTCGGCTTTGCTTGGTCGTATCCCTTCTGCGGTTGGTTATCAGCCGACTTTGGCAACCGAAATGGGTTCAATGCAAGAAAGAATTACTTCTACGAAAAATGGTTCAATTACTTCAGTTCAGGCAGTTTATGTTCCTGCGGATGATTTGACTGATCCGGCTCCGGCGACTTCGTTTGCGCATTTGGATG
Organism: Rickettsia sp.; assembly: GCA_038131245.1. Taxonomy (GTDB): domain Bacteria; phylum Pseudomonadota; class Alphaproteobacteria; order Rickettsiales; family UBA1997; genus CAMCFD01. The sequence continues at coordinate 21,693 of JAYPPA010000003.1, read as the reverse complement.
CAACTACAGTTCTTTCGCGTCAGATTGCTGAGATGGGGATTTATCCGGCGGTTGATCCGCTTGATTCTACTTCAAGAATTTTGGATCCAAGAATTGTTGGCGATGAGCATTATCAAACAGCGCGTGAGGTGCAAAAGATTCTTCAGGCTTACAAATCACTGCAAGATATCATTGCGATTCTTGGTATGGATGAGCTTTCTGAAGAGGACAAACTTACTGTTGCAAGGGCTAGGAAAATTCAAAAGTTCTTGTCTCAGCCATTCCATGTTGCGGAAGTATTTACTGGGTCTCCAGGTAAGTTAGTTTCGTTAAAAGATACCATTTCTAGCTTTAAAGCAATTTGCGCTGGTGAGTATGATCACTTGTCTGAGGCTGCTTTTTACATGGTTGGATCTATTGAAGAGGCTGTTGAAAAAGACAAAACTTTAGCTAAATAGTGCTATGAAAAATTTAAATGTTGAAATAATTTCAATCGAAGGTCATATTTTTAAAGGCGAGGCGCATCAAGTTGTTGTGCCTTGTACTTCTGGAGATGTTGGCGTTATGGCTGGACATGAGCATTTAATAGGTGACATTAGAGAAGGTAAAGTTGATGTTCTTGATTCTTCTGATAAGGTTGTAAAGTCAATTGATGTTAAGGGTGGTACGGTTGAGGTTCATGGTGAAAATGATCTAAGAGTGTTGGTCGAGGTTTAAGTTTTGAAATTTTATCCCTAGGCTATCAATTGATGAGATACAAATAGTTAATCTATGTGTATTCACCAATTAACAGCCTATGAACAAAATTTCTTTACTTAAAAGTTTTGAAATTTTATCCCTAGGCTATCAATTGATGAGATACAAATAGTTAATC
>JAYPPA010000003.1:0-20740 GCA_038131245.1 Rickettsia sp. | reverse complement strand
TATGTGTATTCACCAATTAACAGCCTATGAACAAAATTTCTTTCTTTTATAAGTAGCTGAGAGGTCTTAGCTTCTTGACTCACTTGCTCTTCTTTTTTTCTTTATCAAGCTTTTCTTTAAAGAATCTGGCTCTATTTTTTTCTTAATACTAAGATTTGTCACTAGCTGAATCATTAAATTTACTGCTATGATATTTAATATTATGGCAATGATTGATTTAGTGATTATTGCCGGCTCTTTTGAGTTGATTGCAATTGATAAAATCACAAGATTCAAGCCATAAAGACCGAGATTTTTGATGAATTGAATTTTGGCGAACAAATCCCTAGATCTAAAGCTTCCAAGTGAGCAAGATAGATAAACAAAGCCGGCAAATATCGATATTATTGTGCAAATTATTAGAATCATTTTCTAAATTTAGTGATAATAATTAATAAAAGAGTTTTTGTTAAAATTAGAGCTAAAATTAAGTCTGTTAAGATGTTTTGCTCAAGGTTGAGGTTTGAGAATATTACGGCTAGCATTGTTGCTGTTAAGCCGTAAAGTATAACAATTTTCTCGACAGGGTTTATGGCGGTTAAAAAGCTTATTGTTAAGAAAAATAATGATACTCCTAAGAGAATATTAGTTATTATCATATGGATTTTGAATATTTAGGGATTTTAATATTTCAATTTCGAGTTTTTCCATTTTTTTAGCATCGTCGTTTTTAATGTGATCATATCCAATTAGATGCAGCATAGAGTGCAGTATTAGGTGCGTAAGGTGGCTTTCAAATGTCTTTGAATCTGAATCTAGGACTTCTTTTCTGATATTCTCCAGGGAAATAATTATGTCGCCAAGAAAAATATAATCATGGGTTTTTGCCAAAGCATTTGGGTCGAGTTTTTGTTTTAGATCAAAGGCTGGAAAGGATAAAACATTGGTTGATTTGTCTTTATTTCGGTGGTTTTTGTTAATTTTGCGAATTTGTTTTTCGTTAGTAAGGCTAATTGAGATTTCGACTTCACATTTTTTTGTAAATTCTTTAAAAGGGGATTTTTTTGCAAGTTTTTCAACAATATTGTTGATTTTTTGCTTAATATTGGGGATATTTTGCCAAACATTACTTTTTATATGAGTGTCTAAAATTATTTTATTCATATATTAATTATTTTCTTTAAGCCAATTTGTTAGCTGTTTAAAAGCTTCGGCGCGATGGCTGATGTTATTTTTTAACTCAGGATCTATTTCGCCAAAGGTTTTTGCCATGCCTTCTTTTGTAAATATCGGGTCGTAACCAAAGCCATTTTCTCCTTTTGGCGTGGAAAGTTGGCCGTTGATTTTTCCTTCAAATGATCTGTGTAAATTATTTTTTGGGTCAAAAATTGTTAAATTACAGATGAAATGAGCTTTTATTGAGTCTTTTTCGGGGTTTTTGCCGATTTTTTCTAATTTATCAAAGATTTTTTCAAATGCTTTTGGAAAGTTTTTTTGTCCAGAGTCATCAAGGGCAAATCTAGCAGAGTGAATTCCTGGCTCATTATTTAGATCTTTGATGCAAAAGCCAGAGTCATCAGCCAGGGCGGCTATTCCTGATTTTTTGGCGTAAAATTTGGCTTTAATGAGGGAATTTTCTGCGAAGGTTTGGCCGGTTTCTTCTGGTTCTTTCAGATCTTTAAAGCATTCTAGGTCTTTTGGTGCGATGGCTTTAACGCCAAGAGAGTTTAGTAGCTCGGTGATTTCTTTGATTTTACCTTGGTTATTTGAGGCAATTAATATTTCCTTCATTTGTGCTTATTATTTTGGTAATGGTATTATGATAGCAGGTGAAGGCGAAATAGTCAAGAAAGATTGGTGAATTAGCATGAAAGTTATTAATTTTCAAGTCCACTAGGTTATTTTGTGAAAAGTTACTAATTCGACTTGATTTTGCATAGTAAGAAATCAAGCCGAATTAGTGAAGATAAATGAAGTCAGGATTATTCAGCCTTTGCTTCTTCAGCAGCAGGAGCAGCAGCTTCTTCGGCTGGTTTTTCAGCTTCAGCTTTAGCGGCTTCTTTTTCAGCGGCCTTAGCAGCAGCTTCTTCAGCTTTTTTAGCTTCGGCTTCTTCTTTAGCTTTTTCAGCAGCTTCTTTTTCGGCAGCTAGTTTTTCTAGGGCTTTTTTCTTCAAGCCTTCGCCTTTTTTCTTAGCAACGAAAGTAGGTTGGTGCTTTTCAGCGCCTTTTACACCTAAATCACGAAGGAATTTGGCAACTTTCTCAGTAGGAATTGCACCAACTGAAAGCCAGTACTCTGCGCGATCCTTAGCGATAGTAACGCGATTTTCATCGGTTTTTTCTAGCAAAGGATTATGAGTTCCAATTTTTTCAATGAACTTACTATCACGAGGTGAAGTAACATTTGTTACCACGATTCTGTAGTAAGGTAATTTTTTTCTTCCCCCACGGGCAAGACGAATTTTTAACATTTTTTATCGAATTTAATTAATTAGTTAGCCGCTATTTTTTCGATAATGACGAGCCTATATTATATCAGGTTTGAAATTAAAAAGCAAGAAAAATCGTCATAAATCAAAACTTATTTTGTAAATTATAGATTTTTGGCTAAGTCTTGACTTCTTTTATTTAGTATTTGGGACGATCTAGCGATGGCATTGGTTAGATGGAAATCGTAATCAACAGCCTCTATTTTTGCTGAAGAATTGATTTTTTGCTTAGATTTTGAGCTTTTTTGCCATTTTCTGTCGGAAATTTCACCAATTTTGGCGATATTTGCATGTTTTTTGAAAATTTGTTTTTCGAGAGATTCTTGGTCTTTGAAATCTAGCTCAATACTGCACTCTTTGGCCAGTTCAATGATGATTTGAGAGTCAATAATAGCATTTTCAGGTCCAAAGATGGCTCTTTTGGTTTTTTGTGGCCTGCCTTCAAGGTTGATATAAATGTCATCTTTTTCACTAAATGCAAGTCCTGGAAGTATAATATCAGCCTCATTTGCGCCACAATCTCCATGTGATCCGATATATACTACTGTACAGTCTTTATGGGCGTTAATTTCGATGTCATCGTCGGCTCCTGCTAAAATTAGTAGCTTAGTTTTGCCGTCTTTGACATTTTTAAGGATTGTTTTTGTGTCATTTGCGTCAAATCCAACTTCAAGACCATTGATTAGGCCGGTATTTTTGCTTAAAAAGTTGAATCCGTTCCAATCTTTGTTAGTAATTTTATATTTTTCAGCGATTTCTTTGATTAAATTCAAGATTTCAGGGCCATTTTTTCCACTAATGGCGTCTGAACCGAAAATTATCATCGGTTTTTTGCTGTCTTTTAAGGTTTTGGCGAAATCTGGCTTAGATTTAAGGAGTTCTTGTAGAGTGTTGATGTTTGATCCTAAATCTTCATATTTGTAAGTTAGGTCAGCTTCAACGCCGATTGCGGCGATTTTATAATTTTTGTCGAATGATTTGCGAGTGATTTTTGAATTTAACACTGGCGAATCTTTGCGTGGGTTAACGCCGATTAAAAGTAGACAGTCTGATTCTTCGATTTTTTCAATTGAGGTGTTAAATAGGTAAGAGGCGCTGTCTTGCGAGCTAAGTGCGTCAATGCCAGCGCGGCAATCATAATTTTTGCTGCCAATTTTGTCCATGAGGTTTTTTAGGGCAAAAATGTCGTTTACTGAGGATAGCCTGCCGCTTAAGGCTGAGATTTCGTCTGGTTTCGAGGTTTTAATTATTTTAGCGATTTTTTTGTAAGCTTCTTCAAGGGTTGCTTTTTTTAACTTGCCATCTTCTTTGATGTAGGCTGAATCGAGTCTTTGATATTTTAAGCCATCATAGCAGAATCTTGTTTTGTCAGAGATCCATTCTTCGTTGATTTCTTCGTTGATTCTTGGTAAGATGCGCATAACTTCAAAGCTGTGAGAATCGATGCGGGTGTTGCTTCCAAGGGAGTCCATGATGTCGATGGAGTCGGTTTTTTTAAGTTCCCAGCTTCTGGCTTTGAAGGCGTAGGGCTTTGATGTTAGGGCTCCAACTGGACAAAGGTCGATAACATTTCCGGAAAGTTCTGAGGTCATGGATTTTTCCAAATATGAGGTGATTTCCATGGTTTCTCCGCGGCCGACAGCGCCAAGTTCCTCTACGCCAGCAACATCAGTGGTGAAGCGCACGCACCTAGTACAATGGATACAGCGTGTCATGATGGTTTTGATCAATGTGCCAAGATTTTTTGAGGTAACGCCGCGTTTATTTTCTTTAAATTCGCTACAGTCTTTTCCGTATTGATAGGCTTGATCTTGCAGGTCACATTCTCCTCCTTGGTCGCAAATAGGGCAGTCAAGGGGGTGGTTGGCGAGTAAAAACTCCATAGTTCCTTCGCGGGCTTTTTTTACCATTGGTGAGTCGGTATGAACTTTCATTCCTTCGGTAACTTGGGCTGCGCAGGATGCAACTGGCTTTGGTGGGCCGCCTTCGACTTCAACTAAACACATACGGCAATTTCCAGCAATGGAAAGTCGATCGTGATAGCAAAAACGCGGCACTTCGACGCCTGCTAAATCACAAGCTTGAATTAATGTAATACCTTCAGGAACTTCAATTTCCTTGTTGTTAATTGTAAGAGTCGGCATTTTTGTTGCTCTATTGTTTAGTAATTATATAGCTTTAAATTATAGCATAAGAGAAATAAAAATCAATAGGCTTTGAAATTTTGTTGCCAGATTACTTGCTGGCTCTTGCCAAGTGTCTATAAACAAGGGTTTTGATGATAAAGCTGGCGCTAAATTTCTTTTTTAAGACTCCAAAGTCTTTTTTAGAAAGGAATTTCGTCGTCGATTTCTTCTACTGAGATGTCGGATGATCCTGAAGAAGATCCTCCATCGTCGTAAGATCCACCGCCGGAGCTTCCTCCTTTGCTATCAAGAAGCTGTAAAGCAGAATTGAAGTTTTGCAGTACTACTTCGGTAGTGTATTTGTCAACGCCATTGCTGTCAGTCCATTTTCTGGTCTGTAATTGACCTTCGATGTAGACTTTTGTGCCTTTTTTGACATAGTTTTTGATGATTCCAACTAAACCTTGAGAGAATACGGAGATTCTGTGCCATTCGGTTTTGCTTTTTCTTTCACCAGAACCTTTATCTTTCCAATTTTCTGTAGTTGCAATGGAAAAGCTGGCGATTTCTTTACCGTCTTTGGTTGATCTGATTTCTGGATCTTTTCCTACGTTTCCTACTAGGATTACTTTATTTACTGACATAGTTTTTATTTAATTTTTGGTTATTTATATTTGGTGGCAACTAATTTTAAAGCTTTGATTTTTAAAAATAGCTGCTATAATTAATGTTAATGATATTTATTTAAAAAACAAGAGTTTTTAGTGACAAATATTCCAGAATTTACAGTTTCGCAGATTGCCAGGTCGATAAAAATGAAAATCGAAGATTCTTTTGGTTATGTGAAAGTTAAAGGTGAGGTTAGTGGTTTTAAAAAAGCGGCGAGCGGGCATTTATATTTTACTTTAAAGGATGAGGAGGCGCTTTTGAATGCGGTTTGTTTTAGGGGAGTTGCGATGTCGGTGGATTTTGATATTGAAGATGGTTTGATGGTCGATGTTAGCGGAAAAATTAGTACTTACATGAATAGATCTTGCTATCAGATTATCGCGGAAAAGCTTGAGCCGTCTGGGGCTGGGGCGATAATGGCGATGCTTGAAAAGAGGAAAGAAAAGCTGGCGAAAGAGGGGCTTTTTGATGCTAAGTATAAAAAAGATTTGCCGTTTTTTCCAAAAAGAATTGGCGTGATTACTTCTGAAACTGGGGCTGTTATTAAGGATATAGCGAGCACTGTGGAGGCTAGATGCCCGACTCATATTATGCTTTACAATGCGACTGTGCAGGGTAAAACTGCAAGTATGGAAGTTGTGGCTGGGCTTGATTATTTTGCTTCTTTAGCAAAAGATGAGCGGCCGCAGGTGATTATTATTGCGCGTGGAGGTGGGTCTGTTGAGGATTTGCTGCCCTTTAGCGATGAGGAATTGGTGCGCGAGGTTTTTAAGTATGATTTGCCAATTATTAGTGCAATTGGCCATGAAACGGATTTTTGTTTGCTTGATTTTGTGGCTGATGTGAGGGCACCGACGCCGACTGGGGCTGCTCAGATGGCGACGATTGTTTTGGATGAAGTTAGGGCGGATGTTGATGGTGCTTATGGGCGCTTTATTGAAGCTAAAGAGCGATTTTTTAAGCAAAAAAGTGACGAGTTTGCTGCTCTGGCGAGACTTATCAGAAGTCCAAAAGAGGTGGTGGCTAAAATGGAGGAAAGGTTTGGGATTTTTGCAAAAAATATCAAGATGGCGCTTAATAATTTATTGTCGCTGAGGCAAATTGAGCTTAATTCGGTTAGTTTAAATCGAGAAGAAATTGCGCAGAAAATTTTAAATAAATCTCAAAAAGTTGACTCGCTAAATGAATTGATTAAAATAAAAATAAGAGGTTTTTTTGATTATTCTTATAAAAATCTCGAGAATTTAAGTGGCCTTTTGAGTTCACGAAGTCATAAAGAGGTTTTACGTAGAGGTTTTTGCATGATTAACGACGAAAAAGGTAGTGTAATTTCAAATATTGAGAGTTTAAAAATTGGACAGAGTCTTAATATTCGTGGAATTGGCGGAGTGGCAAATGTGGAAGTTAAAAAAATTAATTTAGAGAAATGAAAACACCTAAATTTTGGCGAGAAGAGAATATTTTGTCGTTTTTTTTACTGCCTTTGAGCCTTATTTATTGGGCGCTTTTCAAAATATTGTGGCTTTTTAGAAAAGAAAATGAGTTTGCAATAAAGGTGGTTTGCATTGGGAATTTGACTGCTGGTGGGGCTGGGAAAACGCCTACTGCAATTGCTGTTGGTAAGATTTTAAAGGAAAAAGGGGTCAATTTTGCTTATTTAAGCTCTGGATATGGTGGAAAAGTTAATTTTTGCGAGGTTTTGAAAGATTCTAGCGCCGATGAAGTTGGTGATGAGCCGATTTTGCTTAGTGAGATTGCGCCAGCTTTTGTTGCTAAAAATAGAATTGAAGGGGTGAAAAAGATACAGGATCTTGGTTATGAGCTGGTGGTTTTGGATGACGGGATGCAAAATAATAGCGTTAAAAAAGATTTTGTGTTTTTGGTGGTTGATGGAAAAACCAAGTTTGGTAATGATATGATGATTCCGGCTGGGCCTTTAAGGCAAAGCGTTAGAGAGGGTTTTAAAATGGCAGACAGAATAGTTGTGGTTGGCGGAGTTGATGAGGATTTAAAAGGTCGATTGGAGGCGGTTGAGGCTTTTTACAAGGTGGTGGTGGCCGAGATTGAATCGCCTAGGGTTGGGGACTTGCTTGGTGAAGAAATTTTGGCTTTTTGCGGCCTTGGCTATCCAGAAAAATTTTTCGATTTTTTAAAAAATAATGGGCTGAAGATTGTGAAAACTAAATCTTTTGCTGATCATTATAGCTATAAAGATAAAGATTTGCGCGGGTTAATTAAATATGCACAGCAAAAAGGGCTGAAGCTTGTAACGACAAAGAAGGATTGGGTGAAATTTAGCGAGGAATATCGTCAAAAAATCGATTTTTTGGACATAAAGTTTACTTTTAAGCAAAAGGATGTTATAATTGATGATATTGAAAAAATAATTAAAGAAAAATGATTAAAAAAATTAGTGAAGAAATTAATCATATAATTCAGTTTTTGGTTGCAATTGTGATGATTGTGATCTTTCGTATTATTGGAATGAAGGCAGCGTCGCGTCTTTCTGGTTTTATTACTAAGGTTATTGGAAAGCGACATAGGGCGCACAGAATTGCTTATGGAAACATGGCTAGAGCGATGCCGGAAATTGACGAGAAGAAAAGAGCGGAGCTTTTGGACAAGATGTGGATGAGCCTAGGGGGGATTGTTGGCGAGTATGTTTATGTTAGCAGGATGAGTGAGGAACGGCTTGATAAAATAGTGGAGATTGATGAAAATAGTGCAAAAAATTTACGCAAAATGAAGGAAAATTCAAAAGGTGGAATTATTTTTTCTGCGCATATCGGTAATTGGGATGTTGGACTTAGGTGTTTTATGGTTAAAGGGGTGAGGCTCAATGTTTTATATAGACCGCTTAATAATCGCTATGTTGATAATTTAATGTGTAAAATTAAAGAATTTGATCCAATTGCAAAAGGCAGAGATGGTTTAAGGGACATTATAGCTCATATAAAAAGAGGAGAATATGTTATTATTATGGCAGATCAAAGGGTTGGTGATGGTGAGATGATTAAATTTTTTCATCAAGATGCTTTAACTACAACTTCAATTGCTAGAATTGCCTTAAAATATGGAGTTGAAATTGTTCCAGCTAGAAGCTATAGAAATGAAGATGGCTCAGGATTTAAGTTCGAAGTAGGAGATCCGCTAGAAATAGAGGGTCAAGACGAAGTTTCAATAATGACGAAAGTCAATAAAATTTTAGAAAGATGGATTAGACAGACCCCGAGTCAGTGGTTTTGGGTCCACAATCGCTGGAAATAACCTTTTGGGCGTTGCAATTTCGTCCCTAGTCATCAATTGGATCGTACAAGCACTCATTCGTGCGCGTAAGCCCAATCTAAGCTTAATTAATAAACAGGAAGTCTTTGCGAGCGACCATAGCCTTGCCTTACATATGGATTTTCTTGATATTGCTGATTATTATAATTATTGTAATTATTTGAAGGAGGAGTCATGGGATTATTTTGGACCGATTTTGAAGCGGTAAATGGTATTTCGACGCTATATTCGTTTTCTTTGAATATTTTACACTCATCTGAGTAGAGCGCTGAATAGTAGGTTACAATGAAAATGAAGCCTATCATGTCGGCTAAACATCTTTTTCCATCAGCATTTTTATCAATTCCTTGCCAAACATCTAAGTTAAGCTTGGCGGAGCCGTAACCTTCTTTTAATAATGATACTTCGTATGGCCTAACTTCTAAGTTTAGCATCGTTGGAGTCATGCCGTAATTTCTTCCCTCGATGATGATGTGTGCTCCTGGTGGGTTTGAATCGATGTAAACAGCAGATTTTTTGTCATTAACTATTAATGCACAAGAGCTGCAGATGAAGATTAGAAGCGCTGTGAATGAATTTTTTAATATTTTCATAAATATACATTGTTTTCCTGTTGATTTAGAATATATAATAGCTATAAATAAAAAACAAGTGAATATATTTGGCTGAGAAATTATTTGCTTTATTTTGTCAAAGAGGAGGGTTGTGAGACTTGATTTACTTCTATATAAAAAACTATAGACAGACTTATCCAATTATAGCATATTGTGTCAAGCGCAAAATTGCAAGGAAAAATTTTTAAATTTTGTTTTTGGTAAAAAAAGAGTGGTGCGACTTAGCTAATGTTTTCTAGGATTCCGTCTTGAATATGAAGGCGGTTGCTTATTTTTTTTGATAGCTGGGCGTTGTGCGTAACTATTAGACAAGAGATGTTTTTTTCTTTTACTAAATTGAGTAGTAATTCGAAAACAATTTTTGAGTTTTTTGAGTCTAGATTGCCGGTTGGCTCGTCGGCTAGTATTAAAGAGGGGTTTGAAACTATTGCGCGGCAGATTGCGGCTCTTTGTTGTTGGCCGCCGGAAAGCTCGGAAGGTTTATGATCTAATCTTGAGTTCATATCGACTAGTTCGAGGATTTTTTTAGCTTTTTCATGAGCTTCGTCTTTGCTTAACCCTTGAATTAAAAGCGGCAGAGCTACATTTTCAAGGGCGGAAAATTCTGGAAGTAGATGGTGAAATTGATAAATAAATCCGATATTTTCTCTTCTTATTTTGGTTTTGGTTTTGTCGTTTTCTTTTGTGGTATTGATGCCGTTTATGTAGACTTCTCCTTGCGAAGGAGAGTCTAGAAGGCCGGCGATTTGAAGTAGGGTTGTTTTGCCAGAGCCAGACGGGCCGGTTAAGCAGTATGCTTGGGATTTTTTTATTTCCAGGTTAATGTCTTGTAGGGCGGTGACTTTTTGAGAGCTAGAGTTATAAAATTTCGAGACATTTGCTAATTTTAATACTGAATCATTGGCAATATTGGTCATTTTGCTATTTTATGGTTTTTAATCTAGGTCGTCATAATCTTCAAAGTCGTCTTCTTCTTCGTCGTCTTCTTCGATTTCGTCTTCGTCTTCGTCTTCGTCGTCGATTTTTCTGATTTTTAAAGAGTGATCAATTTCGTCTTTTGGATCGCTGTTTAATTTGTCTTTTGAAGTGTTAATGACTATTTCTTTTGCTTCTTCAAGGTCGATTGAGTAAATGGCAGCATACTCGGAAGCTAATCTGGAGATGGCGGTTTCGTAGATGATTCTTTCGCTGTAGGAGCGGTCGCCGTCTTCGATGTCGCGAGCGAGGTCGCGCAGGACTTCGGCTAGGGCGAAGATGTCTCCGGAGTTGATTTTTGTTTCGTATTCTTGGGCGCGGCGGCTCCACATGCCTTTCATTTTCTTGACGCCGCTTCTAAGGATTGCGAATACTTCTTCGATGGTTTTTTTGTCAACAATGTGCCTTAGGTTTACATCCTGAGCGTTTGCTACTGGGACTTTTATGGTGAGCTTTTCTCGTTCGAAAAATATGAGATAGCAGCTAAAGTCGGACCCCATGATTGTTACTTTTTCTGTATCGATGATTTTTCCAATGCCGTGAGATGGGTAGATTACATGGTCGCCAATTGCGAATTCAGAGTTGTTGTTTTTGGTTTTTTTTGGTTGTGGTGGAGCTTGTTCTGCTGCTGCAATTGGGGCGGTGGCTTTCTTGGCGGCTTTTTTGACTGTTTCTTTGACTTTCTTAGCTGCAGGTTTTTGAGTTACTTTTTTTGTGGTTTTTTTGACTGCAGGTTTTTTAGCGACTTTTTTAGCTACTTTTTTAGCCACAGGTTTTTTTGCGGTCTTTTTAGTTATTTTTTTAGTGGCTTTTTTGACTGTAGTTTTTTTAGCAGGTTTTTTTGCTGCAGGTTTTTTAGTTGCTTTTTTAGCAACTGGCTTTTTTTTAGCAACGGCCTTCTTGACTGTCTTGACAGCTTTTTTTACAGCTTTTTTTGCAACTTTTTTGACGGTTTTTTTAGTTGCTTTTTTGGCGATAGTCTTTTTGACGGTTTTTTTATTTTTCTTTATTGGCATAATCTTGATCGAAATAGTTGATTATTTTTTTATATTGTTTTAAACTCTTATTTAAATGTATTTAATTGGCTATATTAATGCTAAAAAATGCTATTAGTATGCGCGAAATGCTATTATAACATATCTTGGGACGCTATGCAAGTAGTTTTTTTGATTTTTTTTATATTATTTTGATTGTTTAATAATATTGCATTTATGACATAAAATAAGTGTCTTTTTGTCAATTATTTGTATATTATTTATATTTTATTAATACTTATTGTTAATTTTGACATAAAATAATGTCAATTTAACTTTAAAATTTTTCTAGATGTTGACAAAAAAGCAAATAAAAGCTAAATTTAATAAGATTTTTAAAGGTTTTTTGAAAAAAATTCCCAAAAAATCTTTTAAAAAGAATTATAAAAAGATCTTTGGGGTGTTTCAAAAAGCTACTTTGAAGTTTTTTAAGTCATTTTTGGCCACTTCTTTTGTTTCTTTGAAGAAAAGCGTGGTTACTTTGTCAAAGAGCCTACTGTCTTCGATGATTCGCTTGATAGAACTTAAATATTTTAGGCCGATTGCGGTGGTTATTTTGGTTTGTATTTTGTGTTTTAATGTTGGTTTTGCAATTAGAGGTTTTTTAAATGAAAAGCAGCCGATAAAAAACAGGGATTTGTCGGATATTATTGAAATTAGGGTGGTTAATGGAAATGAGATTTTGGACATTGATCAGATTCAAATTTACGAGAGAATTGTTGAAAGCGGAGATACGGTTTTGGGGTTTTTGCTAGATGTGGGGCTTAGCGAAGATAAGGTTGTTCAGGTTTTGTCGGCGCTGAAGAAGGAGTTGGATCCTAGAGATATTGTGGTTGGTGATAGTATGATTGCTAAATATAAGGTGAAATTAAAGCGCGATGAGAATGACAGAATTGTTGGCAAGATTGTGTTTTTGGATGAATTTAAGATTGTGCCTTCTCCTGAAATTGAGTATCGGGTTGAAAAAGATGGCAAGGATTCTTTTGTTGCTAAAAAAGTGAAGCGTGAATTGACGCAAAAGGTTGCTAGGTATAAAGGCGTGATTGATGAGGGGCTTTTTGTGGATGCGACTAAGGCTGGGGCTTCTGCGAATGCGGTTATGAATATGATTGCGCTTTATGGGTATGATGTGGATTTTCAGCGTGATATTCGCTCTGGGGATAAATTTGAAATTGTGGTTGAGGCTTTTTATAATAAGGGCGGTAAGAAGGTGAAGGATGGAAATGTTTTGTTTGCGATGCTTGATTTGAAGAATAAGCGTAAGATTGCGATGTATGCTTATCGTATGCCAAATGGGTCGCTGCAGTATTTTGATAAGAAGGGCTATAGTGTTAAGAAGTCGCTTTTGAAGACGCCGATTAATGGGGCCAGGGTTTCGTCGAAGTTTGGTTTTAGGAGGCATCCGGTGCTTGGCTATTCGAAGCTTCACAAGGGGGTGGATTTTGCTGCGCGCAGGGGAACGCCGATTTTTGCTGCTGGGGATGGTAGTATTGTGCGTAGAGGTAGGAATGGTGGCTATGGAAATTATATTAAGATTAAGCATAATTCGACTTATCAGACTGCTTATGCACATATGAGTCGTTTTAATCCTAGATTTAAGAATGGCTCTAGGGTTAAGCAAGGAGATGTTATTGGGTATGTTGGCACGACGGGAAGGTCGACAGGTCCACATTTGCATTTTGAGGTTTTAAGGAAAGGTAAAGCGATTAATCCGGCTAGAGTGAAAGCGGTTTCTGGAACTAGGCTTAAAGGGTCTCAATTGACAGAGTTTAATAAAGCGGTTGAAAAGATTGAGGGCCATCGCAAAACAACAGAGAAAGATTAAATGATTGGGGAAAAAATAATTGCACAAAATCGTAAGGCGTATTTTAATTTTACGATTGATGAAGAGATTGAGGCTGGGATTATGCTTGTTGGAAGCGAAGTGAAGTCGCTGAGGCTTGGGCAGGTGAATATTAATGATGCGTATGTTGCTGAGGAAAAGGGTGAATTTTACTTGGTTAATGCGTCAATTAATCAGTATAAGGGTGCGAGTCAATTTAATCACGAGGTGCAGCGCAAGCGTAAGTTGCTGCTTCATAAAAAAGAGATGGTGAAGTTGACGGGGAAGATGGCGCAAAAAGGGTATTCGCTGGTGGCGCTTAAGCTTTATTTTAAGCGAGGCAAGGTTAAGGTGCTTTTGGGACTTGCGAAGGGTAAAAAATTGTACGACAAAAGGGCTTCGCTTAAGGAGAAGGACGAGAAGAGGCGCGCTGCTAGAGGGGAGGATTAATTAGGTTTCGAAACTTTATCCTTAGAATAAAGTTTGTTTTGCCTGATCGATTAGCGGGAAAGTGCCTTTGTACATGACGCTCGCCAAATAATATCCTAGGAATAAAATTTCTTAGTTTAAGTAGGTTGGTGGAAAGGTGGCTTTGTGACTGAAAAATTAAAAGATGCGAATTAAATGAATGAGAAAAATAATTTAGAGCAGAAAGTTTTGCAAAAAGCGTTTGAATATGCTGGGGAGTATCTTACTGGAGTTGATGAAAAAAATGCTTTTCCTTCGGAATCTGAGTTAAAAAATCTTAAAAAATTTGATGAAAAATTGCCTGAGGGGGCTTGCGATCCGCTTGCGACGCTGAAGTTCTTGCATGAAAATGGGTCTGCTGGAACTGTCTCTTCCAATGGTGCGAAATATTTTGGGTTTGTGATTGGGTCGGTTTGTGAGTCCGCTCTTGGCGCGAGATTGCTTGGAGATGTTTGGAATCAAAATGCTGTGAGCGATGTGGCTTCGCCGGTTTGCGCGAAGATTGAGGAGGTTGTGGAAGGGTGGTTGCCTGAGCTTTTTGGCTTGCCAGGTAAATACGCCGCAAGTTTTGTGAGTGGGACTTCGACTGGGCACCTTGTGGCTTTGGTGACAGCGCGAAATAAAATTTACGAAAGAGTTGGTTTTGATGTTAAAAAGCGCGGTCTTTTTGATGCGCCAAAGATTAGGATTGTTGCCTCTAAAGAGGCTCATGTTACTTTGGCGAAGGCCATTTCTATTTTGGGATTTGGGTCAGATAATGTTGAGCTGGTTGATTGTGACTTGCAAGGTAGAATGAAAGCGGAGGACTTGCCGCAATTGGATGAATTTTGCATTGTTTGCACTCAGGCTGGGAATTTAAATTCAGGAAGTTTTGATTTTTTTGAAGAGATTGGAAAAAAAGCGAAAGAGGCAAAGGCGCTGATGTATGTTGATGGGGCGTTTGGGTTGTGGGCTGGGGCCTGCGAGACTAAAAAATATTTGATTAAAGGTTTGCAGTATGCTGATTTTTTGACTTCAGATGGCCACAAAACGCTTAATAGTTCTTACGATGGGGCTTTTACTCTTATTAAGGAGGAGCATGTTGAGGCGTTAAAGTCGGCGATGGCTTGCGGCAATGTTTCTGTTGAGAAGCAGACTAAGACTCAGTCAAAAGACATTACGCTTGATTTTTCAAAGAGGGCTCGGGCGCTTGAGATCTGGGCAGTGATTAGGTCGCTTGGTAAGGGTGGGATTTCGGATGCTGTGCATGAACTTTGCGAAAATGCGCAGTATTTTGCTGAGGGTTTGAAAAAAGCTGGTTACGAAATTGTAAATGATGTTGTTTTTAATCAAATAGTAGCTAAAATTGGAAGTGACGAGCAGTTGGCAGAAATTTTAAAGCGAGTTCAGGATTCAGGAGTTTGCTGGTTTTCGTCGACTAATTGGCAGGGCGTTAATGCTTTTCGGATTAGTGTTTCTTCTTTTAAAACGCGTAAATCTGATATTGATGAATGTTTGAAGTTGATTGAAAAAGTAACAAAAGATGTGATTAAATAATGGTAAAAAAAACTGTAGATTATTCGAATTTTTCGAGTCTGAAATTTTTAACTTCGCCGTTTGGAATTTTGAAGAATGTTGCTGAGTTTTTTGAGAAAAATCTGGTGAATCTTGCTGGAAAAAATAAAATTTTTGATTTACTGTTGGTGAAGCCTCTTAGAAGCGAGTCGGTTTTGTATTGTCCACAGATTTTTGATCTGAAGAATGATGATTTGGTGATTTTGAAGCTGAAAATCCAGACTCACATCAAGCCGCAAAATAGGCGCCAACCTTATAAAATTGTAGCTTCGAATTCGAGTGGTTTTTTAAGTCTGGTGTTTTTTAAAATTTATCCAAGCCAAATTGAGAAGCTTAAAGAAGGTAATGAAATTGCTGTTTTGGGGAATTTTAGTAGAGCAAGTGGAGAAAATCAGATTGTGCATCCATTAGAGATTGTTGATGCGAAGGATATTGATAAATTGCCGGTTACGAATTTGATTTATCCGCTGAGCGGTGTGCTTACGCAAAGGTTCGTGCGAGCGAAAATTAACGAGATTTTGAATTTCTTGATAAAGAAATTTGATGAGAAGAAAGCGGTCGAGAAGGATTGGGTTGGTGAAAAAATTTTGGATGAAAAATCTTGGCCGTTATTTGTGCCAGCATTAATGGCTCTGCATAATTATAATTTGGAATTTACTGAAAATCAGAAGGGGCTTGCGCAAGAGAGGCTCAAATTTGATGAATTGCTTTCTTGGCAATTGGCGATGCGATTGGTTAAAAACAAAGAGATTAAGAGTAAGAAAAAGTTGGCAGTTGATGAAAATTTGGTTGAGGATTTTCTCAAGAGCCTGCCTTTTGAGGCGACAAATGCGCAAAAAAATGCGGTAAAAGAGATTAAGGTGGATATGTTGTCGAATAAGCGGATGCTGAGATTGCTTCAAGGCGATGTTGGGTCGGGCAAGACTGTGGTGGCGATTTATGCGGCTTTGTTGGCATTTTTTGCGGGTAAACAATCTTGTGTGATTGTGCCAATTGCGATTTTGGCTGATCAGCATTTTACTTATTTCAAGAAAATGGCTGAAGAATTTTGCGGTACCAAGAAAGCTCCGAAAATCGAGATTTTGACTTCGAAAACTACCAAAAAAAAGAAAGAGGGGCTTTGTAAAAAGCTAAAAAATGGCGAAATTGATATTTTGATCAGTACTCATGCGGTTTTACAAGATGATGTCGAGTTTAAAAATTTAGGATTAGCGGTAATCGATGAACAGCACCGCTTTGGCGTGATGCAGAGGCTTAATTTGGTGGAAAAAGGCAAGGATGTGGATGTGCTTTTGATGAGTGCGACCCCTATCCCTAGAAGCCTGATGATGGCGGTTTATGGCGATACTGATATTACGATTTTGGATGAAAAGCCGAAAAATCGTCAGGAAATTAATACTAGTATAATGTCCCAAGAGCGTCAGCAGGAGGTTCTTGCTGGCATTAAAAGAGCAATTGCAAAAGGCGAAAAAATCTACTGGATTTGCCCATTAATCGAAGAAAGTGAGGATGAGGAAAAAAAGCAAGATCAAGAAGATCGATGTTTGAAGGCTGCTAAAGCTCGTTTTGAAGAGCTAGCGCAAGTTTTCGGCAAGGAAAAGGTCGCGCTAATTCATGGTAAAATGAAGAATAACGAGAAAGATGAGGTGATGAAGGAATTTAAGGAAAATGGCAATGGGCTGCAGATTTTAGTGGCTACAACTGTGATTGAAGTGGGCGTTGACGTGCCTGACGCGACGGTGATGGTGATTGAAAATGCTGAAAATTTTGGCTTGTCACAGCTTCATCAATTAAGGGGCAGAGTTGGTCGAAGCGATAAAAAGTCGTATTGTATCTTGCTTTATGGAAAAAGATTTGGTAAAATAGCTAAGCAGAGACTGACAATCATGCGAAATAGCAATGATGGCTTCTACATTGCTGAGGAAGATTTAAAGCTTCGAGGTAGTGGCGAGATGCTGGGTGTTAGGCAAAGCGGCATGGCTGAACTTAAAATGGCAAGCCTTGAAAGCGACATTGATTTGCTGAAAATGGCGAGCTTGAGCGCTAAAGAGGTTTTGAGGCAAGATTCAACTTTAACTAAAGATGAAAGTGCCAAATACCGAGCTTTGCTAAAGCTATTTAGTTACGGCGATTGTTTAAGGTTGGTTGAAGGTGGCTAATTTGCCTCTAGAGTTTAATGGACTCATCCAAGTGTCACCCATGCGTGGAATTGTCCATTAACATCCTAGGAGGAAAATAAATAGAGTAAAATGATCAAAACTTTTTTTGAAAAACATTTTAAAATATATCCAGATAAAGTCCTAGTCGCGGTGTCTGGTGGTGCGGATTCAATGGCGCTGACATTTATGCTGGATGAATTTTGCCGTGAAAATAATATTAAATTATTTGCAGTAACCGTTGATCACGCTATGCGCGAAGGTTCTAGTGCAGAAGCAATATCAGTTGGCAATATGTTGCTTAGCAAAAGAATTCCTCACAAAATTTTGTCGGTAAAAAAATCGCCGAAATCGAATATCGAAGCAAGCTTGAGGCAGGCGCGCTATGAGTTGCTAACTAATTTTGCGAAGGAAAATAATATCGAGCATATTTTTACTGCGCATCACAAAGATGATTTGGCAGAGAATTTCTTGATTCGATTATTTCGCGGAAGCCAACTAGACGGCCTTTCTGGCATGGATGAAGTTAGCGAAGTGAGTGGTGTAAAAATCTGTCGACCTTTACTAGAGGCCGCTAAAGAAGATCTGGTAAATTATTTGAAAGAGCAAAATGTTGCTTGGTTTGAGGATGAAAGCAATGCTGATGAGCGATTTTTGCGCAATAAAATTCGTAAATTTTTGTCTACATTTGAGGAAAAATCGGCAATTACCAATCGAATTGTGAAATTTAGCGAAAATTTGCGTGAATCAAGGGATTTAGAGGATGAAGAGGTGCTAAAAGAGGCAAAAAAAGCTCTAATTTTTGTTGAAAATGGCGTAAATGGTGGTAATTTTTTGCTAAATTTGAAGAAATATAGGCAAATTAATCGTAAAATTGCTCTAAAAATCTTAAGCTTAGCAATGGCAGAAGTTTCGCAAAAAGGCTATAAGCCAAGACTAGAAGGGCTAGAGCTATTTGAAAGCGATATTTTGGCACTTGAAAAAGGTAAAAAACGTGATTTTTATGGCTGTCAGGTAAAAATACTCACTAAAAGCAATGGTGGCAAGGTTTTAAAGCTTGTTAAGGGAGGGAATCTAGAGGATTTTTTGTGGATTTATCCACTTGAAAAGGTTGGGGACTTTAGGTTTAGAACTGTTCTACGCCAAGGCTTTGAAGAGCAGACTCTCTAAAAGAGGGGAATTATCAAAGCTTGCCGCTAAATTGGTGGGAAGAATTAAGTAAAGGTATGAGGATAGTAAGTTTATGAAAATAGCAAATAACGAAATTGACAAATATGTAAAAAATATTGCTAATGCGAAAATCGCTGGTGCAGTGGTGTTTGGCAAGGATATTAGCGTGATTAAGAGTCGATTTAACGCGATTTCAAAGGCTATTGTTAGTGATATGACTGATCAATTTTTGGTGTGCGATTTATCAAAAGAGCGCCTGAGTAGCGATAAAGCATGTTTAGCGGATGAATTTTATGCTTATTCGATGTTTGGTGGTCGAAAGTTGATCATGATTAAAGATGCGGATGTGGCTGCTGGGGCTGCAATTAAAGAGCTTTTGAAGGATGGGGAAAATATTAAAAAAAGCGATAATTTTATTCTCGTCCAGGCTGGTGATTTGGATACTGGTAATGCGCTTCGTAAAATTGCTCAAACTAGCGATTCTATTGCCGCTATACCATGTTACGAAGATTCTGATGCAATTACTAGAAAGTTAATAGAACAGCAGCTAAAGCGCCATGGGCTTGGCTTTAACTATGATTTGGTAACTAAAATATTTGATCTAGTCGGTAAAAATAGGCAGATTATTGCTAATGAGATTGAAAAGTTAGCAACTTACTTTGGTCCTGGAGACCTTACAGTAGAGACTGTAGATAGGGTGATAAAGTCTCAAAGCGAGGTTGCTTTTGAAGAGTTTACCAATAGTTTTGCTGCGAAAAACTTCGAAAAATCAGTAAAAAGTATCGATGATTTGTTGAAAAATGGCTTTGAATCTATTGTGGCGGTGAGGTTTTTAGCGAATTATATCCAAAAGTTATATTTTGCAAAAATAGCTATTGAGAAGAAAGGTGTTTCTATCGAGGAGGCTGTTAAAGATCAGAGGCTTTTTTTTAAGGCGCAGAATGATTTTAAAAGGCAATTAAATGCTCTTGATTTGACTATTGTGGCAAAATGGCTTTTAGAGATCCAGAAGCTAGAGATTGCTTTAAAATCTGGCTCTAATGGCTCTAATAAGGTTATTTTCTTTGAATTTTTAAGAAAAACACTGAACTATTAAAAACTTATTAAATTTTTTTTAAAAAAGCTCTTGACTTATAAAAATTATTGCTTTATAATTGAGTTTCACTTAATGATTTTGTGATTTATATAAAGATGCCTATCTAGTAAGATAAGACTATCAATCATAAATAGAGTTCTCAAACTACTAGTTAGTTTGAAGTTGTTTTTACATTGTGAATATTTAGAAAACTATTCAAGAATATATTTAAATTTCGATTTAGATAATTTTTGATTTTATGCAAACAAATTAACTTTATTTTAAGGTTAATTTATAAGAGATAAATATAAAGGCGGTAGTCGCGATAGACTACCTCTTATTTATATTTTTCTGTAGATTGTTGAAATTTATTTTAACGATCTATGGTCCAGTTTAATGAGAGTAATAAGTCGTTTCGAATTTTCGAATTTCAAAATTTGAGAGTTTGATTCTGGCTCAGAACGAACGCTGGCGGTATGCTTAACACATGCAAGTCGAACGGTCAACCATTAGTTTACTAGCGGTTGATAGTGGCAAACGGGTGAGTAATGTAAAGGAATCTACCTAGCAGTACGGAATAACTTTGGGAAACCAACGCTAATACCGTATATTACCATTTATGGGAAAGATTTATCGCTGTTAGATGAGCCTTTATCAGATTAGTTTGTTGGTGGGGTAATGGCCTACCAAGGCGATGATCTGTAGCTGGTCTGAGAGGATGATCAGCCACACTGGAACTGAGACACGGTCCAGACTCCTACGGGAGGCAGCAGTGGGGAATATTGGACAATGGGCGAAAGCCTGATCCAGCAATACCGCGTGAGTGATGACGGCCTTCGGGTTGTAAAGCTCTTTTAGTAGGGAAGATAATGACGGTACCTACAGAAAAAGCACCGGCTAACTTCGTGCCAGCAGCCGCGGTAATACGAAGGGTGCTAGCGTTGTTCGGAATCATTGGGCGTAAAGGGTGCGTAGGCGGTTTGACAAGTCAGTTGTGAAAGCCCCAGGCTCAACCTGGGAACTGCAATTGAAACTGTTAAACTAGAATTTGGTGGGGGATAATAGAATTCCTAGTGTAGGGGTGAAATCCGTAGATATTAGGAGGAATACCAGAGGCGAAGGCGATTGTCTATACCAATATTGACGCTGAGGCACGAAAGCGTGGGGAGCAAACAGGATTAGATACCCTGGTAGTCCACGCCGTAAACGATGAGTGCTAGATGTTGGGAGACCTAGTCTTTCAGTGTCACAGCTAACGCGTTAAGCACTCCGCCTGGGGAGTACGGCCGCAAGGCTAAAACTCAAAGGAATTGACGGGGGCCCG
>JAYPPA010000002.1:103552-116403 GCA_038131245.1 Rickettsia sp. | reverse complement strand
CCTCTTGCATCCCTGGGCTCGGTATAACCTCGCCCGCTATTCACTCAAAACGATTATTAATCGTTTTGCCACCCATCTCGCCAAGCTAAAGCTTGGCTTCGAGCTGTGTCGTTCAAGCCCATGCAAGCATGGCATGCTTGAGATTAGAATTTTAAGTGGAATTTGGTGGAGCTAACGAGATTCGAACTCGTGACCTCTTGCATGCCATGCAAGCGCGCTACCAACTGCGCCATAGCCCCAAAAAACTGGCCCCATAATGAAAGACCTAAATTGCGAAAAAATCTCACCTCAACTAAAAAGAGCACAAAAACACCCAAAGGCCTTTTATCAGCAAAAGCAAGAAAATAATCAACTATCTATTGCTAATTATATAAGGTTATAAAATAAAATCAAGTATTATCAACAAGTCAATCGCACCTAGAAAATTAAATAGAGATCTCTGCCTTGGCGACTTCTTTGCTGTCGGAAACCTTCGGTCTGCAAAAAATTACTTGCTTTAAAGTGCCATCGTCGTTATTTTTCTTAAAATATTTAGTTAAAGAATTTACCCTTTCATTTGCAAGCAAAAGAGCTTTTTTGTCGCTATCTTTTTGATTATCAAACTCAAAAGTTGAGGCTATTGGACAAATATTAAGCTTAACCTCTTTATTTTTCTTTAAAAAATCAACGATAATTGCCAAATCTTTTTCAGAAGACTCTTTTATATCATCTTCCAAACGAGCAAACTCAATATCTTTAAATCTAGGCTTTGTTACCATTTTATAAGCACCACTGGCAACGCTATAAACATTACTTGGCGAAAGCGGCAAAGAAGAAACCAGCATCGGCGTAAATCTAACAGCCACCTTCGTTGCAACAATTGAATTAATTTTCGAAATTACCATAGACCCAGCACCCTTACCTAAAATACCTAGAGCGCTAAAGTTCGGGTCGTTTTTATCTCCATGTAAGTCAAAATCTAGATCTATATTACCATCATCATCTTGAATAAAGAAAATGGCCGTTCTTAATGGCATTAAAGTTTGATTTTCAATTTCCTTACCAAGCTCATTTTCACTATCCAAACCAAGTTGGCTTAAATTAATTTTTACATTTCCATTAATCTCTTTATTATCCACATAAATTTTAGCATCAAGCGACATCTTGCCGCTTTTAATTTGGTAATTCAATAATGGCTCAAATGCACTGGAAAATTGAGTTAAATCGGTGCTGCTTAATTTTATATCCACAACATCTTTATTTTCCGCCTGATATTTATTTAAAGCAAAGAAGCCTCCATCTTTAAAATCAAAAAACCCTTTTATCGTAAGATTTTTTTTATCACTATCAACATCAATATTACCAATTTCTATTTTTGCAAATTCAGATAATCTATAGTCCTTAAAATTTTTAGATGGAACCGATAACATCAAATTACTTATATTTAAAGATGGTGATTTAGCTTTCAAAAAAGCACTATTACTGGTTATTTTTAGATTTTTTACCTCAAACTCTTTGGCAAAATAATTAATTACCTCGAGATCTTTTGAATATAAAAATAAGTTTTGCAGCTTTAAATTATCTAAATTCAACTTAACCTCATCATCATTTACATAAAAAGACCCTTTGCTGGATAATTTTCCTCTAACTTTTCCAAAACCAACTACTTCCTTATCTATAAAAAGATTGAGTACATTCAAATCAAAATTACTTAACTCAAAATTCACATCAACTTTTGCATAAGAAACTTTTCCGCCAATTGTACTTTTTGCTCCATTTATTGAGGCTGAAGCCTTAAATTTTACCTCTCGATAAATTAAATTTGGAAAATTAAAATCTACAAATAATTTATCTAAAGACACATCGTCGTCAAGCTTTAGATCTTTTATGGTAAGATTTAAAGTAGCTGGATTAAAACTAACATTTGATAATTTTACTTTGTTTTTAACAGCAACATCCAGCGAGCTATTTATAGAAGAAACCACTAAATATGTTACTGAATATTTTAACAGCACATATATAAATGCTAGGATTATTAATGTAGCTATATATAGTCGAGGTTTTTTTGTAAATTTAATTTTAAACTTCACAATATGCCTAAATTATTAATTTGATCTTCAAATATATTAATATTTTCTTCAACCTCTTGAGTATCTTTAAATGTTGCAATGTGAGCTATTGCGTCTCCGTTATTTAACAGTGGTAAAGTCACTAACCCAATCACAATTCCCTCATATTTTGAAGTAACTTTAAATTCATGTTGACCAAAAGGATCGGAAATTATTCCTATGATTTGACCTCTTTTAACAAAATCCCCTAATTTTTTCTTCAAAACTATTGTTCCACTATGAGGAGCCCTTATCCAGTAGCTTGATCTAGCAATAAATGTCTCTTTCTTTTTAATTGAGTATTTGTTGTTACCTTCAAGCATTCCAATTTTAAACATTAAAGACAAGATGCCTTGTAGGGCTGATGCTGCTATTCTAGAATCAAATCGCAGAGCCTCTCCGCCCTCAAAAAGCAGTGTAGGAATATTTAAATCCCTTGCAGCCTGACGAAGCGAACCATCCTTAATATCGGAATTTATCATAACTGGAACATTGAATACCTCCGCCAATGATTTAGTTTCTTCATCATCCAAACAAGCCCTTATTTGCGGAATATTATTTCTATGAATTGCAGCAGTATGTAAATCAATACCATAATCGCATTTACTTACGATTTCATTCATAAATTTATGAGCAATCCTTGCAGCCAAAGAACCTTCTTCAGAGCCAGGAAAGCAACGATTCAAATCCCTTCTATCAGGCAAATAGCGAGACTTATCATTAAAACCAAAAACATTTACTATCGGTATTGCTATAAGAGTACCCTTGATTTTCTTGAGTAACTTATGATTTAAAAGCCTTTTAACAATCTCAACGCTATTAATTTCATCACCATGAATACAGGCCGAAATAAAAAGAGTTGGTCCTTCTTTTTTACCTCTAACAACTTCGATTGGAATATTTACCTCAGTAAAATCATAAAGCCTAGCAACCTCAAGGCATACCTTCTTTCTTTCGCCTAACTTTATTTTCTTTCCACCAATTACTAATTTTGACATAAATTAACCTTTATTTATTCTACTATTTTTCATGCATTTAGCATTTTTCTCGATATATTCAATAATCATGCTAGAAACATCCTTTCCTGTAGTCTTTTCTATCCCCTCAAGACCAGGAGAAGAATTAACCTCTAAAACCAAAGGGCCTCTATTTGATCTCACCATATCAACGCCAGCAACTCTAAGGCCCATAACCCTAGCAGCCGATAAAGCAGTTTTTCTCTCTTCCGCTGTTAACTTAACAAGCGTTGCCAATCCGCCACAATGCAGGTTTGAACGAAATTCTCCTTCTGCACCTTGCCTTTTCATCGCAGCCACAACCTTATCTCCAACAATAAAACATCGAATATCCGCCCCTCCGGCTTCTTTTATAAATTCCTGAACCAAGAAAGACGCATCCAAACCTATAAAAGCCTCCATAACAGCTTGTGCTGCTTTTTTAGTTTCCGCCAAAATCACCCCTTTGCCTTGCGTTCCTTGAAGTAGCTTCAACACCAAAGGCGCACCACCGGCATTTTTTATTAAATCATCAGTATTTTTAGCCGAATGAGAAAAACCAGTGATCGGCATCCCAATCTTCTTCTTAGCTAACAATTGATGAGCCCTCAATTTATCTCTTGATCTAGTAATGGCCAAAGATTCATTAATCGCATAAGCCCCATTCATCTCAAACTGACGCAAAATTGCCGTTCCATAAAAAGTAACCGAAGCGCCAATTCTAGGTATAACAGCATCAAATTCCAGGGCTTCTTGTTTATAATAAACCCTAGGATCATCAGAATTAATATCCATATAGCACTTTAAGTGATCAATAATTCTAACTTCATGTCCTCTAGCTTTCGCAGCCTTGAAAAGACTACTCGTGGAGTAAAGCTTAGAATCTCTAGATAATATAGCTATTTTCATTTTTTATTTTTATATTTTAACTCAATTTCACGATCAGATAATTTTCCGTGCAAATATTTATGTCCAGGATCAATTATCACAATACCCTTCATAGCATCCCTGCCTAAGAGCATACGAGACTTCATGTAATCTCTCTTAGTTAAGTTTAAATCAATTTCAAAAACATGATCCCCAATTTTCATTTTAGTTTTAATCATCGGGCGATTTTCCTTGCAACCACTTGAACTTTTTACATCTCTTTTATCCATTAAAGGCGCTTGACACTTAATCGTTACCTCTTTATGTCTTTTAACTGGATGAACATCAAAAGAAATATATTCCTTACCATTCTTATTGAAAAATTTAATATTCTCAGCATGCAAAGAAGAAGTTTTCGCACCAGTATCAACTTTAACTTCAATGGCCGGCATATTCAATTGAGGCAAAGATATAATTTCCTGCCAGCCAATAGTAATTTTCCCCTTGTTAGCAATTTTCATAATCACTTTTTTTGATTTATCAAAATAAACCTCTAAGACTATATTATACAGCCTAATTGTTTAATTTACAAGGTTTTTAGGCGTAAATTCGACAGCTGCTTTTTTGACCGATTTTAAAATAAAGCTATAAACCTGCTCCCGCACGCTAGAATTGGTTAAAACACTAAAAGCCTGCCTAATTGTAAGGTGTTTTTTAAGTAAATTAATCCCGATATTATAAATTCTCCTCAAAAACAACTTCCCAGCATCAGTCGCACCCCCATTAACCACAAAAACACCTGGATTAAAACCAGGAATTTGCATCAAAATTCCTTCAATATCCTGCCTCAAAACACTTCGCGCATAGTCAATGGTCTGTGGCTTGTTCCTTTTGAATCGGTTATAAAAATACCTCAAAGGAGAGTAAAAAATCGAGCTATTGAGTTGTTTCATAACCCCGGCCTCAAGTAATCTTGTCACCTCAGTTGCCAAATCTGTTTTAATCAACATTTGATATTAATTTATTGCTAATTATTATCAATAATAATGAATTTGAAGCAAAAAAGCAATATCTTTTAACAAACCTACTTTATTCTAATTTTAGTAACTAACATTATTTCAGAAGAACCCTTTCCTTCATCATCTCTAATCCTAGAGCTTTTCCACACCCATTTATTTTCAACAGAAGACACGTCCACAAGATAACCTTCCATTTCCACCATATCAAGACCACTAACTTGCTTTAAAATATCAGCAACATCATTATTTGCCGAGATAATATGAGTATTAGCAACCATAGCTCTTGATTCTTGACCAAGAGAAAGATTCTCTCCATTATTATTTTGATATTTATACCCTCTATTTTCCTGAATAATCTTGATATTATCAAAAAGATGTGATAAAGACATTCCTTGCCACCCTAAAACAAAATCATATTTAGAGACTTCTGACACAGGGTCTTGATCATACTCTTTTTTAGAAAGAACCCTTGCTAATATTTTATATTCAAAAACAAGATTGATTTTATATTTATCAGAATCAATTCCCTCAACAATTGCCGACTTAACCTCTTGTAATTCATTTTGAATAGGAGGATGGGTCGCGGTATCACCATCAAAATGATTAGAATCAGCA
Source organism: Rickettsia sp. (assembly GCA_038131245.1). GTDB lineage: Bacteria > Pseudomonadota > Alphaproteobacteria > Rickettsiales > UBA1997 > CAMCFD01. The sequence goes on along the minus strand of JAYPPA010000002.1, from coordinate 110,820 downwards.
TTATTGCCATTGGCCACTACTTCATTTGGATCTCTGATAATAACGGCAATTTCTTCAAACTTGCCCTGAATCTTATCTTTTTGTAAACATAAATAAATAACAAATCCACAAAAAATCGCAAAAAGTATTACTCCAATCCCAACTTTTCTCTTATCAATTGAAATATTAATTTTTTGGTTAGTTTCTTCAATATAATCAGAATAAATATCAAATGCACTAATCAAGAAAATTGGTCTTAAAATTAATATAACCAATCCCGCAGAAATAAGTATCGGAACACCAATCCAGAAAAAAATTGCGAAGACTTGACTTTCCGCAGCTAAATTAGAATCCAGCAAATTAGGAAACGCAAAAAATAAAGATAGCGAAGAAATATAACCCAAAATACCCACAACCCAACATAAAGCCGAATAAGCAATTCTTAATATTATAATATGTTTAATTTTATGCCTTAAAACATCAATTAAATGAGCAGTACAATTGCCTATGCCTTGTTTATTAAGTAAAACAGGCAGCATCGGTACGGTTATAATTTTCCATGCATAATATAAGGCTTCCTTAAACGCTCTTTGAAGAACAGGAACTTTTCTGTCCATGCGCTCTGCCATTCTATTTAATGTCCACCAGCCATCTATCCAAGAAAACAACCAGATAGATCCCGACCTTGGCAAAACAACCGCCAAACATTTTAATATCGTAGATTCTTCGCCTCTTTTGTGAAAAAAGTGCGCAACACCCATACATGACGATAAAATCCCCAAAGGAAATGTTACTAATCCAACACAAATAAAAGACCAAGCAGTAATAATAACATCTCCGATACTACCACAATTATCAGTACAACCCTCACTACGCTTCCAAAATTCTGCCGGGATTATATCAATCACCCCAACCCAAAGATAATATCCTAAAATTATAACAATCCATTGCAATAAGGCAAAAACTATAATCTCCCTTTCAGTAAAAATAAGTTTAACTGAATATACTGCCCTATCCATAAAGTACCGAATAGCACTTCTTTTAGAAACTTTATAGTTTTTTATTTCATCAAATGAATTAGCCACATCCGCCTTAAGGTTGTTCATTTGACTACGATATCTTTTAAAAAACATAATTTTTATATATTTTATAGTGTTATTTACTAAGTTTTAACCGTAAAAAAGATAAAAGCAATCTTTTTATAGGAAAAGCTCCAAAGAATGTTGTAAAATAAATAAATTATGTTATAATTAAATATATATAAGAAAAGATTCAAAAAAAATGCCAAATATTACTTTCCCAGACGGTAACTCTAGGGAATTTGAAGACAATATTACTGGAGAAGAAATCGCAAAATCGATCTCGATTAGCCTTGGCAAGGCCGCGCTTGCTATAAAGGTTAATGGCGAGATTATCGATTTGTCGCGTCCTATTACTGGCGATGCTAAGATCGAGATTGTCACTGCGCGGTCAGGCGCAGACGCCCTTGAAATCATCCGTCATGATGCTGCGCACTTAATGGCTCAGGCTGTTAAGGAACTTTACCCAGAAACTCAGGTCACCATCGGCCCAGCTATTGAAAACGGCTTTTACTACGATTTTGCCAGAAAAGATCCATTTGATCTAGATGATTTAGAAAAAATCGAAGCAAAAATGCACGAAATCTCTAAAAGAAACGACATTTTGACTCGTGAAGTATGGAAAAGAGACGATGCAGTCAAGTTCTTCAAAGATCAAGGCGAGCAATATAAAGCTGAAATAATCGCTTCGATCCCGTCAAATGAGGATATTTCTCTTTATCGTCAAGGTGATTTTATCGATTTATGCCGTGGACCACATGCGCCTTCGACTGGTCATATCAAGCATTTCAAGCTTATGAAAGTTGCCGGGGCCTATTGGCGCGGCGATTCTAATAACGAGATGCTACAAAGGATCTATGGCACCGCATGGGAGAGCAAAGAATCCTTGCAAAATTACCTAACAATGCTCGAAGAGGCCGCCCTTAGAGATCACCGCAAATTAGGCCGCGAGCTAAATCTTTTCCACCTTCAAGAAGAAGCCGCCGGCTCAATATTCTGGCACCACAAAGGTTATGTGATTTATCGCGAAATCGAAAATTACATCCGTGAAAAACTTCAGCAAAATGGTTATAGCGAGGTCAAAACTCCGCAAATGATCGATCGAGTTTTGTGGGAAAAATCTGGTCACTGGGATAAATTTCGCGAAAATATGTTTGTTTGCGAGCATGATGACGACAAGCGAATCATGGCGATAAAACCCATGAACTGCCCTGCTCATGTGCAAATATTTAACCAAAATATAGTTTCATATCGACAGCTTCCTTTGAGGATGGCCGAATTTGGCTGTTGCCATCGCAACGAACCAAGTGGCTCGCTTCACGGAATTATGCGCTTAAGATCATTCGTTCAAGATGATGCTCATATTTTCTGTACCGAAGATCAAATCGACGGCGAAACTGTTGCATTTTGTAAATTGCTTCAAGATGTTTATAAGGATTTTGGCTTCACTGACATTAAAGTTAAATTCTCGACTCGCCCTGATGTTAGGGCTGGCGATGATGCGACTTGGGATAAATCTGAGGCTGCGCTAGAAAAAGCCGTAAAAACCGCTGGACTAAAATACGAAATTAGCCCCGGCGAAGGTGCATTCTATGGACCAAAACTCGAATTCAAACTAACTGATGCAATCGGCCGCGAGTGGCAATGTGGAACCCTGCAAGTTGATTTCATCTTACCAGAAAGACTCGATGCGAATTATATTGCAAGCGATGGCTCTAAACAACGGCCAGTAATGCTGCACCGTGCAGTACTTGGTGCAATTGAAAGATTCATCGGCATCTTAATCGAAAGTCATGCTGGCGCAATGCCACTTTGGTTATCACCTGTACAAATTGTCGTGGCTACTATCACTAACGATTCTGATGATTATGCTAAGAAAGTTTGCGAGCAACTAAAATCACTCGGCTTTAGATGCGAGCTGGATCTTGATGCACAAAAAATCAACGCCAAAATCCGTGAGCATTCTATGCAAAAAGTTCCCTACATTTTAGCAATTGGTAAAAGAGAAGCCGAAGACGGCACAGTCGCAGTTCGTAGATTCGGATCTCAAGGTCAAGAAGTCATGTCAGTTGACGATTTCGTAAAAGAAGCCATGGAAGTTAAGGCGAGTAAGGGGTAGAGACTTATTTTCTTCCATGACCAGCAGAAGCAGCATCCCTATCAAGTTCCTTCTTAATCTTGCTTACATCATGATCTTTTAATGTTAAATAATAATCAACACCACCAGCATCAGTTTTAAATTGAGCTGGATATTTATTTTGTCCACTTTGTCCCTTAATACCAAATTTAGTTGCTAGTTCTTGACTAAAATCTTTTGCGACTTTTTCATCTTTAGTTCCAACAACAACAATATAACTATTAGTTCTATCATCCTCTTCAACAATTTTAGTAACTTTTTTACCTAAAGCCCATTCAAGATAACTCTCATTAGATTTAATATTTAAAGCCTCATACTCAACAATACCAGAAATACTTGATGATGGCTTGCCTGGACCTTCCAACTTCACTTCAGGTTCCTTAAATAAAGCATCCGAAAGTTCTATAGTATCACAATTTTTTGTAACAACCTCGACTCTACCTAAAAATCTTTCATTAAGAACTGGATTCATTGTAACGCCAATCGCACTACAGCATACCGCAGCCGGATCACCGCTTGCGCTAAGCATATTATGCCAATATTCATTACCAACATAGGAACCACCATCCCATGCAAAATCAACACATAAATTTGCGCCTTCAAACCTAGGTGGCAATTTATTGGAAAATTGTGCACCTTTTCCAGAAACTATTGCCACGCCTTGTATTTCTTGACCAGAATCTAAAAAATGATCAGCGCCCTTAAATCCCGCAAAATAATTTTCATGCCCATATTGTGAAAATTCAATAGCAGCAATTTTTGCCTTTTGATCTGGCTCTAAAGAATCAAAAATATTCCTAACTGCTTTACCTATGGCATGCGACACTTGATCACCATTTCCACCCGACCAAACTCCATCACCTAGGCCAACAACTCTGATATATGCCTTATTGTCAAATGACAAGCTTTTAATTGCGTCTGCAAATAATTTTTTATAAGAAATCTCAAGTCGCCTAACAAGCCTATCGTCACAAAGCCTGCCATTAGAAGACTCACTTCCACTTAACCCTCCATAAAGACCCTCATTATATAACATCTGATAACCATTAATAAAATCATGAGAAACCCCTTCTATTCTTCCAATTGATTTACCTTTCCCTTTAGCAACAAGGCTAGCCAGTTGACCCGGAATTAAATGAGCAGCCTCCATGCCGTCATCAATCTCCATTCTAGCCCCAACTAATGCTGAAATCCTTCCTCTCTCTTCATAAGATCCATGGGCACCAGGTTTACCTTTATTACCCCTGTTACCATCATTAATGAAAAATGTTTCACCACTGACGCCAAGCATCGCTGACAGCTCCATCTCGGAATAACAAATATATTCACTAAGATCTTCTTTTTTAGGAAATCCAGGTCTTTCTAATACGCCATCAGAGCTACCCATAAACATCAACGGTCTTTTTTCAATCAATCTTTTATATAGATTTTTTATATTATCCACAGTAATCAGTTTGGAAAAATCCTCCACCCTCTCTCTTAAAGTTGATTTTTTTAACGCACTTTGAACAGCTGGACTATTTTCAGGTAAAATCCCTTGTTCAACATAAACATCACGCTGACTCTTCTCATCTATAGTTTGACCACCAGTAACCGCAACTAAAGCCAAAAACTGTTTAGCATGAACTAATTCTTCTTCAGTGATTTGAATTGATACCGAATCTTTCAATTTTTCTTGATCAGCCTCAGATAATCGATAAAATCTAGCAAGCGCAGTCCGTGATGGAAAACTTTTTATTCCCATTCTAACTTTTGCGTCATCAAGAGACAACATGGCATTTAAAAATGGATCGATTTGTCTCTTGCAATCTTCGTAAGATTTATTTCTCACAAATTCATAATACTCTTCTTCAAAGCCCGGCATCATGGAATTTATTTTTTTAACAATTCCAGTCTTTATAAAATCACCAAACTCAATTTTATCATTCTGACTAGATTCAAAAGTTATTCCACATCGACCTTTAACTTTCTCAAAACCAAACTCATCTGCTACATCAGCACCCCATGCATATTTTAAAGCCTGAACGCATTTCGAAAAATTAGACAAACTAGTAATATATTGTTCTATTGCATCGTAATCAAGCATAGCTGTTAAATTAATTTAAAATCTAAGTCTAATTCCAGTATTTATTCGTAATCAAATAGCGCCTATCACGATCAAAAGACATCTTAGAAAGCTTTGGTCCAATAACCGCTTGCTGTCTTTTATATTCATTTTGATAAAATAATTTAGCGATTTTTTTAACTAAATCCTCATCAAAGCCTGTCTCTTTTATAATTATAGCAACTGATTTCTCTTCTTCAATCATTTTATGCAAAATTTTATCCAGTGTATCGTAATCAGGCAAAGAGTCCGAATCTTTTTGATCAAAAGCAAGCTCCGCCGATGGCTCTTTTTCAATAATTGAAGTCGGAATCAAATCCTTCTCATTATAAATCGACAAATCAGGAACATTCTTATTACGCCATTTTGCAAGTTCAAAAATCTGAGTCTTGTATAAATCTTTAATCGGATTAAATGCGCCATTCATATCGCCATAAATCGTCGCATAACCAGTCGCCATCTCGGATTTATTGCCAGTCGTAATCAAAAGCTCATTAAATTTATTCGACATAGCCATTAAAAGCAATCCACGAATCCGCGACTGTAAGTTTTCTTCAGTTGCATCAATTTTCTTACCCTTAAAATGCGGATTTAAAACATCCAAACTCGATCTAAAAACATCCTCAATTGAAATAATCTCAAGCTCCACCCCTAAATTTTTCGCGCACTCATTTGCATCATCAAAACTTTGCGAAGAATTAAAACGCGACGGCAAAGCAACCAATCGCACATTTTGCGAACCCAAAGCATCCACACATATAGTCGCAACCAAAGCAGAATCAATCCCACCCGACATCCCAAGCAGCACCTTCTTAAAACCAGTTTTCGCAACATAATCACGAAGACCCAAAGTCGCTCCACTATATAAATCAGCCACTGGATCCACCACAAACTCCTCTTTATTAACCAAAATCTGCATATCCTTATCAAAATAAACAGATTTAGAATCAGTCGTAAAACCAGCAAGCTTAGTCACAACCTCACCTTTTTCATCCATAACAAACGAATTTCCATCAAAAATAATACTATCAACGCCGCCCACCTGATTCACATAAACCAAACTCAATTTGGTTTTTTTACAAAATTCAGCGCACACCTCAAATCTTCTTTGCATCTTATCTGGCGCGAATGGAGACGCATTGAGAACAGCTATTAAATCACTTTTGTGAGATTTCACCTTGGCAATATTTTCCTCATTCCAAGCCTCTTCGCAATTTAAAACCGAAACTTTTTTACCATTTAACTCAAAATAATCAATATCTTGAGAAGCAGTAAAATGCCTCTTTTCATCAAACAATCGATAATTTGGCAAATCATTTTTTAAAAATCGCTTTTGAATCTCGCCATTTTTAATAAATAAAATCACATTATAAAGCAAATCATCTTGTAAAATCGGCGCCCCAACCAATATCGCACAATTTTCAAATGTCGTCAATCTAGCAATTCTATCAACAACATCCTCAACTTCTTGTAAAAAATATTTTTTTTGCAGCAAATCCAGCGGAGGGTAACCAGTAACAGATAATTCAGAAAATATAATCAAATCAGAATCATTCTCGCAGGATTTCGAATATTCATTTTTAATGATTTCAAAATTATGATCCAAATCGCCAATTATATAGTTATTTTGCGAGATTTGTGCGCGCATATTATCAAATTATCCTTAATATTACCTAATAATAATAGTGATTGGAAATTTAATCAAGAGAAATATTTAATACTTGTGTGATCATTTGGCTAAGATCTAAGTAGTCAAATCTTAAGATGCTTAAGCTAAGTAATTTAATTTATAGATTGCTTAATTGGCGAGTTCACATTTAATACTTGTGCGATCCAATTGGTAATCTAGGGATCAAATTACGACGCTTAAGCTAAGTAATTTGATTTATAGATTGCTAATTGGTGAGTTCATGTATTTAATACTTGTGCGATCCAATTGGTAATCTAGGGATCAAATTACGACGCTTAA
>JAYPPA010000002.1:10589-103452 GCA_038131245.1 Rickettsia sp. | reverse complement strand
GACTTGTTAAGTTCAGCTTTGATGTAGCGGTCTGCCCTCCCATGTTCTCTTTTTACATCATCTAAAATTTTTTCCTTCTCTTCGGGGCTAGCTTCGGAATTAGTTTGTGCAACTTCAAGAATCCTTGATAATGGAAAAAATCCTATTGAGGCTGAAGCCCCTTTGAACGCATGCGAAGCCATATACCAGGCATTACTATCTCCACTTACCGCTGATTCTTCCATTTTAGAAATATATTGAGCAGAATTTTCAACAAAAATCTCATAAAGTTCACGCTCAAACTCCTTGTCCCCATCAACTACACTTTGTAAAAAGTCAATATCAATAGGTAATTCATTATTCTCAGGCATTTTTAGATCATTTAAGTTAAAAAATTAATCAACAATAAGCGAAGCAACCGAGGAATCAATTTTAACTCCCGATTTCTTTATTGCTAACTCATCAACAGTTAGCTCAAAGTTTCTTCGACCTATTTGCACACTCATCATACCACCATCAGCAACAAATCCTCGAAAAGTAGCTATAGTCAAAGCCCCCTTCTCATTAAAGAATTGCACCGAATGTTTAGCATCCTTTTCCTTATTTTTCGCAATATATATTACGCGACACTCATTATAATTTCTTTTTCTATCGATCCTTTCCCCAAGTTCTTTCACAACCCTTTTATCAAGCATAGTAAGAATCTGCAGCGAAATATCATCCGAACCAAAAACACAAAAACCATTACCGTTATTAGCAGTATCGGTATTTTGATAAATATGGGCAATGAAACCCGCAAAAGCCCTAACTTGAGCAATATTAGCCGCATAAGAACCCTTAATATTTAGAGTCAAAGCTACTATTGCCGCAACTAAAACAATCCGCAGATAGCAAGAAACATTATGTAATAAAGAGCTTTTCACGAATTCTCAAATTGAAAATTAAAACTGTATCGCCATCTTACCGTAGTAAGTTCTGCCGACTTCAACCCGATTGTTAAACAATCCAGGTACAAATTCAGTATGTCTGTCGTCCAAAATATTTTGCACGCCAATACTCAAATCAATATTACTAGTGGCAAGATACCCAAGTCTAGTATCCCACCTTAAATAATTAGGAATATCGTCTTCATTAACTTCCGGAGTAACAGACCCAGCAGAAGCCCCAATATGTCTACCTTTCAAGCGATCAACATAATAAAGCATGTTGTCAAATTCAAGCTTTGGAGTGATATTATAAAACGCCCTTAACCTAATTTGATGCTTTGGCGAGTTATTCTCAAAAAACACTAATCTATCAGCATTAAGCGCAGAAACCACATCATTATTCTCATTTGACGGCGCATCAAGCTCGATTTCCGCTTTTAAGAAATCGTAACCAAGCTCAAGCCTCAAATTATTCAATGCTTGCCATTTGCCAGTGAATTCAAGACCATAAGTCTTAGCTCTACCAGTATTAGACGCAGTAGGCAAGTATGCATCACCAAGAGCAGCAGGCCCATTAACATTAGCATCAAAGTTACCTAAATCATTATATTCATTATAAAAGAATGAAATATCAGCCGAAGTTTCGTGATTTGGCTTAATTCTATAGCCAAGTTCATAGGCAGTAACTTCTTCTGATTCCGTGCCCGTAGAACCTTGAGTAACCGGAATATTACCTGCAATTCTAATTGCAATACTATCTTCACCTCTGGTCGGAGTCCTTATCGCCCTAGAAACACCTGCCCACAAAGTCTGATTACGATCTGGGAAATATTTCAGCTTAATATTTGGTTGATATTCAAAACCAGTTTGCTCGTTATGTTCAAATTTTGAACCAATAGTCACAAATAAATCATCTGGAATAATCGCATATTGATCTTGTATAAAGGCACTAACTACACTGATATTTCTCGCCTTTGGATTGTAACTTATAGGGGTATAGGTACCACTAGAAGCAGTACTAGAATCAATCTCATCAATCAAATTCCTATATCCAAGCCCCCAAGTAAAGCTATTACGCTTTGAAGAGTCATAAAAATGTTGGAAATCAACATCAATTGTTGTAACTTTATAATCAACAACATTAGCATCATTACGATCATGATAAATATAGGTTTGTAAAGCCGTTCTGGATTTTTTAGAAATAGTTTTATCCCAGTTCACAACTATATTACCACCGGTATTTATTTTATGATTTGGCTTGCCATTAGTCGCACTAACTGCAGAAGTTTGAAAATAATTTCTTGATTCAGTCTTAAAAAAATCAGCCCTTAACTTAATAACATTATTTTCAAGCGATGTCATATCATATCTAAATCCACCTCTTGATGAAAACATCCCGTCATTATTACTTCCTGAGCTATTATTAGTAGTTAAATCAACATTTTGCTTGCCATTATTAAATTTTTCAAGTGGTCCACGCGCAGCATGTTTAGCATAAACCCTGTAAGTATTAAGATCTTCAGTTTTGCCACCATATCTTATTTCAGTAATCGAATTATCGTAATTACCATTAATTTGCGAAAAATACCCACCTTGCGTCTCAGCAGAGCTTTTGGTAATAATATTAATAATACCATTTACCGCATTTGCACCCCAAATTGAACCGCCCGGACCTCGAATAACCTCAATTCGATCAATATCATTCATCACATAATCGTGATTATCCCAAAATGCCCCTGAAAAAATCGGACTATAAATTGTCAAACCATCCATCAATACCAACAATTTACTTGCAAATTGATGATTCATACCTCTAGCGCTAATCGCCCAAGCATTACCATGAATCCTTGCTACTTGTAAACCTGGAACCATCCTTAAAGCCTCAGGAATAGAAGTCACGCCCGACCTTCTAATATCTTCAGAGGACAATACATAAACCGAAGACGCACTATCAAAAGCACTCTCGGTCTTTTTTGCCAAAGAAAAAAGTTCTGCATCAAAGAAACTTGGCTCAACTACTTTTTTCGCAGCTTGTGCAATCTCTGCAACAAAAATTTGCAAACCTAATATTGACAAAAATAAATAGACTTTTTTCATAATTCTCTACAATAAATTAAAAGGCATTTTAAATAAAACAAAAACTATTGCAATACTACTACAGCTGGATGATCTTCAGAATAATTATATTCTGCGGTTTTTTTCCAAACTATATCTCTAAATATATGTACATTATTACAGCCCTTTTTAGCAAGGGCACCTTTATATAACCTACAATGTAAAAATGAGGCTAAATAAAAAACATAAAAACATTTATTTAAATTAGCAATATCTATACAGCAAAATATCAAATCTCTAGCTATTCCACCATCACGATAATTTTTATCAACTATTAAATCCACAAATTCAGCATATTTTTTACCAGTTTTTAGCTCAACTTTTTCCAACAAATTACTATATACATATTCAGTGCCTTCATATTCTTCAGAAAGTAATTCGCCTTTTTCAGAAATTAAAATCCTCAAACCACCAATAACCTTACCATCAATGGTACAAACCACCACTTTTGAATTTTTATCATGCTCAACTTTAGACCATTTTTCATGAGTAAGACCGTGTTCTTCGCTAAAAACTTTATTGCGAAGTTGATAATATTGCCTAATTAAATCAGGATTTTCAGCCAGACAGACCTTTCTATGGTAATTATCATTGGCAGGAAGCCTTTGATTATCGCAAACCCTATAATCCTCTATTTCTCTTCTAACCGATCTAGACATATTTAAATACATTTTTTAAAACAATAGTCATAAAACAGATCGCTAAAGGCTAAACGAACCATTATAAAGTGACCCAAAAATAATGAACCACTTCTCTTTCAACTAAAATTATAAACCACGGTCAAATAAAATTCTAGTTTTTTTTAGAAAAAAGTTAAAAATCGTCAAAAAACGCTACAATTTTAAAAAAATGGAAAATAAAACTACCAATTTTCAAAAAGAAATATTATGATAAGAGTAGTGTCTTTAAACATTTAAGAAGAAATATTAGTAATTTTTAAAATATGTCGTTAATTCTCAACAGAAAGGCCAAAAAAACGCTTGAAACGAACATATCATTTCACAATATTTTCTTCTATACGCCATTAAAATTCCTAATCTGCGACTATTTTATCAAAAGAAACGATCGCAAAAAAGTAATTAGTCACAAAAAAAACTCTGATAATTTTTTCAAGGAAAAACAGCCAAAAATTGAGGAAAGAGTCAAAAGAAGAGCTAAATATAGAAAAGACGAAAAGCAAAAAACCCTAGATTTAGACGAATCGTACAGCGTTCTTGGTTATATGATTCTTATCCTTACTATTATATGGACGATGACCAACTCTTATATAATTTACTATAACTACTTTAATAATACCAAAAGTAGCATTAAAAACCAAACAAATTTGATGAATCTAGTATCGTCAAACCTCATGAACAATGTTAAAAATTACCTTAACTACTTAGGAGATAAGATCTTGATTTTCAATGCCAATAACGATAAATCTGCAATGGAAAAAATTCTCAAAAAAACCCCCAATCGAGATATTTTTCAAACCAGCGCCTCATCTTGGCTTGCTGTAGAATTTGTGAATAATGATGATTACATAACTATTTCAAACAGAAATTTAAAGCAAATAACCAAAGTTCCTGAATTTTACCCAACTAAAGAATCAGCCAAAGATCCTTGGAGATTTAAAATTGGCAAAATGCAATATTACGAAGACAACATTACTAGATACAACTTTCTACCAGTATCTATGTCTCTTGATACTGATATAGATTTTAAGCCAGTTGGAACTATAATTTCAAAGGTTCCAATTAGTAGAATTCAAAAGAAAATTTACAACACAGTTCAAGGTTACGATGAAATTTGCTATCTTGTTATTGATAATCGTTATGATTTAATAGCAAAATCCAGAAATGTTACTTATGACAAAATCGTTTTAGAATCAGACCCAAAAATAAAAGAAATTATCGAAACTGTTGCTCATCAAGAGCAAGACGACTACATCCCAAGCTCATTAAAAATTGGCAAATGTAACTTTTTATTTTACCATAAATCAACTTACAATATCACTACTTTCACCGGATATCACACCAGATATTTAATTGAAAACTTCAAATTTCAACTTTTCACAGTTATTATTCAATCTTTTGGAGTAACTATTTTGTTTTTGATAATTTTCTACTTCTTTAGAAAATTAAAAATCAGTCCATTCTTACAAGAATTATTAAGAACCAAAACAGAAGCTGAGCAAGCAAACCAAGTTAAAAGTCAGTTCCTATCAAATATGAGCCATGAATTAAGGACGCCTATGAATGGCATTTTAGGCATGAGTCAGGCTCTAAGGGAATCAAAAAATATCAAAGGTGATGAGCTAGATCAGGCAAATACAATTTATCGCTGCGCTGATAGTTTGTTATTTATTCTAAATGATATTTTGAGCTTCTCGAAAATCGAAGCAAGAAAAATCGACCTTGAGCATATCGATTTTCAACTTAACAACATGGTTGATGATATTGCTGATCTAATGTATCAATCAGCAAATGATAAAGGTTTGGAAATCATCACAATTATTGATAGCGACGTTAAGAATTACCTCAACGGAGACCCGGTTAGAATCCGTCAAATCATTGCCAATTTAGTCAACAACGCTATTAAATTCACCTATCATGGCCAAATATTAATTCACATCCAGCTTGAAAAAACCGAAGGAAACAGGGACTATGTAAAATTCAACATAATTGATAGCGGTATTGGAATCGAGAACTCAAAATCAAGTAAAATGTTCTCAAGATTCACTCAAGCCGATATGTCAACCACTAGAAAATATGGTGGAACTGGCCTTGGATTATCAATTTGTAAAGAACTTGTTGAATTAATGAATGGCCACATTAACTTTGAAAGCAACTTCTCGGAAGGCTCCAATTTCTGGTTTACAATTCCTCTAAGCCCAGTATCAGCCGAAAATAGTAGCTATCAAAATCCAGAAGAAGAATATGAAGCACAACTAATTGGCAAAAAAATCGCCCTAGTAGAAAAAAACAAAATCTTCAAAGATGCTTTCCAAAGAAGATGCGAAAAACTAAAAATGGAATTTCAATCAACCGATGTATCTTCGATTACCATGACCAAAAAAGATACATTGCAAAAATTAATAACCGAAGCAAGCTATTTCAAAGACCCAGATGTAATTTTCATCAATCACAACGAAGCTAATGGCGTAGACGGGGTTTATATCGCCAAGAAATTAAGAGAAATGCCTCACTTTGAAAATACTCCTTTAGTTCTAATGCTTTCTCCAAAAGAGAAAATCAACATGGAAAAAGAACACCTGGCGCTATTTGCAAAAACCATGCTTAAGCCAGCAAAAACACCTAGAATAACCTCAACTTTGTATGACATCTTTAAAATTGAAAAAAATAATAGCATAGACCCTCTGCAAACCCCAGGAGAAGAAGAAAATAACGAAGAAGTAAAGGTGTTGCTTTGCGAAGACAATGAAATTAATATGAGAGTAGCAATGATGATCTTAAAAAGACTTAATCTTGATATTGATTACGCAGAAAATGGACAAGAAGCGATCAACAAATTCATGCATGTAAAATATGACATTATTTTAATGGATTGCATGATGCCAGTAATTGACGGCTACCAAGCAACTGCTAAAATTAGAAAAATTGAAGAAGAAAGCAACATGAAAAGAACTCCAATTATTGCTTTAACCGCAAACTCTACCGAAGCGGACAAGAAAAAATGTCTCGACACTGGAATGGATGACTTTATCGGTAAACCAATCAAAAAAGAATTTGTTGAGCAAAAAATCAGACAGTGGATTGAGAAAAATAAAGAAAGCTAAAGCTTTAAACAGTAAGTTTAAGCAGCAACTTTTTAAGCTCCATTTGATCATGATAAACAGGCATCTCATCGTTAAAAATAGGATCCTGCGTAATACTTGCAGAAACCTCACCTTCATCACTGTTGAAAATAACAGGCTTAAACCCACAATTAACGCCGCACTGAATATCTGAAATAGTATCACCAATAAACCAAATATCCGCTTTATCTTTTTCAAAATCAACATCACTTCCCTGCAAAGCAAGCCTCACCGGCGCATCACCAGGCTTGTCAAAAGCTGAATCCATCGAACCAATCACCGAGAAAAAATACTCACCCAAATTAAGAGCCTTCACCTCTTTACGCAAAGTAACTCCAATCTTGTTGCTCACCAAAAATACCCGAATGTCCTGCTTTTTAAGCTCTTGCAAAAGATCTAAAGTGCCAGGCAGCAACTTTAAATTCGTCAAATTATTCTTCGCATAACTATCCAAATAAAGCTTACCGGCGCTTTGCCAATCATCACCAAACATCACCGGAAACGACTCACGCATCGACTTATGAACCTTTTCCTTAACTTCACGCGCGCTCCAAGCCTCTTTACCAAAAGCCACCCTAGCCTCATTCATAGCCGATTGAATAAGCGGCCACGTATCAGCCAAAGTATTATCCCAATCAAACACAATCGCCTTCGGCTTAGCTTTAATGCCCGCAAAAGCATCGTAATTTTTTGTTAAATCAAACATCCACTTTAGAATTAATTAAATTAATCATACTACTCACCCCATAAAGAGCCACAAATGGACCCATCCGCGGCCCCTTATCTTGGCCAAGCAAAATCTGATAAAGCGCACAAAACCAATCACGCATCTTTTGCTCGTAACCATGATTGCGTCCAACCTCGTAAATCACCTTCTGCAAAGCCGCACCATCCTTCTCATCGACCATCCCAGACAACTTCTCCGCCAATTCCTTTAAAGCCAACCGCTCCTCATCACTTGCGCTTCTAAACTTTTTCGTAGCCTTAATAAAATCATCATAATAATTAATCGCACAAACAATCATCTTATTTAAAAGCGGCGAAGTCTCCTTGCTCAAACCCTTTTTATGCTGAGAAATATAACCCCAAAGCACATCCTCATTATCAGGATTACAAGCACAAGCCAAATTTAACAGCAACGAAAAACTCAAATCAAAATCCACCTTTGGAACATTTCCACCATGAATATGATAAACCGGATTCTCTATCTTCTTAGCCTCATCTTGCTCTTTATGATAAGCATCAACAAACGCCAAATACTCGTCCATAGCCTTTGGAATCACATCAAAATAAAGCCTCTTCGCCGTTTTTGGTTTTTGATACATAAATAACGACATAGATTCTGAAGGAGCATATTTCAGCCAATCTTCCACAGAAATACCATTACCTTTCGACTTGGAAATTTTCTCGCCCGTATCCGACAAAAACATCTCATAAACATAATTCACCGGAGGAATTCCACCTAATATTTTACAAACCGAACGATAAATGCGCTCGTTAGGCTGGTGATCCTTACCATAAATCTCATAATTCACATCCAAACTTTTCCACCTAGCACCAAAGTCAATCTTCCACTGTAACTTGCAATTCCCTCCAGTTACCTTAATCTCTTTTTCATCACCATTTTCATCCTCATAAATCACCGACGAACTATCCTTGTCAATCCCAATCACGCCTTTATCAATAACCTTCCCAGACTCAGGATCAATCGGCATAAACGGGCTATAAGTCTTTTTACGATCATCGCCAAGCGTCGGCAGCATTAATGCCATCAGCTCTTCATATTTATCTAAAACCGCTAACATCGTCTCATCAAAAGCCCCACTTTTATATTTTTCAGTAGCAGAAATAAACTCGTAATCAAAACCAAATGAATCAAGAAAAGCTTGAAGCCTAGCATTCATATGCGCCCCATAAGAATCATGAGTCCCAAATGGATCAGGCACACTAGTTAATGGACGGCCTAGATTCTCACGCACCATTTCTTGATTTGGAACATTATCTGGAACCTTCCTAAGCCCATCAATATCATCAGAAACACACACCAATTTCGTCGCAATATTCGGCGCGATCACCTCAAATGCGTGTTTTACAAAACAAGTCCTAACCACCTCACCAAATGTCCCAATATGAGGAAGCCCCGATGGTCCATAACCAGTCTCAAACAACACATAACCTTTTTCCGGGACCTTTCCGCCTATTCTATCAAGAATTCGGTAAGCCTCAACAAATGGCCATGCTTTACTATTTTTATAAATATCAGTCATTTTTATTAGTTTAATTGCTTTATTTTACTTATTTTACAGCTATTTAAACTAAAAAGCAACAAAGTCATTAAAGGAAAACAAGCTAAATACCTTTTGATATTTAAGTAACTACAAAATCTTGCCCATACAATAATCATCAAAATATTCATCACCTATTTTCATATTACCAGCAATTTCTCCCTCAATCTTAAAGCCTTTCTTAAGATACAGATTAATTGCTGACTCATTACTAACAAGTACAAAAAGCATAATCTTATAAAAACCACGCTCTTTAGCTAAATTAATCAATTTATCAATCATTTGACTAGCAATTCCCTGTCCCCAATATTCTTTTTTAACTGATATTGCAAAATCCAAAACATGGCTATGCCTTCTATTATCAGTTGGAAAAGCAGTTGCCACAGCAATGATCTCATCGCCATTTTTTGCTAATAAAAATACTCCATTTTTACTTTCTTGATATTTTTGCAAAAACTCAACTTCTTCTTCCAGGCTAATCAACAAACCCCTATTGTCAATTGAAAGATTATTAGTTTGACCACCAACAATTTTAGTATACTGCAAAATATCCTCAGCATCTTGAGGTTTTGGCTCAATAATTTCATAATTCAACTGTTTCATATATTTTAATTAAATTAATTATCCTACAATCAATTTCCCATCTTTAACACCCATAATCTCAACTTCGATAATATCGCCTTTTTTAGCATCTTGAGCCACCTTGCACTCACCTAAATCAACATCTAAGAAATTCTCGGTTTTTGCCGTCCCATCACCCTCAACAATAACTGCAAATTTCTTACCAATTTGTTTTTGCAAATATGAATTAAGTTCAGCCATACCCGCCTCGCGAAGTAACCTTGCTCGCTCTTTTATTATTCCGCCATTAACTTGCGGCATTTTTGCAGCAGGCGTTCCATCGCGCTTTGAATATGGAAAAATATGCGTAAAGACAATTCCCGCCTCTTTAATTAGATTTAGAGAATTTTCGAACATTTCATCATCTTCAGTCGGAAATCCAGCAATAATATCCGCCCCAAAAGTCACATCAGGCCGCAGTTCACGCACTTTAGCACAAAACTCAATCACTTGGGCGCGATTATGGCGGCGCTTCATGCGCTTTAAGATCATATCATCGCCAGACTGAACACTTATGTGTAAATAAGGCATAAATCTTTTCTCACTAGCAATAATTTCCAGCAACTCATCGTCAATTTCCGCCACATCAATCGAGGAAAGCCTAAGCCTCGGAAGTTCTGGCACCAGAGCCAAAAGCCGCCTAATCATCTGTGACAGCGTAATCTTCAGCTCCAAATCCTTGCCATAATCCGAAATATCCACACCAGTCAGCACCACCTCTTTATGTCCAGCCACAACCATCGCCCGCGTTTGCGCCACAATATCACCAAACATCACCGACCTAGAATTACCACGCCCAAACGGAATAATACAAAATGTACAACGATGGTTGCAACCATTTTGAATCTCTAGAAACGCCCGCGTTTTATTCTCGAAATACGACACCATTTGCGGCGCAGTATCCCTCAGCGACATAATATCATTGACCTTAATTTTATTTTCCTGAGCTTTTGTTAGCGTCTCATCGAGATTTTTCTCAAGATTACTAAAGAACAGCTTGTCTTGGTGAGAAGTAACTGGTGAACTCTGAAATTCCCCTCTATTAGAGGGGTGGCTCTTTAGAGCCGGGGTATCTTTATCAACATTATCAGACTCTAAATAACTCTCTTTCTTATCCTTCTCATCATTACCAAGCACCAAATCTACCTCATCCATCTTAGCATATTTCTTCGGATTTATTTGCGCAGCGCATCCCGTCACCACAATTTTCGCATCTGGATTTTCTCGCCTAGCTTTACGCACAGCCTGACGCAGCTGTTGTTCAGCCTGAGAAGTAACAGCGCAGCTATTAAATATAATCAGATTATCTTGATTCGAAGCCTTAACAGCAGCCCTAATTCCTTCGCTTTCATAGAAATTTAAACGACAGCCAAAAGTTACTACCTTATTAGAGTCTTCTGCGCCTATTGTCATCGTGTAAAATCGAGTGATTAATAACCTTTTTAACCCCAGAGGCATTCGCAACAACTCTTAAAGCTTCATTCATCTCAGACCTATCCTTAGCCGTTCCAAGTATATAAACCTCGCCATATGAAGAGGTAATCTTAAAATCAGCCGCAGTCACATCTCGATTGAAAAATAGTCGCGTTTTGATTTTAGAAACTAAATAAGTGTCAGTGAAAAAAGTCGTAAAATCTTTCATTTTATAACCACCTTCATCAATTTTTACCTCATCAATTACCTCAATAACACCAGCAGTACTCCAGGCTAATTCGTAAACCTCTCTACCTTTTTCAACATCAGTAATAGTACCAGTCAAAAGAACCCTACCTTCATTCACCATAACTTTTACAGAGTTTTTAGGCGTTAATAAGCCGCTTGAGATCAATTTCGCATCAATTTTAGCAGCAATTTTTGAGTCGCTCATCGTGTCTTTAACCGACTTTTCCCTGGTCACGACAATCCCCCCAGCCACAGAACCAACAATAACAGATTCCACACATGAAGTTAAAAAAGACGCTAATATTGTAAATAATATTATTTTTTTCATAATATTTTTCAGTTTCATTATCAAAAAACTTGCAATTTAATAATTAATATTGTATAATAAATATAAGTAAGATGCAATAAATAAATTGTGAAAGTTTGATTTTACGACAATTTGTTGTAAAATTTGCTTTTAAAGCAACATTTTCAAGGAATCTTATTCTTTGATTTTAATGTTATAATGGTGAAAATTTGAATTTAAAGCAAGGGTTTCAAAGGAATTTTTTCATTCTTTTATTTTTGAAACATTTTAGTGTGCGCAAGCACATGGATGTTGAGAAAATTAAAAATGGTAAAATACCGAAGAAAACCGCAGCTTAAAATTCAAATTTTTTGCGGGCGTAGCTCAGTGGTAGAGCACAACCTTGCCAAGGTTGGGGTCGTGAGTTCGAACCTCATCGCCCGCTCCATTCGCTTTCGTCCTAACGGACTACAGCGTAACAAGTCCTTACTCACAATTTTTCACAAAATCATAAAATTCTTGACCAATCTCGATTTCTTCACGCCCTCTTGACTTGCGCCATTTATTTGTATCACGAAGTGAGTAAATACAGCCGCAATATTCTTGCTTATAGAAATTTTCCTCTTTAGCAATTTCATACATCCTTGCGCCACCACCGGCTTTGCGCCAATTATAGGTCCAGTATTTTACTCCATCATATTTTTCTGCTGATCTAACGCCGCAATCATTGATCTGGTCCATATTTTTCCAGCGTGAAATCCCAAGAGAGCTAGTTATTACCGCAAAATCATTTTCATAAGCATAAAGCGCAGTTCGCTCGAAACGCATATCGAAACATTTTGTGCAACGAATTCCCCTTTCTGGTTCATTTTCAAAGCCTTTTGCGCGCTTAAACCAATCTTGAACATCATAATCAGCATCAATAAATGGAATCCCAAGCTTGTCGGCGTGGCGTTTATTCTCGTTCTTGCGAATCTCATATTCCTTTAAAGGGTGAATATTCGGGTTATAGAAAAAAATCGTCATGTCGATATTTGACTCTTTCATACGCACCATCAAATCCCCAGCACACGGCGCACAGCAACTATGCATCAAAACTTTCTCGCCTTTTACCTCGTCTGGTAAAGTTAATTTATATTCGTATTTTTCTTTTTTCATATTAGTTTTCCTTTATTTCTCTCTTTATGTCATCTCGAACCTATTAGGCGAGAGATCCCTTGTTAACTTTGGTCAGATTTTGAATAAATAAAAGTCTCTAGACCATTTTTCAATTAACGAGGGATTTCTCGCTTCGCTCGAAATGACATAGCAACACTATTGCTCATGACCTCGTCTCAATAACAAAATAGTTTTCCTTTATTTTTAACTAACCCTATTATAAAATAGATTAAAAAACTAAATCTATTTTATATGCCCGAATTACCAGAAGTCGAAACCATCACAAGAGGCCTTAATAGCGGTCTTAATAATATAACAAATAAAATAATTTCGCAAGTTTTTCGCTCAAATAAAAAGATGCGATTTGAGTCTCACCTTGAATTTAACCTGCTTGAGGGGCAGAAAATCACTAATTTGAGGCGCCGGGCCCGCTATTTAATTATTGAAACTAACGAAAAAATGTCGCTAATAATTCATCTTGGGATGAGTGGGCGCTTGATTTTAAAGAAGAATACTGCATTTGAAGATTACGAAATCGCTAAACATGATCATTTTATAGCGCAAATTAATGAGGATTTACTGGTTTTCAATGACCCAAGGCGCTTTGGTTTTGTTGATTTGACAAAAAATACAGATATTGCCGAGCATAAATTGCTAAAAACCTTGGGCCCAGAGCCATTATCAGATGATTTTAACGCAAAATATCTCGCAGATAAGCTAAAAAGCCGAAACATGCCCATCAAAAATCTCATGATGGACAACAAAATCGTCGTCGGGGTTGGTAATATCTATATCAACGAATCTTTATTTAAGTCAAAAATCCACCCTTCGCGCGCCGCAAAATCACTAAAAACAGCCGAAATTGAGCTTTTAGTTAAGAAAATCAAGACTACTTTGGATAAAGCAATCAACTCTGGTGGCTCTTCGATTAATGATTATGTTGATAGCAACGGCAATCTTGGTAATTTTCAAAATAATTTCTTAGTTTATGGACTAGAGAATAAAAAATGTGCAAATTGCAACGACAAAATCCAAAAAATCGTCATCGGCCAAAGATCCACCTTCTTTTGCAATAATTGCCAAAAATAGATATTTTTCCAAAATTGCTTGTTATTTTAAAAAAAACCTGCTATAATATATATATGATTAAGAAAAATATTTTATACATCGTCATATTTTGCCTGTTAAGCTCTTGCACTGGCTATGGCTATGGGCATGACCCAGAGCAAAACGCAACCTTCCAAACTATTCAAGGTAGCCTTGATATACCATTGGCTAAAGGCCTAGAAATTCAAGATGATAATGTAATAAATTTTGATTCTCTTAATGGTAACATAATTTCAACCGCATATACGACAAAAGAGGATTTAAATAAAATCAAAAATTTCTACCTAAGAACCTTACCACAAATGGGCTGGGAAGTAGTTGCTAATGAATTCCTTGAAAATAGTGATATTGTTTACTTTAAAAGAGACAACGAAACTCTAGAAATCGAGTTCCTAAAAGAAGGCGATGAAAACACAATCAAATTCTTCGGAAAACTAGAAGGTTAAATTCTAAATTTACCCCTCCTTATCAAATCCAACTGATGACCTTTAAATTACCTACTTTTTTTAAACGAAGAAATTTTGTTGCTAGATTATTTAATTAGGCGAGATCCATGTAGATAAACTACCTGATCGAGCCCAATTGATGATCTAGCGACAAAATTTCAAAGTTTAAATGACATTAAGGTTGCCATAGTCTATCTTGTTATGATACTTTCTTTTCGTAAATGATAAAATTAAGCCAAAACAGACGGCCATCGATAGGATTGAAGAGCCGCCGTAACTTATTAGTGGCAAGGTCATACCTTTTGTTGGAAAAAGCCTCATTGAAACGCCTGTGTTAATGACTATTTGCATTGCAAATTGAATTGTAAGTCCAAATAGGCAAAGATAGATGAACATGTCTTCTTCTTCCATGACTCTTTTGATTATCCTGGTAATTAAAATCAAAAAAACTAGCAACAACATCATGGAGGTTAAGGCTCCATATTCTTCGGAAATTACTGCAAACACAAAATCAGTATGAGAATCAGGAATAAATTTCTTCACTACGCCATTTCCTTGCCCTACTCCAAGCAAGCCACCATTTGCAAAAGCATCCATTGACCTTTCGACTTGGTAATTTTTACTATCTAAGTCCAAAAACCGGTTCACTCTGTCTTCTACATGCGGTAAAAATAAATAAGCAAACAAAGCCCCAATAACAGCCACCACAGCGCAAAATACTACAAAAAGCATAGAAATCCCACTAACAAATACTTGTGAAGCCCACAATACACAAACCGTTAAAGTCATCCCAATATCAGGCTGGATCACCAATAAAAACACCAAAGTTAAAAATAACATGAAGGAAATACCATATTTCAAGGAAAAGCTATGTGAATCAAATTTTTGCAACAAAAAGGCATTTGAAACCACGAAAAAAATCTTGGCAAACTCAGATGGCTGAAGCACGAATCCAAAAATCGACAACCACCTCTTGGACCCCTTAATTTCAAACCCAAAAGCCGCCACAAAAATAAGCATCAAAATCACTGCAACCAATCCAGCCAAACATAGAATCTTAATATAATCGCGCTTTAAAAAAGAAATAAAAACCATCACAAAAAACGCCAAAAGAGCAAATAAGAGCTGTTTTTTTAAGAAAAAGAACTTGTCCACCCCAATCTTCTTAGCAACAGCCACAGTCGAAGTAGCACAAATCATCAAGCCAAAAACCATAATTCCAACAATAATCAAGAAATTAACCTTGTCCAGGTCGTACCACCACCTAGAAAGAGCGCTATAAGAATCTCTGTTAAAAAAACGACTATTTGAGCTTGGCATTCAAAAAAATAATGAATTTTAATAGTTACTATGTTATAATATATATTATTATGAAATAACTGTCAAAAAAATGCAAGAATTATAACAAAATTATTAAATAAACAACAAAATTAAAATGACAAATAATTCAAATCAAATGTGGGGCGGAAGATTTAACGAAAAGCCAAGTCACGCCATGGAGGAAATTAATCAATCAATCACATTTGACTACAAACTTTATAAACAAGACATTTTGGGCTCGATTGCTCACGCAAAAATGCTGGCTGATAGTAAAATAATCTCAGAAGATGAATCGGTGCAAATCATTTCTGGCCTAAAGCAAATTGAAAAGGAAATTGAGAGTGGAGACTTTGAATTTAAAAAATCCCTAGAAGATATTCACATGAATATAGAATCTAGATTGACCGAAATTATCGGCGATGTGGCTGGGAAATTGCACACTGCAAGGTCTAGAAACGACCAAGTTGCAACCGATCTTAAGCTTTATGTAAGGCAAGAAATCGACAATATTACCTCTTTACTTTTAGAAGTAAGTCAGCAACTTGTAAATCAAGCTCAAAAAAATATCGACTGTATCTTGCCAGGATATACTCACTTGCAAACTGCTCAACCGGTTTTATTTTCTCATCATTTGATGGCCTATTTTCAAATGTTCAAAAGAGACATAACCAGACTTAGCGACCTTTACAAAAGAAGCAATGAATGCCCACTTGGTGCGTGCGCCCTTGGTGGGACTTCTTTTCCAATCAACAGAAATCAAACTGCTTTGGCTCTTGGCTTTGAAAAACCAACTGAAAATTCAATGGATTCGGTTTCTGATAGAGATTTCTGTCTCGAATTTTTATTTTGTACCTCAATGATTTCACTTCACTTGTCAAGATTAGGTGAAGAAATCGTTCTTTGGATGTCAAAAGGCTTTGATTTTATTTCCTTGCCAGACGGACTTACTTCGGGAAGTTCAATCATGCCACAAAAGAAAAACCCAGATGCTGCAGAATTAATTAGAGGAAAAAGCGGCAGAATATTTGGCGACTTATTTTCTCTTCTTACTGTCTTAAAAGGCCTGCCATTAACCTATTCAAAAGATATGCAAGAAGATAAAGAGCCGGTCTTTGATGCTTGTGAAAACATAAAAATATGTCTTCAAATCACCATTCAAATGGTTGAAAAAATGACTGCAAAATCCGAAAATATGCTCAAAGCATCAACCCAAGGTTTTTCAACTGCAACCGATATTGCTGATCAATTGGTAAGAGAAAATAACTTACCATTTAGAGCCGCTCATCACATTACCGGCGCAATAGTTAAAATTGCTGAAGATAAAAATTTACAACTTCATGAATTAACTTTTGAAGATGTAAAAAAAGTTGCTCCAAACATTAACCCAGATATATTTGCAAACTTAACTGCGCAAAATTCAATCAACGCTAAAACCAGCTATGGCAGCTCTTCAAAAGAAAGTGTAAAAACACAAATTGCTTTAGCAAAAGATTTTATTGCTCAATTTTTTCAAAGTAATTAAATGGAAAAATCCACCTTAAGCGAACATCTTTTGGAACTAAAAAGAAGAATTTTTTACTGCCTGATCTTCTTAACTGTATCATTTTGCTTCACATATTGGCTTGCAAATGAAATTTATCAATTTTTATTGCAACCACTCATAAATTCTCTACCAAATTTAGAAAATAGAAGGATGATTTACACCAGTCCTGGCGAGGGTTTCAGCACTTTTGTAAGCCTTGCTTTTTATTCTTCTTTATACATTTCTTTGCCATTTTTTTTAACACAATTTTACATTTTTCTCGCCCCAGGACTTTACAAAAAAGAGAAAAAAATTGTCCTAATTTTGTTCTTTTTTATTCCATTTTTATTCTTTTTGGGAGCTATTTTTTCTTACTATATTTTACTTCCTCTAACCTTTAAATTCCTAGTTTCATTCGAATTTAATAACCCGCAAATTTCATCACAAATTCCGATTCAAATTGAGGGAAAAATTTCCGAATATTTGGCATTTTTAAAAACAATTTTCTTTTCATTTGGTTTTGCATTTCAATTACCAATCTTCTTGCTTTTTTTAATCAAAGGTGGTTTTATTACAGTTAGAGGTTTACAAACAAAACGGAAGTATTGGATAGTTGCAATTTTTACCTTTGCCGCGATTCTGACTCCTCCTGATGTTGTAAGCCAAGTAAGTTTGGCAATTCCGATGTTATTATTATTCGAGATTGCGATTCTTATTGGTAAAAAAATAACAACTAAAATCTAAAAATTATGGTAGTTAAGAAAAAAACAACTGCTAAAAAGGCAGTTAGAAAGAAACCAGCTGCTAAAAAAGCAACTGTTAAGAAAGCCGTAAAAAAAGCTCCAGCTAAAAAAGCTGTTGCTAAGAAAAAACCAGCTGCTAAAAAAGCAACTGCTAAGAAAAAGCCTGCTGCTAAGAAAAAAGTAGCTGCTAAAAAACCAGCCGCTAAAAAGGCTGTTAAGAAAAAGGCTCCTGCTAAAAAAAGAGCAGTAGCTAAGAAGTCTTCAGCTAGAAAAACTACTACTAGAAAAAAGAAGTAGTTTGTTTTAAGAATTAAAGATCTACCATAAAGGGTGATTAGAGCAATCTAGTCACCTTTTTTTGCATTTAGCCTTGATGTGGGTCTTCAAAAATATAAAGACTAGCTAATTCTTTTGATTAACACCCTTAAGAGCGATCTTTTTCAAAATGATCGCGACCAGCAGATAATTCTTCAACAGTATAGTCTCTAACATCACAAGCAGGAGCAGCAAGAGCTTCACCGGCATGACCATCAAAAACAGCCACGGCTTCTTCCTGAACTTTTTTAGGCATCTTACGAAGGCTCAATTGCAAGTCTTTTACATCTTTATTGGTATGAACATTATTCAGTATAGAAAATGTTAAAACCCTTTCAGTTCTTGCCACTAGCCACTTGGAATTTTCAACTAGACAATCTCTAACTAAAGCATTACTCAAGTCAATCCCTACCAATGGTTCTAAAGGGCCAATGTTAAGCGAGCCTTTAATCTTGCTCATAAATTCTTGATTAGATACAGATTGATTAAGTATTGCTCCATAAAGCTCAGCTGGCAAAGGAGGAACATAAGGTAGGTCAATCTCATCTCTCTCCCTCTCTTTTTCACTAAGTACCGTCAGAGTGCCAACCTCATTCACTCTTTTAGGTAAATTATTCAACACCAATTTATCCATTTGATCCAGATCGCCTTCGTGACTTAAAAGAAGGGCTGCAAAATTCACAGCCACCATTTTAGCAATTACATTTATTTCTTTATCGCGCAAAACTGCCTTCCCATCATCTTGTAATCCTTGCAATGAATCTCTGATTCTACAATAAGCATTTTGAGCAGCTTTAGATACAAAATTATTAAAGTGCCCTTTATCAAACTCAACCATAGCAACCTGAGCACCAACCCCCAAAGAATCCAATACAGCCGGCAATTCTTTTAAAATTCTAGGAACATCCCCCTTGATAAGCTCTGTGTCTCCAAATTCTTTGAAAAGATGTTTCACAAAATTAAGCATCGCAACAGTTCCTAAGCTAGAATCAGCAATAGCAACAATGATTCTATTTTTTGTTACTAAATTATCACTATTTTCCCTTAATATCATGTCAAGAGCCAAAGAAGCAGAAGATTCTTTTGACTTACAAATTTCTCTAATTAAATCATCAAAATTATCCACAATATTATCTCCAGCTAACCAAAAATGGCCCAATAAACCAGGGGCGGCTCCGATATATCTTGTATTTCTTGCATAAGCCGCGCCAATTAACAAACTAGTGATATCCGCATTAAATTTACCTTTTACAATATTTGCAATAGAGTAATGCAAAGGGGTCAAGTTAAAAACATCTACCAGATCAACATTCGCACCTTTTTTAATCAAAAGCCTCACAACATCCGCATTACCACCTTTGTCAGCAAAACAATGTAAAGGAGCGTGCCCCTTATTATTTACTAGATTAACATTTGCACCTCTTTCAATTAAAAGTCTCACAACATCCATATTAATATTGTCAGAAGAATAATGTAAAGGAGTATTGCCATTGACATCTACAGGATCAACATTCGCACCTTTTTCAATCAAAAGCCTCACAACATCCGCATTACCTTTTTCAGCAAAATAATGTAAAGGGGTGCGGCCAACATTATTTGCTCGATTAACATTTGCACCTCTTTCAATTAAAAGTCTCGCAACATCCACATGACCAGCTTCAGCAGCGCAATATAAAGGGGTTCTTTTGTAATAATCTACTGAATTTAGATCCACACCTTTTTCAATCAAAACCTTCACAACATCCGCATGACCATTTTTAGCAGCAAGGTGTAAAGGAGTATGATCAACATTATCAAATAAACCTAATTTGGCGCCTTTTTCAATCAAAACCTTCACAATGCCCGCATGACCATTCGCAGCAGCAAGGTGTAAAGGGGTATATTCAAGATTGTAAAGTAAATCTATTTCAGCGCCTTTTTCGATCAAAATCTCCACAATATCCACATGACCATTTTCAGCAGCAATATGTAAAGAAGTTTTATCATAAAGAGTAGATCGATTTACATTAGCACCTTTTTCGATCAAAAGCCTCGCAACATCCGCATGACCATTTTTAGCAGCAATATACAAAGGATACTCTTGATCTCTTCTACTATTTGGCAGATCTACATTTGCGCCCCTTTCAATCAAAAGTTGTGCAACTTTCTTGTAATTGCTTTTTATAGCAAGATATAAAGGAGTTTTACCTTCTGCATTTGGCAGGTCTAAATTTGCACCCTCTTGAATCAAAAATTCCACAATATTCTCACTACCACAAAAAATAGCCAAATATAAAGGAGTCATACCATGTTCATCTGGTTCATCTATATCTACATCTAGCTCATTAAATAAACGCTGCACCTCTTCCAAGTTACGATTCCTAATTGCATAACGTAAAGAAGTATTGCTGTCCTTAAACATAATATCTTATTAATAATATTTATCAATTAGACATGTCTTTATCTCAAAAATAAATAATCATTTAAAATTATAAATCCACAAACCTTAAACCACCAAAACCTTCTTCACCCCGCCAAATAATCCATCGTCACTGTCTAGGGTTCGGCTAATATGATCTTGGACCCTTGGAATCAAACCTAAGTAAGAATTCTGCCCTGATCTCTTTGCCATTCTAGCAAAAATCCCAAGAATCTTAACATTTCTTTGCAACGACAAAATCTTGTAATCTTGCAAAAACTTCTCGCGATCGATTTTAGGGTTTTTCTGCAAATAATACTCAATTAACCGCTCACCTAAATCAAGGTCAACATCCCTGCGAGCATCTTCAATCAGCGAAACTAAATCATAAGCGGACGAGCCCACAACCGCATCTTGGAAATCAAGTAACCCAACACTATCCACTCCACCCTTGCCTTGCAAATACATCAAATTATCCGCATGATAGTCGCGCAAAACCAAAGTTTTATCCTGCCAATTTAACTTGTCGAATAGCTTGAAAAACTCATCCTTAAAGCGCTTCATTTGCTCTAGACTAAACTTCTCACCCTTATAGTCCAAATACCAATCAATGTAAACCATTAACTCTCTAAAAAGCATCTCATGATTATATTTCGCAATAGCCCCGATCTTGGCGATCCCTTGAACTTTAATCAAAGCATCAATCGCATTCTTATATAAAAACTCTTCATGTCCAGCCCCACCATCCTTCATCGATTTATTGTAACTCAAATCACCAAAATCCTCTAGCAACAAAAATCCCTCTTCAAAATCAAAACCAAACATTTTCGGCGCAGCCAAACCATGACCTAAAAGCAACTCACCAACTTGAATAAACGGTTTAATATCTTCATAAGCAGGCGGAGCAAACATCAAAATCAGACTCTTCTCACCAACTTTAATCCGGTAATAGCTACGAAATGAACAATCTCCAGCAATTTTCTTGCAAGAATAATCTTCAATCCCCTGTTTTGCCAAAAACCCCTGTAATTTTACCTCGTTTAATTCCATTGTTAAAAATCCAATTTAGAATACCAAGCCGGCGGAGTAATGCTCGACAGCTCATCTTGTAAGATCTCCCCAAAATATTTATGCGACTTAATTAGACTATACCAATCCTTACCATTTGCAAAATGCTGCCAATTAATATCAGCAAAATAATCAAGCACAGAAATATGCGCAGCAGCAGCAAAATCAGCAACAGTCACCACATCCCCCGCCAAATATTTCCTAGTTTCAAGCAAATAATCAATGTAAGCAAAATGCACCGCTAGGTTACTTCTAGCAATTGACAAAATATTCGAATTCGGAGCCTTAGCCCCAGGCAAATAGCGATTCAAAAAGCGCTCATTTAAAATCGGCCCAGTGACTTCAGCAAAAAACTTCTCATCAAACCAATTCTGCAAGCGCCTAACTTCGGCCTTTTTCAAATAAGAATCCCCGATAAAACTATTTCCATCATCATGTTTTTCTTCCAAATAATCAACGATCACATCACTACCGCAAATAGAAACATCATTATCCTCATCAAACAACACAGGAATCTGACCGGCCGGATTAAGCGCAATAAAATCCTTCCTCTTTAGCCAAAAATTTTCACTAACTAACTCATATTTTAAACCCTTGGAATTCATATGAGCCCTGACTTTCCTAGAAAAAGGACATAAAATGTGATAATAAAGCTTATACATTATTTATAAAAAAAATTAATACTTTTTTCAATTATGAAATAATTTTTGATAAATGCAAGTAGTTTATTGACACAATCCTCTTAAAAATTAAGGTCACCGCAAATCAAACTCTGGTCGTCGCAGGACCCATATTCAACAATTTCTTCACATTAGGAGTTTGTGGAGAAACCCCTGGACGATTATGAAAACCTTTAAGCAGCCCCTTATTAAACTCACCTTCTAATGTCTTCTTCATCAAACCATCCTCCTTATCCAAAGACTTAGCCTCAGCCTTTCCAGCCTCAGCCTTCAATTTACCAACCATCTGCGCAACCTCCGGACCAGACTTGCCTGAAAAATCACTATCCGACAAATCACAATCAACACCAACCCCATTCTCCTTAGCTCTTGAAATAACACTTTTTGCATCAAAAATCTCCATACCCATAGTAGCCTTAGCTCCAATATCCTCACCTAGGTCAATAATCCCAAGCATATTTTCCATTACAGACTCCATATCAAGCTCAGGAGAAGTCTCAGCAGCATAACTAAACAACCCAAAGCCCCTATTAAGCCTATCCAAAAACGCCTGCTTTTGAGGATCTTCCTTAGCCTCATAAAACAATTTCGCAACCACCTTTTTAACCTTCGCATCATCAGAAACAGAATCCGAACCCTCCATGCCATTTTCTCGCAAAAGCCTCACTAACTCAGGCGAAAGAATCTGAGGTAAAACATTTTCATCCAACTCCTGGCAATGTTTATTAACAGCATTCACAAAATCAGCCAAAGCCTCAATCTTATCAGAATCTTTCACAAAATTATTCTTCCTCTCAAGAAATCCTCTCCTAAATCCATCATCCTCCAAAGGATTTTTTCCACCCTTCATAGTATCAGCCCCAGAATATTTCTTAACCAAATCATCCATCTCCTTCTCAAAGTTTTCAAAAGCCTTATTAACAGCATCACTACTTTCATTATAACCCTTTCTACCTTTGGCATATAAAGCAAAAAGCGCAGCCCCAGCAATCGGAGTAATCGGAGCACCCAAAAGAGAAGTAACCCCGCCTCCAATAACCTGACCAGGGCCGCTCAACAAAGCATAATCAATCAAACCAAAAGCTTGAGAAAAAGCCGGGGTGTCTCTTAACACTATCCCCACAAAATCATCAAAAAATAAAACATCCGCAAGACTACCAAGCGGCCCCCAAGCAGAGTGAGTCATCAAAGCCGGCGTACCAGCAACCAACCCCCCTCCTAAAATCGAACCAGCAAAAGCCCCAACAATAGGAGCTAAAAGTGGAAAACCCACAATAACGCTAATAACCAGCAACGCCTGAATAATCCTTACTGTCGACATACTATCCTCATTATCAACATGATCTTGCGCCTTTTTTATAGCAGCTTTGTTAATATGATTAAATTCATCCAATATCTCGTCGGTAATCCCCTGCTCATCTGCATCACGAACCTCTTTTAATATGTCGCAAATTAAACCAGCACCTTCCTCATTTAAATAACCATTCTCTTCAAATTGACTCTCAAGAATATCCATAGCCCTAGTAGCAAAACCACCAAAATTACTAACCTCTCTAGTTAAGTCTCGCAAATGCTTATTCTTACTTTCAAGAAATGATCGATACTTCGAAGAATCACCTGGATTAGATGTGCTAGCCACCCATCTACCATATCTACCAGCAGAACTCAACAAGCCATCGACCCCTCTTTCAACCCTAGATGCATTTATACCCTGAGGCTCAACATCATATTCCTCCCTTTGCTCTTCAGTCAATGGCATTCCAGTTTCTATTATCGACTCAATATCCTTTAAATCCCTTGAAACATTCATTCTAGCAACCCTAGCATCATAAGTCATCTCGCTTTTTTCAATCTTACTACCATCATGAGCAATCACAGATCCAGACATAGATTTACCTATCCTGCCCCTTCCAAGAACAGCAACCTTCGCAGCCGCAACATGCCCGCGATGAAAAGCTCCCATCGTCTCACCTTCTACTGCTTCATAAACCCTAGGAGCTTGATTTGCAGCCCTTAGTGCATTAAACTTCCTAAGCACCTCATCTCTCTCTTCAAATGATTCTCTTAAACTTTCTACGGCAAAATTAAAATTACTTTTCATCCTTTGATATTCATCAGCAGAAAATCTAACTACACCAGACGCAGCATCAGACCTATCGCGCTCAATTTTACCAATCAAACTCTCAATTCGAGCCTCATCAGCAAAACCCGCAAGATCCTTAAATCTTTTTAACTCCGAAATAGCCTCATCCCAAAAGCTTCGCCGCGCTTCATCCAACTTTCTTTTTTCAGCAATGCCAATTCTCGCAGCACTAACCGTCCCAGACACACCACCAACAATAGCACTGCCGCCTCCACCTCTAGACATAAAGACTCCTCATAAAATTGTTTACAATTCAAATCACCAAAAAAGGGTAATTTTGCTTACTTAACAAAGCTACAAATTGCCATATTTTGAGGGATTTATAGACATTAAAAATTTCTGGAATTTTAGTGTACCTAGATGTACATGAATTTCAGAAATCTTTTAATAACGCCTAAATCACCAAAAAAGGGTAATTTTGCTTACTTAACAAAGCTACAAATTGCCATATTTTGAGGGATTTATAGACATTAAAAATTTCTGGAATTTTAGTGTACCTAGATGTACATGAATTTCAGAAATCTTTTAATAACGCCTAAATCACCAAAAAAGGGTAATTTTGCTTACTTACTATATTATACCACAAAATCAACTTGATAGCAAGTCTTTTTTAAAAAAACTTAAAAAATCATGTTTTTTTGAAGAAAACTGCTAAAAAGGACTATGAAATAATCTAATATTTTACTTTTAATAAAAGCTAATTTTATTGCTTGACAATTATCTTGGAAATAATATCATAGTAATAATAACAATTAATTTTCAAATTATGAAATTAAACATTATATTATTTACATTGGCTGCGATGATAGCTTCTTCATGCTCTTATAATGACCCAAAAATTGAGCCAGCTCAAGAAGATACCTTTGTAATAGAAGAGGACGTTTCTCTTAAAGAAAAACCTCAGGATGATGAATATGAGGTTTTGGACGAAAATAAAGCTGAAGAACTAAACAAACAAGCTGAAAAATATCAACCAGTCATTAAAGACGAAGTTGTTGAAATCCAAGATCGAGTCTTCTTTGGATATGATTCAGCAATGATTAGCAATGAAGCTAAAGAAATTCTTAATCTTCAAGCTAAGTGGCTAAACAATAATCCGGATGTAAAAATCACCATCGAAGGGCATTGTGACGAAAGAGGAACTAGAGAGTACAATATTGCTCTTGGTGAAAAAAGAGCTCACAGCGCAAAAGAATATCTTGTAAATAAAGGAGTTTCTGCTAATAGGATCAAGACTATATCTTACGGCAAAGAAAAGCCTGCATTCCTTGGTAACTCTAGAGAAATTCATGCCAAAAACAGAAGAGCTGTCGTAGTTGAACAGTAATAAGCAAAAATAATCTGGTGGCGGGGCTTTTAATTATTAAAACCCCGCCTAAAGACTCACCTTTTTTCAAAAATTTTGAGCTAGCTACTAAATCGTTAGCGATTTTATCCACAGCTTAGTCACCTTCTCAAGTAAACTATTCTGGTCACAGCGATTAGTTAAATGCTCAAAATTCACAGCCTCAGCTTCTTGGTCTTGACTAGCACATGAAAAATAATACTCGCCATCACTTTTCTTTTGCAAACATTGAGAGCACACCCCTTTCATCATACATTGCATCGGCGCATTTAAACTTAAGATCATTGATTTAGCCTGCAAAAGCTCCTTAATCTCACCATTTTTCCTAGCATCAGAAATCCTGTGCATAAATTTATCATTACCAATAACAAAAACTCGATCTATCTTTTGCTCATTATTATTAAAGTAATCTCTCAAGCAAGCAACTATCTCTTTACCAGAATAAAAATCTCCCAGCCTTTTTGGCTTAATATCGCAACCATTTAGAACTGACAAAATTAAACTATCACTAAATTTTTGCGAATCCTTTATATTGTTAACTAAAGCCTGATCCTTGAAGCTTTGACACAAAATAACTTTGCAACCATTCTTTTTAAATTTCTCAGCAATCCTCGCCAAAACAGCATTCCCACGACCAGATCCAATCAACAAAACCGTCTCATTTTCAAACAGCTGGGTCTTTTTACCGGATGGTCCCATAAAAATACATGGCTGACCTTCCTTAAAATATTTCACCAAAGAAGTAGACCCGCCATAATCAAGCAAAGTCCCGCTAATCAAGCCCCTTTTCTTGTCAATCCTAGTCGCAGTCAAGGCCATGCCCTCGCTCATCAAAGTTGAATCTTGCAACTTTTCACTTAAATTGTAATAATTTTGCAGCCTAAAAATATGCCCAACCTCAGTAATATTTGCCAAAAGTGGGGCCTTTATTTCCACTTCATTTAAAGAGTCTGACAATGGTTTAATACTAGAAACCTTGACCAAAAAATCCCTGTTAATTTTCTCAAAAAAAGATTCATTTTTACGAAAAAATTCAAACAAGTTAATTTTCTTTCTAATTTTTTGCTTTGATAAAAATTTATCAATCTGTTTATGGCCAATTTTCGCGCTGGCAATTGCTCGAACTACATTTCCTTCAAAATTAGGATGCAAATCGCCAAAGAAACTAATTGATTTATCTTTGTCATCTATTTTAGTAAAAAAGCTATATTTTCCATGCTTAACAAACTTATTTTTTTGCAATTTATTGCCATCCAAATCAATTTGCGCAAAATATTTCTCATCAATATTCAAATTTAATTTATCTTGATCAACTATCGATATATTAGGCGAAGTACCAGCCGCGATCAATACTGAACCACACTCAAACTCTTTACCACCTTCGCATTTTAATGACCTTACATAATTATTATCATCGCTAACAAGTTCAACTGGCGCGCAATTTTCAACGAACTCAACGCCTTGACGCAAAACCTCGCGCAGCTCTTCATGATTTTGTTTATAAGCAGGAGAATCCTGCATTTTCTTGCGATAAATAATCTTTGTTTTACCAACCTTGCTAAATAGAGCCTGCCTACCTTCCTCCTGGAGGATCTTCTCATGCTCTAAAAACTCTTGCGCTATTTCATTCTCGTCTTGGCTAAGCACTCGCCAAAACTTCTCAGCACCATAAAATTTTTCCAAAGCATCAACTCTTTTCTTAAATTGTTTAATTTGCGATATATAATATTCCTGAGCCTCACTAGCAGTATCCATCGCCGTCAAGCCAGCCCCAATCACAACAATTGGCAATCTAAGTTGCAAATTGGTTAGCAAATCATCCTTAAAAGCCCCACTAAGCTGCAAATTCATCAAGAAATCCGAAGCCGACCTAACGCCTTTGCAAAAATTATTTTTCAAGTCAATAATATTTGGCCGACCAGCCCCAATGCAAAGCGCAACATGATCGAAACCATACTTCTTAAATGCAACCTCATCAGTAATCGAAGAACCAAACCTAAGCCCTCCAAACATCCTAAAATTCCCCCTTCTTTCAAGAAGCAACCTTATCACAGTTAAAAAATTCTTATCCCACCGCGAAGTAATTCCATACTCGCAAACTCCGCCAAAACCCTGAATCACCCTATCTGACAAATTCTCCTTAATCTCAGAAATATTCTTAATTGGCGCAAATTCTTTTCTAGCCCCAAATTGATCAATCCCCGAAATCCTCGGATCAAGCGGCTCTATCTTAAGTCCGTCAATTGCAACCACATCATAACCCTGATTTAACAAATAATAAGACAAGCTAAAACCAGCCGGCCCAAGCCCAGCAACCAAAATCTTCTTACCATTGCTTTCCTTAATAAATTCATCGCCAATTTTTAAAGGATTCCACCTTGAAATTAAAGAATAAATCTCAAACCCATAAGGTAGATTCAAAACATCTTTAAGATTTTCACTTTCAATTTGCGGAATATTGACCGGATCTTGCTTTTGAAAAATACACGATTTCATGCAATCATTACAAATTCTATGCCCAGTCGCAGCCATTAACGGATTATCAATCGCAGTAACAACCATCGAAGCAATCGAATAACCTTGACTCTTAAGCAAATTCATTTCCGAAATTTTCTGATCCAGTGGGCAACCCTCAAGCTTTACCCCAAGATCATTTTCAACAAATTCCTCACTTTTTTTCTCCTTCAAACCGGTCCGACAAGAATCCTTACCTTGATTATGGCAAAAAATACAATAATTAGCCTCGCAAACTGCCTGATTTAAATCAAAACCCTCGTCAAATAAATCAAAACCATCTCTTTTTATTGGATTTTTCAAACATTCCTTAACATCAACTAAGTTTGAATAATCAATCTTCTTGGGCAACTTAAACAAAGACCCATCAGCATGAAACCTCACACCTTCATCATCATACAAAGCAAAACAGCAATAAATCTCGATATCTTTTAACTTATTTTTATCTTCAAAATTTAAAGCCTCTTTAATTTTTTGAGCAATTTTTAACTCAATCTCACAAATTTCACAATTAGCAACATCCTCACCTAAAATATTTTCCAAAAAATCGTATTTTTGAATTTCACCTTCAAATCCTTCAAAATTTTTTGCTATTTTTCTCTGAATATAATCCCTCTTAACCTCAGCAACCACAGAATACTCCCCGTGAGACAACCTCAAATCATCATTCTCCTTTTTAACATCAAAAAGTTCCACCAGAAAATCTTCAACCACCCTTGCAGACTCAATCAAAACTTTATCTTTATCCTTCTTGTCAAAATTACAATTTGAATCTTTTAAAAACTTAAATTTAGAATATAAATCAACATCTTTATTCAAAAAATATTCCTGAAAAATAGCGTCCAGCCTCTTCAATCCGCCATATTCATATAAATCAGCAAATCTTAAATTAAATTTTAACATTTTTTCTATTTATCATATAAAAAATATATGTCTTTCGATCCACTATGTCATTTCGAGCGAAGCGAGAAATCCCTTGCTAACTTTAATTGAACTTTATGCTCATCATTTTAGAAAACCATAAATCTGTTTTCAATTAACAAGGGATCTCTCACCTAAAGGTTCGAGATGACATAGCGTGCATGTTCGAGATGACATAAAGTGAGTGTTCTCGAGATGACATAGTCGCCAAAAAAACTACCTCAAGCTCCATTCAACCTCACCGCCAGCCTTATCTTCAATAACAACTCCCATTGCAAGTAACTCATCCCTAATTTGATCCGCCAAAGCAAAATCACGATCTGCTTTAGCCTGCTTTCTAGTCGCAATCTTCGCCTCAATCAAATCCGCATCAATGCCTTTTTTGCTGTCAACTTTAAAATAATCACCATCAAGCAACCCCAAAAAGTCCAAAAGCTCAATAAAGTCAAGCTTCAACTTTTCATCACCAACGCCAACCTCCTTTGCAATTCCATGCAAATAAGCAATCACCTTTGCCAAATTCAAATCATCTTGAAGTAAAGCAACAACATTGTCAAGCAATCCAGAATTCA
Organism: Rickettsia sp.; assembly: GCA_038131245.1. Lineage (GTDB taxonomy): Bacteria > Pseudomonadota > Alphaproteobacteria > Rickettsiales > UBA1997 > CAMCFD01. The sequence continues at coordinate 73,527 of JAYPPA010000002.1, read as the reverse complement.
TCTGTCCAACATCGACCCTGTTATTTAAATACCTCTCCAGCAATTTAGAATCAAAAACCCCGTAAAATTTCTCCAGCGACTTTTTCGCATCATCCAGCGACTTTAAATTATAGTCAAGCGGCTTTCTGTAATGAGTCGACAAAAACACATAACGAATCACGCTTCCCCTCACACCCTTATCCAGCAAGTCACAAAGCGAAATAAAATTCTTCAGCGATTTTGACATCTTCTCACCATTTACCGTCAAAAATCCATTATGAATCCAATATTTCGCATAAAAAGATCCATGATTAGCGCATTTACTCTGAGCAATTTCATTTTCATGATGCGGAAATTGTAAATCAGCCCCTCCACCATGAATATCGTAATTCACACCAAGAAATTTCGAGCTCATGGCTGAACATTCAATATGCCAACCTGGGCGACCCCTTGACCAAGGCGAATCAAAAACGCTCGACTCATCATCAGCCTCAGCCGCCGGTTTCCATAACACAAAATCAAGCGGATTTTTTTTGTAAGACGCAACCTCAACCCTAGCCCCAGCCACCATCTCATCCAAAGACCGACGCGACAACTCGCCATACTCATCGTAAGACTCAACATCAAACAACACATGCCCGTCACTTTCATAAGCATGACCAGAACCAATCAAAGTCGCAATCATCTCAACCATTTCAGCTATATAGTCCGTCGCCCTTGGTTCTAAAGTGGGCCTCAAAACATTCAAAGCATCCATATCCTGATGATAATAATCAATATATTCATTCGTTAAATCCTGAATAGACACACCTCTTTCCTTGGCCGCTTTATTGATTTTATCATCAACATCAGTAATATTTCTCACATAAGTCACCCGACCGTAAGTTTTCAAAAACAATCGATAAAACATGTCATAAACAACCGCACTTCTAGCATTGCCAAGATGTGGACGATCATAGACCGTAGGTCCGCAAACATACATTTTTAGGTGACTTTCGTCAATTAACTTAAGATTCTCATCCTTTCTAGTTAATGTATTAAAAATTTTTATAGCCATTATATTTTTTATGGTTTATAATATATATACATTATAATATATATTTGTTTAAATAACAATAATTTTCAAAAATGACTAATATTAAAATATCGCCATCAATATTATCAGCAGATTTCGCAAATTTAGGAGCTGAATTACAAAAAATAAGCACTTCAGGTGCTGATTACATCCACTTAGATGTCATGGATGGCAGTTTTGTACCAAATATTACTTTTGGCAACGAAGTTATAAAGTCGCTAAAAAAATACTCAAATCTACCTTTTGACACTCATTTGATGATTGACAATCCGCAAAATCATGTCGAAGCTTTCGTCAAGGCTGGATCTGACATAATAACCATCCACGAAGAAGCTTGCACCCATCTTGATCGTACTATATCCTTAATAAAATCATATGGAATCAAGGCCGGAGTCTCCATCGTCCCATCCACCCCAGCATCCGTCCTTGACTATGTAATGGACAAAGTTGATTTAATCCTAGTCATGACTGTAAATCCTGGTTTTGGCGGTCAAAAGTTCATCTCGTCTCAATTAGCAAAAATTCAAGAAATAAGGCAAAAAATTGATGCAACTGGTCGCGACATCGACCTTGAAGTTGACGGCGGAGTAAATGAACAAACCGCACCACTTATCATTGAGGCTGGCGCTAATGTTTTAGTTTCTGGATCATATATTTTTGGCAAGCAAGATTATGCCGAGGCGATTAGGACGCTGAAGGGCTAACATCATTTTTGAGTCTTAGAATTTCTTTTAGAAATTCTTGACGAAGAATCTCCTGAAACATCCTCAGTCCAATTCCTCCCTATTTATAGAGAGGTGGCAGGCGCAGCCTGACGGAGGGTTTTTCTCAGCACACACCATCAAACTCAACCCTCAAAAACTCCATAACTCCATCTAAACTATTCTTAACATCAATATCATAAATATGAATAACCTTCAAGCCCAAACTCTTAAGATAAAGGTCCCTTCTTTTATCATAGTCCTCTTTAAAATCATGAGTACAACCATCAATCTCAATCACAACTCCTAATTTTTTGCACAAAAAATCAACAATATAATTACCAATAACCACTTGTCGATTAAACCTAAGGCCAAGAAATTTCTTACCACTAAGCTGGCCCCAAATTAAAGTTTCAGATAATACCCCGCCTGACTTTCTTAATTCTCTAGCTCTATTTCTTAATTTTGGATTATATGGCAGATTTTTATATTGCCTAGATTTTGTCATTTTGGTGTGTTTTAATTTAAATCATAGGGTTTTGCAACAAACCCCCCGGCGCTACGCGCCACCCCCCTATAAATAGGGGGGAATTTGCACCGAGCCTCAACTCTAAATTCCTCTCTAGGATGCATACCCAGCAAACTCACTCAATTCCTCCCTATTTATAGGGAGGTGGCAGGCACAGCCTGACGGAGGGTTTTTCTCAGCACACGCCACCAAACTAAAAGACAAGACAACTAAACAGCTACCACCTTATAAAACTTCTTCTTGCCAACACTTAACTCAAACCCACCGCCATCAATAACTAAATTCACATCACTGACTGTTTCGCCATTAACTTTGACTCCGCCGCCTTCGATTAATCTTCTAGCTTCTGAATTTGAGGCACAAGAACCTATTTCAGACATAATCTGCACCAATTTTTTCTCGCCATCACTAAAGTCAACCTGTTTTTCAACAAATGCTGCGCTATTTTTATTCGCAAAAATCTGCCTAGCTTTTTCAAGTGATTCATCCGCTGCATTTTGCCCATGGCAAATTCGACAAGCCTCATAAGCTAAAATCTCTTTCGCCTTATTTAATTCCTGCCCCTGTAACCTTTCTAGCTCGGCCACCTCTTCAAAACTCAAATCAGTAAATAGCTTGATAAATTTAATCACATCATCATCACTAACATTCCTAAAATACTGGAAATAATCATAAGCACTAACCTTGTTTTCATCAAGCCACAACGCCCCATCAGCAGTCTTACCCATTTTCTTGCCATCACTCGTAGTCAGCAAAGGCGTAGTTAAACCAAATGACGGCAAAACCTTCTCACCAGTCTCAGCCGCAACACGCCTAGTTAAATCCACTCCATTAACAATATTGCCCCATTGATCAGAGCCACCAATCTGTAAATTACAACCATACTCCTTATTCAAAACATAAAAATCATAAGCTTGTAAAATCATGTAATTAAACTCAAGAAAAGACAATGGCTGATCACGATCAAGCCTTGTTTTAACGCTGTCAAATGTCAGCATCCGATTCACCGAAAAATGCCTACCAACATTTCTTAAGAAATCAATATAGTTAAGATTCTTTAGCCACTCGTCATTATTCACCAAAGTCACGCCTTGCTTAAAATCAATAAACTTTGCCAAAACATCATGAATCCCAGCCATATTTTCAGCAATTTTAGCATCATCCAAAAATTTCCTCGCCTCATCCTTGCCGCTTGGATCACCAATTTTCGTAGTCCCACCACCAAGAAGCACAATCGACTCATAGCCATATTTCTGTAGCATCCTTAAGACCATAATCTGAATCAGACTTCCAACATGAAGCGAAGTCGCAGTACAATCAAAACCAATATAAGCCTTAACCGCACCACTTGCAAACTCTTCATCCAACTCTTTTTCATGAGTAATTTGCGACAAAAAACCTCTCCACTCTAATTCATTTAAAAAATCAGATTTAAATTTCATATCAATTATTTTTTACCTTTTTTTTCAATTACAAATTCTGGGCCAGAAATACTTTTTACCAACTCCAAAACATTCCTTCGAATTCTCTCATTTTCAATTTTACCATAAGCTTTAATTAAAGGCAAATATTCTTTAATTTCTTCTATAGAGTATAAATCATCATCAATTTCAAAGGATTTACCAGCAAAGCCACACCTCACAGAGCGATAATTCAAGCCATCAAAAAAAGAAGCCATGGACACTCCTAAAATTTTTGAAAATTCAAATAACCTTGAGATGCTAATTTTATTTTTTACCGATTCATATTTTTGCACCTGCTGAAAACTAACTCCGATGCATTCAGCCAATTTTTTTTGCGACATTCTCGCCTCAGACCTAAATTTTCTAAGTCTTTTAGCAACATGACGATCGATTTCGTCAAAATTTTCTTGTTGTTTTATCATTTTTCTTGGGTTTTTTTAATGTAGTGAATATTAATACAACCAAGGCCAATATATATAATAACACAAAATATTTAAAATGCGAGAGAAATGTTGGTTTTATCGACTTTACTAGCTCTACATCCACATACCCAGTCTCATTTAAAGCAATTTTCTCAACAATTCTACCATAAGGATCAATATAAGCCGTAACCCCAGTATTAGCAACCCTAGCCATTGAAATTCCATACTCCACAGCCCTCATCTTCGACATATTTAGATGCTGAAAAGGCCCAGAACTAGTCAAAAACCACGCATCATTAGTCGCATTCACAAATAAATCCGGCCTTTTGTCGCTTTCCACCACATTATATGGAAAAATCACCTCATAGCATATTAATGGCGAAATCTTCATCCCTTCAAAATCAAGCGTCTTTGGCCCATCTCCACTTGAAAAACCTTCAGATCCATTAGTAATTTTTTGTACAAAAGGCAAATATTTTTGCAAAGGTACATATTCTCCAAACGGTACCAGGTGGTGCTTATCATAAGATTTCATTTCGTTTTTAGTAAAGAAATACACCGAGTTAAAAGCCTTATCAACATTTCCATTTTTAAGTTTAACCTTCAACGCTCCTGAAATTAAAAACTGACCCTTTTCACTAATAATTTTTTCAACCTCCAAATCAATCCACTTATTAAAACCAATCGGATAAGGAATAGAAGTCTCAGACCAAATAAAGCCATCAACATTTTCATGACCTTGTGACTTTGAAATATTCAAATGCTTCTCAAAATTATCATATTTTTCACCAGCAACCCATTTTAAATTCTGCTTAATATTAGCCTGAACAAGCCTCACCTTCTTGCCAAGTCCCTCTAGCTCAGCATTTTCAAGCCTTAAATACCCAAAAACCAAATTAGCCGCAAATAGCGCAATCAAAACCCCAGCAGCAACCCTAGGCCCTTTCCACAAAACCGGAATCAGCGCAAAAAGCACCACAAAAAACGACAAGCCATAAACCCCAAGAATCGACGCAGATTGCATCGCATAGTCGCTAAACATAATTGCATAACCAGCCAAATTCCACGGAAATCCAGTAAAAATATAACCCCTAATCAACTCAAAAATAAGCCAAATCCCAGCAAACAAAACCGCTTTTTGATATTCAGCCAACTCATATTTTTTTAAAACATAAGCTAAGGTCAAAGCAAAAAAGCCAAAAAATGACCCTAAAATCAATGGAAAAAAACTAATCGAAAATGGCAAAAGCCACCAAAAACTCTCAAAATCAGCCAATAAAGATAAAGAAATCCAATAAACCCCAGCTAAAAAATAACCAATTCCATAAAAAAGCCCCAACAAAAAAACTTTCTTCCTAGGCAGTCCCAGTGACTTTTCAAGCAAAACAAAAAACCAACTCACCGACAAAACCATTGGAAAAAACAAATCAAATGGTGCAAAAGCAAGTGCCGACAAAGCCCCAGCCAAAAAAGATGCTATCCACAAATTCAGCCTAGAATTCGCCTCTATTAAAAGGGTGGACGGCGAAGCCAGGCGAGGTGTTTTTTTAAAAAAGCTCATTTTATTTACACTTAAAAGTTGCAAATTCTCTTCAAAGATTATAATATTATTATATATAGTAAATTAAATTTATCAAGTATGACAAATAAAGCTACTCCAATAACAATTGCATATGGTGACGGAATTGGTCCAGAAATTATGGAAAGCACAATAAGAATCCTCAAAGAAGCCAAGGCAAAACTAGAATTCAACATCATTGAAGTAGGTAAAAATATTTACGAAAAAGGCTTTAACTCTGGGCTAATGCCATCTGCTTGGCAAGATCTTGACGCAACAAAAATCCTCTTAAAGGCCCCAATCACAACTCCACAAGGTGGCGGCTATAAAAGCCTCAACGTTACAATGCGCAAAAAACTCGGCCTTTACGCCAATGTCCGCCCAGTCAAATCCTTCCATCCATATGTTGAAACCAGATTTGAAAATATGGATGTTGTGGTAATTCGAGAAAACGAAGAAGACCTCTACACCGGCATCGAATACCGCCAAAGCCAAGAAACATTTCAATGCCTAAAAATCCTCACCAAAAGAGGCTGCGAAAGAATCGTGCGTTACGCTTTTGAATACGCAGTCAAAAACAACCGCAAAAAAGTCAGCTGCTTTTCTAAAGATAACATCATGAAAATGACCGACGGCCTTTTCCACAAAACTTTCGATGCAATTGCTAAAGAATACCCAAGCATCAAAACCGATCATCATATTATCGACATTGCGACAGCAAAATTGGCTGACAACCCAGAAATGTTTGATGTAATTGTAACACTTAATTTATACGGAGACATTATCTCCGATGTCGCAGCCGAAATCTCCGGATCAGTCGGACTCGCAGGCTCAGCCAATATCGGCGACGATTTCGCCATGTTCGAAGCAATCCACGGCTCAGCCCCAGACATCGCCGGCCAAAACCTCGCAAACCCAACCGGCCTAATTAATGCTGCCATCATGATGCTCGTCCATCTAGGCCAATTTCAGTGCGCTAATAAAATCAAAAACGCACTTTACAAAACAATCGAAGACGGCATCCACACTGGCGACATCTACAGCGAAAAAACCAGCTCCAAAAAAGTTGGAACAAAAGAATTTACCAACGAATTAATCGCAAGACTCGGCCAAGAGCCACAAAAACTTGAAAAAGCCAACTTTAAAGAAGTCTCAGTCCAAGAAAAAACCACCCAAGTCACAGAATCAAAAATTCAAGAGCAAAAACTTATCGGCTTTGACCTCTATATCGACTGGCAGCAAACACTTCCCGACTTAATGAATCTCTTAAACTCGATCGAAAGTGAAATCTTCGAAGTCAAAACCATAAGCGCCAAAGGCCTACTTCTATGGCCACAAATCGACAAACACAACGAGCCAAGCTACACTAAAGGCCAAACCGTTTTACGCTTCATCAAAAAAGGTGTAACCGGCAAAACCAGCGTCGAAATCAAAGACCCGAAAATCACCACCGATCAATTCGAAATTATCGACATGCTTGAAATTTGCACCGAAAATCAAATCAACTTCATGAAATATGAAGGACTCTTTACATTTGATGGCGCCGCCGGCTACACCCCAGCCCAAGGAGAGTAACATGACCAGAATTATCGGCATCGACCCAGCTTTAACAAAATCCGGATGGGGAGTGATCGAAGTCAAAGGAAACTCCTTCAAATACATTGCCTCTGGAACCATTAAAACCAACGCTAAAGAAGATCTGGCAAACCGCCTACACCAAATTCACCAAGAATTAATCCAAGCAATCACCTTTTATAAACCCGCCATCGCCTCAATCGAAGAAACTTTCGTCAATAAAAACCCCGTCTCATCATTAAAATTAGGTCACGCCCGCGGAGCAATAATGCTAGGCCTAACAATTTGCGACATAAAAATCTTCGAATACTCAGCCACCTCCATCAAAAAATCAGTAACCGGAGTCGGTCGCGCCGAAAAGCAACAAGTCGACGCCATGATCAAAATCTTACTACCGCAAAATAAATCCGCCTCCGAAGACGAATCAGACGCCCTAGCCGCAGCCATTTGCCACGCCAACAACAACTCACACACATTATGAGCCAAATAATTGACATCAAAAACCAAGCAGAAATGGCCACTTTCGCCGAAAAATTCGCTCAAGAAACCACTGCTAGCCACCCTAAAATCATTGCACTCAAAGGAACTCTAGGCTCCGGCAAAAGCTTCTTCGCACGCCATTTCATCAATGCAATCCAAGTGCAAAAAACCGAAATCCTTTCGCCAACTTTCAACATCGCCCTCACCTATGACACAAAATTGGGCGAAGTCTACCATTTTGACCTTTACCGCCTAAAAAACAAAGAAGAGCTTGAAAATGTTGGCTTTTTCGACGCCATAAAAAACAACATCTGTCTCATTGAATGGCCAGAAATAATTCTAGATTACCTAAAAACAATTCCTGGATTTACACTTCTTGAATTTGAAATTAAAGATGAAGAAGAAAGGGAAGTAAAAATCACAACCTTATAATTCTCAATCTCATATTTTTTTTCACAATTTTTTGAAAAAAATACTTGCAAATTTTAGATTTGACATGTAATGTTATACTTGGATAAGTGTGCCTATTGTTTTTATATATAATTACAATCCTTTAAACAAGAATAGCTGACCAAATGTCAGACAACGCTCTAGACTATCTTTTAAATAGGTAAATAAAAAATATAAACTACTTAACAACCAACTCAACTTTAGCCTCACCTCCATTCTCACCCCTTAAAACCTCAAAAGCATCATCAAAAATCTTCGCCATATAATTATTTCGCGACTCAGAACTATCACAAGCAGCAATAATCGCCGTCAAAGACTTGCCATCACGACTTGCTGTTGCCATTAAATTATAACCAGCAATCGAAGTATACCCAGTCTTAAACCCGGTCGCACCCTCATAATCCCGCAAGAAAAAATTATGCGTGTAAAATGTCTTGTCATTGCAAACCAAACTTTTTTCGCTAAAATATTTACACCCCTCAGGAAAATCTCTCCTAATTGCAATCAACAACCTTGCCAAATCATACACTGTAGTAAATTGCCCAGGTTCATGCAAGCCGCTTGAATTCCTAAAATTCGTATATCTCATCCCAAGCTCCTCAGCCTTCCTATTCATTTTCTTGGCAAACTCCCACTCGCTTCCAGAAATTTTCTCCGCAAGCATCACCGTCGCTTCATTAAAAGACTTAATCGCAGCACCCTTAATCGCATCTTTTACAGTCAACTCCTCACCCTCCTGCACCTTCAAAGTAGTAATCTTGTTAATCGCCGAAATATCCTGCGCATAACCAGAAACTCTAATTTTATCGCTAAGCCTCAACTTGCCTTTCTTAACCTCCTCAAGCGCCAAATATATCGTCATCACCTTCGTCAGCGACGCTGGGTAAATTATTTTATCAGCCTCATGCTCATAAATAATCTGATTGCCATCATCATTTATCACAATCGCCGAATAATTACTCTGACATTCTTTGGCCATTTGCTCTTCTGGCGCTTCCACATCTTCAGCAAAAGCAGCACCTGAAAAACTACTGAAAAACACTAAAAATGTTAAAATTAAAAAATTTTTCATAGCATCAATATATTATCAACCGCCTTCTCAGTCGAAGTCTTTTTCGATCCCATACCCATCATCTCAAGCGCCTTTTGACACTCATCAATCTGCTTTTGGGCAACTTTTGGATCCAAAATTAACTCCTTCAATGCAATAGCGATTTTTTCTCCTTTACAATCTTTTTGAATAAATTCCTTAATCACATATCGATTCATAATTATATTAATCAGATTTGCAAATCGATTTGTAACCAAAAAATCCAAAATAAAATAAGTCAAAGCATTAAATTTATAACAAACCACCAATGGAATTTTATAAAGCGAAGTCTCAATAGTATTCGTCCCAGACTTCGCCAAAGCAAAATCGCAAGACATCAAAGATTGCTCTTTTTCCTCACTTTTTACCAAAACATACTCCGCAGAAATATTTTTTGCCATTTTTTCAACCAAACTTCGAGTTTTATCAACTGTTGAAATCACGATCTTCAGATTTTCTACATCATCCTTCAAAATATTTATCGCCTTTACAAACTCTGGAAAAATATTTTTTACCTCAAAATTTCGACTTCCTGGCGTCACATAAAGCAAAATATCATCATTTTTAAAACCATATTTTCGCCTAAAATCCTGCTTAATCTGATTTTGCTTACTAAAATCAGGCAAATTCTCAACAATCAAAGAGCCAATAAACACCGTTTTCAGCCCATGTTTAGTGAAATATGGCGGCTCGAAAGGCAAAATCGCTAGCAATAAATCATAAAGCCCGGCAATTTTCTTCGCCCGACCAGGCCTATAAGTCCAAACAGAAGGCGCAATTAGGTGAATCTTCTTACTACCCTCAAAACCCTGTAGCTTTTTCATCACCCGAAAGCTAAAATCCGGAGAATCAATAGTAATCACATAATCCGGCTTAATTTTACGGATCTCAAGCGCCGTTTGCTTAATACGCTTAAGTAACTTAGGAATATGCGGCAAAACCTCAGTAAAACCCATCACCGAGAGCTCTTCCATGTCAAAAATCGACGAAAAACCCTCATTTTTCATCATTTTTCCACCAATTCCAACAAATTCCACCTCTTTTTCAGCATTTTCAAAACGCGACTTTATCTCTTTAATCAATTTCGACCCAAGTAAGTCCCCCGAAGCCTCACCAGCAATAATAAAAAACTTTTTTACCATAATTTATCCGATTTTTTCGATTTTACTTGAAAAAAATATTATTTCATGTTATAATTATATATATGTGATTAGTTTTTTCAAATGAAATTAATTAATTTTTAAAAAATAATAAAAAAATGGCTACAAATAAAAAGAAAAGAAAAGTGGCAGTCGCTGGTGCTACTGGTAATGTGGGTCGCGAAATATTGAACATCTTACATGAAAGAAATTTCCCGGCTGATGAGGTTGTGGCTCTTGCTTCGCGTAACTCTTTAGGTAAGAAAGTTAGCTATGGAGATAAGCAACTTGATGTACAGGTTTTGGATGACTATGACTTTAGTGATACTGCGATTGGGTTATTTTCACCTGGTGGTGCGGTATCTGCTGTGCATGCACCTAGAGCTGCTAAGCAAGGATGCGTTGTAATTGATAACACTTCACATTTTAGAATGCATGACGATGTGCCTTTGATTGTACCTGAGGTAAACCCAGAGGCTCTTAAGGATTACAAAAAAAGCAACATCATTGCCAATCCAAATTGCTCTACTATTCAAATGGTAGCAGCACTTAAGCCGCTTCACGACCTTGGCAATATAAAAAGAGTTGTTGTTTCAACTTACCAGGCTGTATCTGGTGGTGGAAAAGAGGCAATGGATGAACTTTACAAATCAACTAAAAAGATTTACGAAAATGAATTTTTAGAGCCAAGTAAATTCTCTAGAAGGATTGCTTTCAATGTTATTCCACAAATTGATGTATTTATGGATGATGGCAATACTAAGGAAGAATGGAAAATGATCGTTGAAACCAAGAAAATTCTTGATCCGAAAATTAAAGTCTCAGCAACATGCGTTCGCGTACCAGTATTTAATTCTCACAGCGAATCCGTTAATGTTGAATTTTCTAAAGAAGTCACCCCTGAGCAAGCACGCAAAGCTCTTGACAAATGCGACGGAATTCTTGTAATTGACAATCCTAAGGAAATGCAATTTACAACTCCAATTGAATCTTCTACTAAAGATGAAGTTTTCGTTTCAAGAATTCGTAAAGACGAATCAGTCAAGCACGGTCTTGCTTTGTGGGTTGTTTCTGATAATCTTAGAAAAGGCGCCGCACTAAACGCAGTTCAAATTGCTGAGTTGTTGGTTAAGGATTACGGACTATAGTTAGTTAAGTCTCAGCCTTAAAGCTGTAATTTAAAGAAAATCTGGTTTAAAAATCAAATGCAACGCTTAAAGCAACGCTATCTTTAGCTTCCCAGTATCTCTTGTTAACGGCGCTTTCAGACACTTCATATCTATAGAAAAAACTGTAATGTCCATATTTCGTCTTTGGAAAAAAAGCCCCAACCTCAAAACGATTAGCAATAAGCCTATCTTGATCGAAATTATAAAAAATCTCATTACCTAAAAAAGGCTTAAGGTTAAAAAATGACTTATTGGATGTTAATAGAATTCGACTTCTATTTCTCATAGTCTGAGTATTATTGGCAAGATAATTATATTCTTGGCGAGTTCTAACTTCTACAGAAGCCAAATCAGTATCAAAAACTTTTTGCAAGATCACCGCCGGTCGCTTTTCTCGCTCAATCTTTTTGGTTTTATCATTAAACCTATCGATAGCCTGATAATGAGCCATAACAGACCAATTATTTTGAAAAGGCACCTGAATCCCAAAATTATAATCCCTAAACAGGACTCTACGCTGGTCTTCATCGTGGCGACTTTCGCTAAAAAAATATGGAGTAAAATTCTCAAACTTTTTACTTAAAGCTATCCTGGCAATATTCTCTTGACAATATACACTTCCAGCAAAAAAAGTGAAAAAAATAACAAATTGCGCGTGTTTTATGATTTTTATCATTTTTTACATAATTTATTATCTACTATTATATAAAAAACTTTAAAAAAATCAAGAAAAAGCAGGTTAAAAAAAAATCCTACAAATCCATAAACTTCACAGACCCAGTTGCAATGTCATACATTCCGCCAGAAATTGCTATTTCACCATTTGCAACCATTTGACGCAAAATGTCGCTTTGCTTAACAATATCATGCATCACCAAATCAACATTTAAACCAGCAACCTTATCCACAAATTCAGAATTTTTAGAGCTTCTGTTATCTGTCACACTATTTTCAGCCTCTATCGCCGGCTTAACCTTGTTAAGCAACCCAGTAAGCTTCCCAAGTTCAACGCCATCGCACGCTCCTTGAATAGCTCCGCACGCTGTGTGACCCAAAACCATAATTAATTTCACCCCAGCAACCTTGCAAGCAAATTCCATGCTGCCCACAATATCATCATTTAAGACATTTCCAGCAATCCTACAACTAAAAATATCTCCAAGACCTTGGTCAAAAATCAATTCCGCAGAAGTTCTTGAATCAATACAACTCAAAACAATCGCAATTGGATGTTGTCCAGCCGCAGTTTCGTTTACTTGCTCTAGTAAATTACGATTCACTTTAAGATTTTCAACAAAACGCCTATTACCTTTTTTTAGAATTTCAATCACCCCTTCTGGCGTTAAAGAATCCCTCTCTTGTTTTGTTAATATCTTCATAATCTAAAAAATTTAATTAATATTTAATGCCTTTTATTTTCAAAGAAATATTCTTAGAAGCACTATTTACCTTATAATCCTGAATTATTTCCAGAACATCATGATGGATATATTTTGAATTTGTTCCATCAATTATTACTTTAGAGCCCTCTGGAATAGCATTTAACATCTGCAAAATACCACCCTTATTAAGGAAAGATATTTCCTCAGCCAAAGTAATCTTATGAACTCCACCTTTCGCATCATCAACAACCTTATGATAAGAATTTCTTAAGTGATTATATAAAATATACACCAAAGAAACCAAAATACCAATAGATATTCCCTTCAAAAGATCCAGGTAAACTATACTAATCACAGTCACAGTAAACGGCACAAATTGCTCATAACCAAGCTTGTAAACTTGCTTAAATACGGATGGCTTTGCAAGTTTATAACCAATCACCAACAATATAGCCGCCAAACTAACAAGAGGAATCATATTTAGTATATTTGGTATAAAAATCGCCGAAATTAACAAAAATACACCATGTAAAATTGCCGAAACTTTTGTCTGAGCTCCAAAATTAATATTCGCACTACTTCGAACAATAACTTGAGTAATCGGCAAGCCACCTATCATCCCGGAAACCATATTACCAATTCCTTGAGCCTTCAACTCTTGATTTGCTGGAGTGATCCTTCTTTTTGGATCCAATTTATCCGTAGCCTCAACGCAAAGCAAAGTCTCAATACTTGCAACCAAAGCCACAACCAAAGCCATAAAATATATTTGCGGATTATTTAATTGAGAAAAATCCGGCGTAACAAACTGACCAAAAAACTCTGATATACCATTAATAACCGGAATTCTCACCATTTCATCATCAGTAAATTTAAAAAATGAAAATTTATCAGAAATTGTAAAAAATATTATGCCTAAAAAAACCACAACAACTGGGGCTTGGACTAGCTTAACAATTTTTATCTTTTTTAAAGCCTCTAATTCCCACAATATTAAAATTAAAATAGAAACCGCCGCAATAAACATTGTAGAAGAATCCAAATGATGAAAAGATTCATTTAATTCAAAAAAAGTATTTGGATTCCAGTGAAATTTATGTCCAATAAGATAAGGAATCTGCTTTAGCATAATCAAAATTCCAATCCCAGCAAGCATCCCCTTAATCACCGAATTTGGAAAATAATATGCAATCGAACCCAATCTTAAAAGCCCACAGATAAGCTGAATCAAGCCTGACAGAACAACAACAAGCAAAAAGGCCTGCCAAGAACCACTCAAAGCAGCTATATAAGCAGCAACTATCGTCGCCAACCCAGCAGCAGGGCCACTCACCCCTAAAGAAGATTTACTAAGTGCACCAACCACAACACCGCCAATAACCCCAGCAATAATACCAGAAAAAAGCGGCGCACCCGATGCCAAAGCAATCCCAAGACAAAGTGGCAATGCCACGAAAAATACCACTATACCTGCCGAAAAATCTTTTTTGAAATAATCTAAATTATACATATTTCTTAAAAATTTAATTTGATATTTTTACACTTTATTATATACTATACTGGGGTATAGTATATGTCAAGTACTTTTGCACGCAGAAATAGCTTGATATTTTTTATTATCTAATATACTATACTGGGGTATAGTATATAAAAAATACTAAAATTATAATATTTAATTTATATATATTAAAAAAATGGATTGTCAACACAAAACCCACCCGGAAATTATAAAACGCTTAAAAAGAGCTCACGGACAATTAAATGGCATTATTGAAATGCTTGAAGAGGATAACCATCAATGCGTTGATATAGCTCAACAAATGCAGGCAGTCTACAGAGCTGTTGGTACGGCAAAAATAAATCTAGTTCAAGATCATATTCAAGGCTGCATTGAAAATAGCAGAAATCTCAATAATTGCGAAATGGAAGAAATGATAGAAGGCCTAAGAAGAATTACAAAATATCTCTAAGGCTAGTAACTTTAAAAATTATCTAAGAACGGCATTAAGCCTAGATGAAACATCACTCACTATTTTTGCGCTAATTTCTTCGATTTCTTGACCGGTAAGGCTTTTTTGCAAAGGCTGAATCTCAACACGAAGAGCCACTGATTGTTTACCCTCTTCAACCTTATCGCCTTGGTAAATATCAAAAATATCAACTTTTTTGATCAATTTTTTATCACAATTACTTATCACCTTTATCAAATCACCAATTTTTTGACTTTTATCCATAACAAACGCATAATCACGCAAAATAGGCTGTAAATCATTAAATTCAAATGATTTCTTAGTCACAGACCCAAAATTATCAAGTAATTTTTGCGCCAAATTATCAATCAAAATTTCAAAAATATAAATTTCCTGCTTTATGTCAAACTTTTTAGCAATTATTGGGTGAAGCTGTGCAAAATAAGCTACCACATTCTTACCAAGCTTAACCTCGGCAAATCTATGTGGATGGCAATAGCTTTTCGCATTAGACTCGTCCAACATCAAACTCTCAGATCCAATTCCAATCAAGCTAAGCACGTCAAAAACCTTCTTTTTAACATCAAAAATATCAAAATTACGCTCATCACTATAATGATTTTGATCTTTATTTTTGCCAGTCAAAATACCAGCAACAACATTATTTTGCAAATTTTCCTCAGTGCCATTAAACACTCTACCAATTTCAAAAAAATCACCATCCTTAATACCTCTTGCGTAATTATTTTTATACGCTTGCAAAAGACCAATAATCAAATTCGGCCTCATATAATTAAGATTCTCGCTAATTGGATTAGCAATAAAAAGCTCATCTTTCAAATCAGTAAAATCCTTGGCAATTTTCGCATCACAAAAGCTCCAATTAATGTTTTCTACCGCTCCGCCTTCAACAAATTTGACTCGAATCGCATCAAAAACATTCACTTTTGGCTTTGCATAACCTAAATCAAGCTTTCTAGGTTTAATCTTGTCATAACCATAAATTCTAACAATTTCCTCCACCAAATCAGCAACCCCATCAATGTCACTTCTAAAAGATGGAATCGTAACCCTAAGAGTATCAGCGCCCACAGACTCAACTCCAAAGCCAAGATTTTGCAAAATCGCAATAGACTCAGCGCCCTCAATTTCAACTCCGATTAGCTTTTCAACCTTCTTCAAGTCAAAATCAACCACTCTTAAAGAGCCATCAAAATCAGCAGACTTTACCTCTTTTACATTGCCAGCATCCCCTCCGCAAATCTCTAAAATCAAAGCAGTAGCAAGCTCAATTCCATATCGACAAGTTTGATAATCAACGCCTCTTTCAAATCTATAGCGCGAATCAGACAAAATATTCAGCCTTCGCCCAGCATCAGCCACCACATCTTTATCAAAAAACGCCGACTCCAATATCACGTCCTTTGTCTCAAGGTCGCAACCCGAATCTTTCGATCCAATCACCCCGGCAACCGCCAAAACCTTCTCTTCATCACGAATAGTCAAAATATTTTCATCCAAATTATATTCTAAATCATTTAACGACAAAAATTTCTCACCATTTTTAGCAAAATCAACACGAATAGCGCCGCTAACCCTAGAAGCATCATAAGCATGCATCGGCCTATTCAAACAATACATAACATAGTTAGTAATATCAACAATTGCTGAAATTGAATTCACCCCGATTTTCTCAAGCCTGTATCTAAGCCAATCCGGCGACTCACAGTTTTTTACATTTTGAATTCGCCTAAATAAAGCATAATCACAAGCCGCCTTCGCATCAACTCTAGCATCAACCTCACCAGAAAAACTAGCCTCAACAGTAACATCTTGTAATTGACGCAAGCTCCCAAAACCCGCCGCAGCCAAATCCCGCGCAATACCATAAACCCCAAGGCAATCACCACGATTTGGCGTAATATTCACATCCAAAACCGCATCATTAAGGCCATAAATATCACTAATCAAAGTCCCAACCTCATAAACATCATCAATCTCAATAATACCATCCCCGTCTTCGCCAAGCAATAATTCAGCAGCAGAGCAAATCATCCCGCAACTTTCAACCCCAGCAACTTTAGCCCTCTTGATCACCATTTGATTAGAAGGAATAACACTTCCAATTTCAGCCAAAGCAATTTTCAAACCAGCTCGCACATTTTTTGCACCACAAACAATCTGCAAGAGCTCACCTTTATAATTTTCAACTTTACAAATAGATAATTTATCAGAATTTTCGTGTTTTACGCACTCTACAACTTTTGCAACTCTAAAATTTTCGTAAGATTTTGCCACATCGTCAAGCTCCTCAATCTCCAGCCCTATCTGTGTAAGTTTTTCAGCCAAATCCTCGTTTGAAGCTTCAAAATCAAGATAATCCTTTAACCAAGATACGCAAAATTTCATTATATTAGCTTTTTACCATTTTTAATTTAAAATGGCATTGTTAATGAGCAAAATTAGTGGACAAGTTTAGAAATATCGCCAATCGATTTTTTGACAACATTTTCAAAATTCTCTTTTTCAGCGCCTTCCAAACTTTCTCTAGCACTCTTTAAAGTAGCATCAATAATCTTACCCTTGATGTCTCTAATCGCCTTTTCTTGCTCGCTTTTTATCCTATTATTCAAAGCCTCAACTTTTCTACTTATCTCGTCTTCAACTGATGCTTTTGAATCCTCAATGAATTTTCTCGCCTCATCTTTAGCATCAGACAAAATCTTTTTAGAAGTTTCAACCGCATTATCATATTGCTCTTGAGTCTTTTTTAGCAAAGCCTCAGCCTTTTCCTTAGCCTCTTTAGCATCATTCAAATCCTTAGCAATTTGATCAGATTGAGCCGCAATAGCCCCTGATAAAATTGGCCAAACATATTTAATAATCAACACAGCAAAAGCAAAGAAAGCAATTGCTAGCCAAAATTTTTCATCAATTATATGCATCGTTTTTAAAAATAAATTAACAAATATCTAATTTAGAATTCTTTTCTTTATTACCTCAGAAAGCTTAACAGCAACGCCTTCAAGCTTATCCTCGCAATCTCCTACCACTTTATCTATTTGAACCCTAGACTTTTCAATTAACTCTTCAGAATCTTTTTTAAATTTCTCAAAATTTTTCTCTCTTTCTTCTTTTGCCTTAGTTGCAGCCTCAGCTATCAGATCCTTATATTTAGTCTCGGCATCCTTTGATATAGCGTTAGATTTTTCTCCAACCTCACCAACCTGCTTATTTAGGTTCTCTATAGCATTTAAATCCCCACTTATAACGGATTTTCTATTGCCCACTATTTCTCTAATACGAGGAATAATAACAAACCCAATAAACGAGTAAAGGACAATAAAGCACAAAATAAACCAGAAAATCTGCGCTGGATAAGTAGCAAAATCAAACTGTGGCATAACAATTCTTAAATTTTATTATGATAGGCAGGTCAAAATGACCCACCTACCCTTAATTACTAATGCTTATGAGAACAATACCAAGAAAGCAATAAGTACCGCAAAGATACCCATAGCCTCAGCTAGTCCAACAGCAATATAGATGTATTTTTCAACTTTCGGAGCAGCAGAAGGATTTCTTGCAATTGCACCAAAAAAGCCAGAAAAAATGTTACCAATCGCAACAGCCGCACCAGCCATCCCAATTGAACATAGTCCAGCACCAACGAATTTAAGAGCTAAAAGTTCCATAATTTTATAAAATTGTGATCATTACCTTTATTATAGATAAAAATCGATTAAAAACAACTAAATTCTATCAAATCAATAAAATCTAGATAAAAAAGCAATAATTCATCCAAATTTCGCCTTAATCAGGGAAAAAATGATCATTTTAACCAACCAATTAAGGTCTGACCACTAATTAAAAGCAAAAAATCTCAAAATTATCACTAATTTTATTCTTTATATACATCGCTACAAAATTCACTACCAAATCTCAATTACTTGAGTATTAAAGCCAGCTAATTCTGCACCCAAGCATAAAGCAAAGAAATTTTGTTCATAGGATGTTTTTCTCTAGTTGTCCTCGTATAAAGTAATACTTGGATCATTAGAAAAAATATTCTAAGGACAAAAATACGACGCCCAAATTAGTGTTCCCGCACAACATCACCGAAGTAAGCGCAAACTAGTATCGCAAAAATATAAGCTTGCAATACAGCCACAAAAACCTCAAAACCGGTCATTATCACACTAAATAAAAATGGTAAAATTCCTACAACCACGCCCAAACTAATAATAAACCCAGCCACAACCTTTAAAAGTACATGTCCAGCAACCATATTAGCAAATAAACGAACCGACAAAGTAATTGGTCTAATCAAAAATGAGAAAAATTCAATAAAAAAGATAATCGGAGCCATAACTATCGGCACTCCACTAGGTAAAAACATATGAAAAAAGCCCAAAACTCCATTACGATAAATCGCAAAAATAGTAACTGTAGCAAAAGCAACCAACGCCAAAGACAGAGTCACTGCGACCTGACTAGTTGGTGTAAATGAGTATGGAGTCATGCCAAGCAAGTTGCAAATCAACACAAATAAGAACAAACTAAACACCAAAGGAAAGAACTTCTCGCCTTCTTCTCCAACAGAGCCAACAACCATAGAATGCACAAAATTATACAAAGACTCAGCCACAACCTGTAATTTAGAAGGAACTAACATCCTTTTTCTAGTTGCAAAATGCAAAAATAATATCGAAAATACCGTAGCCAGCACCATATATAGCGCAGAATTACTAAAACCCAAGTTAAAATCACCAATCTGAAAGCCAACAAGCTCTTTAACTTCAAATTGACTCAAAGGATTATGAGCCTCATGATTCTCAGCCGCACCACCAGCAACAGCCTCAACCGCGCCAGAATCCACATTGTTGTTTTGTATCTTTTTTCCCATTACTTTACTATAATTTTAAATAGTTGCAAAATTTTTATATAATTATATATTATATATTAAAGCATTAAAATTCAAAAAAGTCAATAATTAATGACCAAAAAAGAGAAAAATAATAGCTACAACGCCTCAATAAGCAGATTTATCGCCCTTTTCTGCCTTATTTTATGCCTTTTTTATAGCCAAAATTCTACTTCAGAAGAAAAAAAACTACAAAAAAGCTATAAAGACAGAAAAAACCAACTAGATTACATTGAAAGAAAAAGGGATATTGGCCTAGTTAAACAATATAAAGACTGGAATATATATAGAATTGAAGAGAAAAATTACCGAGCTTGTTATGCCATTTCTACTCCATTTTTAACTAAAGGAAATAAAATCAAAAGGGCCGAGCCATATTTTATAGTAAATAATTTAATAAATGATGCTGATGAAATTATGGTTACCTCTGGATTTTTTTACAAAGACAATAATGATATTGAGATTTCAATTGGTATCAAAAAATTCTACCTCTTTGGTTATAAAAATTTAGGCTGGACTTATAGTAAAAATGACGATATAGATTTAATTAAAGAAATGCAAAAAAATGACGAGTTTTTAGTGACTTCTTATAATAAAGAAGGTAAAATTAATATAGACAAATATTCATTAATAGGATTTAAACAAGCCTATTTTAAATTAAAAGAAACCTGTAAAGATTTAAAAAATGAGTAAAGACGACATTTTTTCGAGCCCATTTCTAACGATAGCAGTAATATTTATCTTAATCACCTGCTTAATATTCCTGACAAGAATTATTTTTGCAGTATTAATGCATTTTGCTAGAAAAAGATATTTAAAACTAAAAAAACTCAACCCATTTAAGAAAAAGAAAACTAAACCTGATTATTTAAAAGAAGAGGAAGAGCGACTCAGGCATATACCAAAAGCCCACTCGGCAACACGCGCTGCGAATTTAGCTAGAATAAAAGCTCAAGAAAATGAAAGTTATGAAAATGAAAGTTATGACTTAATTTCTTCTGAAGAGCAAGAAAAAGATAGAGAATCCATGAATGAAGTAAAAATAGTCGACACAATCAAACCTGTCGGCTTTTGGAGCTCTATGATATTGGGTCAAAAGTTATCATACTTGGTTAAGTCAGCTCAAATTATTAATAAACGCGGCCGTCAGGGCTTTTGGGTTAGTATGATCGAAGCCCAAGAACAAGCCGCAGGAAGACAACATAGTAGAGGCAGATAAATCAAAAAAACACCTTTCCTCTTGCCTTTAAAATAGTTTAGTAATATTATTTATATTAGAAAAATAAATTTATTATGAAAATTATACATTTGTCCAAATTAATTATCTTTTTTGTTGCAATAGTCAACCTAACTTCCTGCTCGCAAAATCCATTAGTAACTAATCAAAAATCAGAAATTAGATTTGTTGATCTTCAAGGAAACCCTAGAAAGATCAGGCTAAATACACCTAGTGAAAATGTAGACGCTTTAACTGAGCAAGGAAAAATATCGCAAACCAAAATCATCGAAGAAGAAAACTATAAACAAAGTGAGGTAAAAGAAAAAGAATTATCCTACAATAAATATGGTGACGATAATCAAAAGCAACCACAGGCACTAAAAGATCCAAAGAAAAATGGCCTTATTTACACAATGAATCTTCCTACTGAAGAAAATAAACCAGAGGAAATAAGAAAACCCGAAAAAGAAGCAACAAACGCACCAGTAGAAGAAGAATACGACCTTGCAAAAACAACAACAAAAATTGACTCTCAAGAAAAAACAATAAGAGGAGGTTCTGGTGAAAGAATAATTTCCGAAACCAAAATCCCTTCCGCAAGCTCAAAAACAAAAGAAATACAAAGCGGAACCTATGTACAAGTTGGATCATTTACCAAAATGACTCAGGCCGAAAGACAGCTAAATACAATAAAAAAAATAACCAACAACCCTGGAAATGTTAAAATACAATCCGCTAAAGTAAAAAATAAAAACTATTACAGAGTCGTTATAGGTCCAATAACCAAGAAACAAACAGCAAAGCTGCTTACTAAAGATTTAAAAAGAAAAGGTCAAAATTCCATCATTATCAAAATTAAATAATTAATGAAAATAATTTTTTCAAAATTATTGATTTTATTAGCTATCGTCATAGCATCATCCTGCTCATCAAATATGAATCCTGGGCACATGAATCAATCTTTTGAAAGAAAATACGGATCTCAAGTAGATCAAATATTGGAAAATAAAAAAATCAAAAAAAGAGATTTTATGGTAGACGGTACGCAAAATACCAAATTTAGATCCAGTCCAGAATTTAAACTATATTCAAGCCCATCTCAAATCTTAGCTGTAGAACCACCATCAGGCAAATCCTCTTCATTTGAAACCCATAAATTATATCTAAAAACACCTCAAGAGCACTTCCCGACATCAAGAACTTATGAGGTTGGCAAAAAAAACTCAGCCTCTTCAAAAATACCTGACGACATATTTGACATAAATTACAATACTTCACAGCACACACCGTTTCAAATTACCGGCATTGATTTTGACATAATTGTAATTCCAAAAAAAGATGCTTTTGGTATAGCCTCATCCTTAAACGAAAAAAGCTACCCAATCGTAGGAAATAACTATGTCTCGCGAAATATCAATTCCATCATCAATAATAGAACTGAAGAAGATGTGGAATTTACAGAAAAACTAATCGAAGAACAAAAGCTAATCAGAAAGCAAATCGCAGTAACCGAGCTATATGAATCAGATGGCGGTAATCAAACTATCGACAAGAATTCTTACGACTATGATAATACCAATGAGGATTGGGCTGTTCAAAAAAGAAAAATAAGAAATGATCCAGTAAATAAAATAATTGCCTCACAAATCGTAACTAAAAATCTTAAAGCGAGTCAAAAAGCAATCAAAGAAGCCGCAGAAGAAAAGAAAAAATCACCACCAGTTGTAACTAAAACTAAATTAGCAAAATGAAATATATAGTGACACTTATTGCATTATTATTCTTAAGTCTATCAGTCACCATAGAAAGCTACGCCAAAGATTTTGACTCATTAAAAAACCACAATTACCTATTTTTAATGGACAAAGATTCCAAAGAAATATTAGCCTCAAAAAACCCTCATTCAAGAATGGCCCCGTCATCTATGACAAAATTAATGACAGCCTATGTAGTTTTCGACCAACTTAAAAAAGGTAATGTCAGGCTAAATAATTACTGCGTCATAGGCAAAGACGCCTGGAGAAAAAGAGGCTCTACAATGTTTTTAAACTACGGAGATGTTGTCTCAATAGACAGTCTATTAAAGGGACTATTAACAGTTTCCGGAAATGATGCTGCAATCGCCCTAGCCGGCTCAGTAGGCAAGGATTATGACAACTTTATATCACTCATGAATTTTAAAGCCAAAGAACTTGGGATGACTAACAGTAAATTTCAAAACCCTCATGGTCTCAATCAAGACGGCCATTACATGAGTCTTTACGATCTAGCAACCTTAGTCTCAAGATTATATGAAGACTTCCCAGAATACAGCTCCTACCTTGTAACAAAAAAATTCACCTACGGTAAAATAACTCAATATAATCGCAATCCATTACTTAAAAAGAAATATAGAGGAGTGATCGGAGGAAAAACTGGACACACTAACGATGGAGGATACGGAATTGCCGCGGCGGTAACTAGAGGAAATAGAACTCTCATTGGAGTTATAAATAAAGCACAAACGCCAAGCAAAAGAAATAAAGTCATCACAGAATTATTCGATTTTGGTTTTCAAAAATTCCAGAAAATCGAATTATTTAAAAAAGACCAAAATATCGCCTCTCTAAAAACCTGGATTGGCGCAAGAAATTATGTCAATGTCGCTCCTAATAAAGATATAACATTTAATATACCAAGAAATGTTGATATAAATGACATTAAAGTTACCGTGCAATATAACGGCCCAATCCAAGCTCCAATAATTGAAGGTAAAAAAGTCGCCAACCTTCAAGTGCAAATCAAAAATTATAAAACACTAAATTACTCTCTTTTCGCATCCCAAAATGTCGAAAAAGCTAAATTTTTTACCTCTTTATCTCAAAAAATAATCCACAAAACAAGATTAATTCTAGCAAAAATCAAGAAAAAAACCCATAATTTTGCATTTTTTCACCAAGAAAATGGTCAAAATTCATAATTTTTGATAAAAACACTTAAATTGTCGATTTTTTACCGATTATCCTTTACAAATAAGTGAAATAGTGATAAAATAGTATAACTATTAATTAATTTTTTAAAAATGGACATAAAAAGCCTAATGAAACAAGCGCAAGCAATGCAAAGTAAAATGCAAGAAGCACAAGAAGAGCTTGCTAAAAAAGAATTTGAAGGAACCGCTGGTGGTGGAATGGTAGTATTTACCGCAACTGGAAACGGCCAAGCTAAAAAAATCAAAATCGACGAATCTTTGCTAAAAGCAGAAGAAAAAGACATTCTTGAAGATCTGATAATCGCTGCTTTTAACGATGCTAAAAAGAAAGCTGACGAAGGCTCTTCTGATATGTTGAAAAATGCAACTGGCGGCTTAAACATACCAAAAGGATTTGGATTTTAATCATGAAAATCAAACTTTGCGGCTTTAAAGAAGAAGATTCCCTGAAAGTCGCAATTCAATCTAATGTAGACTATATAGGATTTGTTTTTCATGAACCTTCTCCGCGCAACATAAGTACAAGCCAAGCTCACAATCTTGCAAAAATAATCCCAGAAAATATTAACAAAGTTTCTGTCACCGTTGATGCTCCTCTTAAAGTCTTGCAAGAAATTTACAATTCTTTAAAGCCCCAATACATACAGCTTCATGGCTCTGAAAACCTAGACTATATAAAAAATGTCAAAGAAAATTTCCCTGAAGCAAAAATTATCAAGGCTCTTAAAATCAAAGATGAAAAAGACTTAAATCAAGTCAAAATTTACGAAAATTATGTTGATCATATCCTGCTCGATGGTGAGAGTCCTGGATCTGGACAATCATTTAACTGGAACTTAATCCAAGATTTCAAAACCAAAAATGACTTTTTCCTATCTGGAGGCTTAAATAAAGACAACATTCTTGATGCAATTAAAAAAACAAATGCTAAAATAGTGGATATTTCCTCTGGAATCGAAGAAGTAAGAGGTAAAAAATCACCAAAATTAATTGAAAAAATCACCACATTAATAAAAAATATAAACTAAAATGCCATTTAAAAAGATTAGAAACGCCGTTTTTGGTAAACCAAAAGATCCATTTGACAAAGAAACTAGGCACAACATATCTCTAGTTGCGTTTCTAGCTTGGGTTGGTCTTGGCGCAGATGGTATCTCATCTTCATGTTATGGTCCAGCAGAAGGCTTCTTGGCGCTTGGCAACCATGAAGAGCTGGCCATTTACCTAGCAATTGCAACTGCGATAACAGTATTCGTAATTTCCTACGCCTATACTCAAGTAATTGAGCTTTTCCCCAATGGTGGTGGCGGTTATCGCGTAGCCTCTAGACTTCTTGGTCCATACGCTGGCCTAGTTTCTGGATCAGCATTAATGATCGACTATGTCTTAACAATCTCAATCTCAATCTCAGCTGGTGTCGACGCCTTCTTGAGTTTCTTACCAGTCAACTTTGCATTCCTAAAGCTTTATTTATCAATAGGGTTGGTGCTACTTCTATCCTATTTGAACTTACGTGGAATGAAAGAATCGATCAAATTCCTGATGCCGATCTTCCTTGGTTTTATGATGACTCACGTCACAATAATTCTTTACGGAATTTTCGCTCATAAAACCGGCCTACCAGACCTAATCCCTAACGCCGCAGCAAAATCAAACGAACTTAGTGATAATTTTGGAATATTGTTCATGATCTCAATATTCCTCAAAGCATTCTCAATGGGTGGAGGTACTTATACCGGTCTAGAATCAGTCTCAAACAATGTCAACACCCTTTCTCAGCCAAGAGTCCGCACTGCCAAACTAACGATGTTAATGGTCGCTTTGTCCCTAGCATTCATGGCGGCCGGCATGATTTTGCTCTACCTATTATGGGGAATCAAACAAGTCGAAGGACAAACCTTAAACGCCACAACGTTCTACGCAATAACTAGTGGATGGGTGGTTGGTGACACAAATCTATCCGAATATGTTGTGCCAATAATCCTACTTCTTGAAACTGGCCTTCTATTCGTAGCAGCCAACGCCGGTATGCTTGCCGGCCCACAAGTCGTCGCCAACATGGCAATTGACGAATGGATGCCTAAATATTTTGCTTCACTTTCATCAAGATTAGTCGTCAAAAATGGCATTTTATTCATGACAATTGCCGCAATTTGCACAATATTAATAACTGGCGGCCAAGTAACCCTACTCATCATTTTATATAGTATCAATGTATTTATCACCTTTACTATGTCGATGCTGGGGCTAATGATATATTGGTTTAACCATAGAAGAAAACCTAAATGGCCAAGAAAATTATTCATCTCAATCGTTGGTTTTGTCGCCTGCGCATCGATTCTCGCCATTACAATTTTCGAAAAATTCTATGAAGGCGGTTGGGTAACTCTTTTAATCACTTCTATATTAATTGCCATCGGTTATTCAATCAAACGCCTTTATCGCAAATTAAAAGCAGCCTTAGAACAAACCGAAGAAAGATTCTCAAGCTACGAAAATATCGCTCAATGCCTTGTTGACGGCAATATGGACAAAAATTCACCTACCGCTGCGATTATATTGGACGAAACATTTGGTGGAGGCATGAACAGCCTCTTAAATATCAAAAAAACCTTCCCTGGAATTTTCAAAAATTTCATCTTTGTTACCGCCGGAGAAGTTGACTCTAACACATTCAAAGAAGAGAAAAAATGGCGAGAAATGCGTAGAAAAACCAAAACTATGCTCACTAAGCTAAGAAACTATTGCAACGCTAACGGCAGACATGCCCGCGCCTATGTTGGATACGGAACTGATGTTACTGAAAAGCTCGAACAGCTATGCGAAAGAGTGCTAAAAGACTATCCAAACACAACATTTTTTGGTACAAAATATGTCTTTGATAATGATAATATCGTTGTTCAGATGCTCTACAACCATATCTCAAACATTATGCAAAGAAGGTTGGAAATCAGAGGTAAAACCATGGTTGTTCTACCTATGAAAATTGATTTAAAGTCAGTAAAGCTTCAAAAAAATTCCCCTTCCAGTAATGTTGATGTGGGAAATAGAAAATCTAAGGTTGAGCCTTTAAAAAATATATAACCAATCCAATTGCATGAAAATTTAAAAATTTGCTTGCAATTTTACACTTGACATCATATGATATAATTGAGGCTTGTTTTTTCGTTTTTTTCTACTTGTAAATACAAAGCAACAAAACACAGATATAAGTAAAGCTAAAGCAAGTCCCGCGCCCTATCCTCAAAACACTCAACCATTCTTCTTGAGGCTTTTTCAAAAATTCCGCCAATCATCTTCTCTAAAATAAAAGAATTAAAGCTAAATTTTATATAAAACTCAATATTTGTCATCTCTTCATCATCCCCATTTTGAATCGAAGAAATCCTCCAGCAGCTATACAGATCCTTAAAAGGCCCAGAAATCGCTCTTGATTCAACAATATAATTTCCGCATTCATCTTGACAAAATTTCACATCAGACCTGTACTTCTCACTAAGTGTCTTAAAATTAATCACTAGATCAGCTTGCAAATTATCATCCGATATTTTCGCTACAATTTGCGCTTTTTTACACCATGGCAAAAACTCTGAATATTTCTCAATATCCATAACCAAACCATAAATATCTCGAGCTTTATGCGGCAAAATCTTAACTTGAGTCAATTCAGGCATTTACTTTTAATTATTTTATGTTAATATTAATTTATTATTATATAAAATAGTTGCATTAAAGTCAAAAATATTATATAATATAATAAAAAGATAAAAAATGACAAATATTATAACAAGAATATTAATATATATTTCTCATATTGGCAGAGTCGCAAAGCTAACGCTGGAAAAGACTGGAAATGTTTCAATCTTCATTTTCAATTCACTTTCAGCAATTTTCGTGCCACCATTTTACCCAAGAATAATCTTTGCGCAATTATTAAGAATTGGCTATTTCTCGCTTCCTGTGGTTGGACTCACGGCAATTTTTAGCGGCGCCGTTTTGGCACTGCAAACCTACTCTGGATTCTCAAGATTCAACGCTGAAAGCACCATCGCAACAGTTGTTGCCATCTCAATCACCCGCGAATTAGGCCCAGTATTAGCTGGCCTTATCGTCGCCGGCCGAGTCGGAGCCTCCATGGCCGCAGAACTCGGAACCATGCGTGTTACCGAACAAATCGACGCACTGAGAACCCTCTCCACCAACCCATTCAAATATTTAATAGCCCCAAGAGTCTTGGCTGCCATGATCTCGCTGCCAATATTGGTACTAATCGCCGATATCATTGGTGTCATGGGTGGCTATCTGGTAAGTGTCCACTCGCTCGGATTCTCGCCCGGCCCTTATATTTCCAACACATTTAAGCACCTTGAAGTGATGGATGTAATTTCTGGACTCGTCAAAGCACTATTTTTCGGCTTTATCATCGCCATTATGGGCTGTTATTACGGCTATCGCTCAAGCGGCGGGGCTCAAGGCGTGGGGATAGCCACCACCGACGCCGTTGTGACATCATCAATTGCAATATTGCTGTCAAACTATATTATAACCGGATGGTTTTTCGGATAAATTAAAAAATTATGAGAAGATCAAGAGTAAGTGCAGTGGCAACAAAACAAGAACAATTCAATGCAATAAGTCAACACATCAATAAAAGATTTGGCGAATTAGCCTCTCTAATGGCTGAAGGGAAAAAAGTTGTAATCGCCTCTCGAGCCCCACGCTCTGATAAAAAAGAAGGGAGGGTTATAAAAAATCCGACCGATCGAGTAAAGGGCCCATTCTATGAAGGAGCCCTCGGACACCAACTAGGAGTTGGGCTAGCAAAAGATCAATGGGGAGATGATACTCTGTGGCTTAAAATCGTCCGACTAATCGATGAAAGAGTTGTAGAATTACAAGAGGTATTTCCCCAAGAGGTATTTCCCGATAGACTGTCTTTTGGCGAAGTACCCGATCTAGAAGAAAGAAAAAAAAGAGAAAATACCATCTTTGTCTGGGGTGCAAATTGTGACAATTGGAACAAACCCAAAGAATCAGGAGTAGGAGGTGGTGGACAAGCTGGCGCAATAGGAGGGCGAGATACGACTAGTTTTGGCATAGTTACCACTCCCCATCTATATAATAAAGAGCAATTAAAAGCGGAGGATGTCTACTTACTAGAAGAAGGAGCTGAAGAAGGAGCTGAAGAAAGAGTCGAAAGAAGAAGGAGGCCGATTAGGATTAGACCTTCCGCCGCCGCACCGGCCCCTACTGCGCATTTTACAGCAGAGCAAATAGCTCAAAACATTATCCAAGAACAGAATAGGTTCCTAACATCAGCAGCTGGTCAAAAAATATTCTATACAACTCCTCTTAAGCCATTAGGGCTATTAAAACACACAGTTGGCTTCGATTGGTGGATCTTTCCTGGGTTTACAGATAATACTAGCAAGGAAAGATACAAAATCTCCCCGAAAAACAGGGGAAAAATTTATGGTATATTATTTGAAAACGAAACATTCAGGCAAAATTACGAACACTGCCTTAAGAAATATTTAACCTGCGCAAAAGAAAATCCCGAATTTAGACCTGACACAGCCAGGATCCAAAAAGTTTTTGAATCAATGCATGGCTTTGATTTTAAAGTAAATCCAAAAATTAGAGCACTAGCAGAAGGGGTCTATCGCATACATAAAGAAACAATAGAAAGCTCTCCTCATCGCGATGTTTATGCAAGATACTTCAAGGATTTGCTGGCTCCCAAAGAGGAAGAGCCACCACCACACGACTATGTCGAGCCGACTTCAATACCAGGAAAGGGACAACCTGCCGCAGGTCCACCACTACGAACAGCGCGAACAAGACGACGCGCTTCCTCTGCACCTGCCGCCCCACCACCTCCAATCGGAGTAGGGGCAGAAAAATTCGTACCAAGAAAACCTCACGAAAACGCCCTACTGCGCTTTTTAGTCAGAAAATTCAATAATAACGGAACTTATCAATGCAACATTGGCGCAGCAAAATTCCTCGAAGGATCAGCTCTTTATTTAATTGCTCAAGAAAAACACGAAGAGGCAAGAAAAAAATTACTCGATTACTTTAATTACGAAATAGGCGAAATGCAAAAACCTGGATATAGTTCATATTTCCGGGAATTTTCCAATGGAATTCCTCCTGCAGAGCGCGACGAAACGGCCAAGCAATTCCTCGCAGGCCTAGCACTCTGGCACAACGCCCTGAATCAACCAAACGCCCTAGAAGATTACGCCGCAGCATTTCAAAACTCACAAAATAACGCCCAAATTTCAACCACTGAAGGCTTTGACAAGACGCAGCTTGACCCAATCTTGCAAGCTAAAGCCAAAATAGGTGACGCAGTACCATACCCAGAACAAATATTCGAATTCCAACTATCCACCACCTCTTGCCAAATCGCTACACCGCAAGGTAAACCACTATTCAACGCAAGAGGCACATTAGGCAGCGAATTTTCCCTAAATAGCTTTTGCTATCCGCGCTTTGATTCCATCAAAAATAAAGCTGACTCAGAAGCCATTGAAAAAAAAGTTACTGCGCAATTCACTCTAGCATTACAAAATTTACAGGCCGATATTAAGCCTCCAAAAACAGAAGGATTATTTATGGTCGTACCCCCTGGCGCCTTTGTTCGAGGCATGCTAGTTCCAGGTAAAAATTTGATCGCAAGAATAATAGTTAAATCACTTCAAACGGCCATTAAAACAATCAATGACCCTAGAATAAAAATACAATTTTCCGGATCACAAGCAAAAAATAACGACCATGACGACTTCGGCTGGGGTTTTGTAAAGTCAGACATTGATGCAATGGGGGCATCCTTCACAAATTCAGAACTACTCTCACAAGCTCAATATTGCGAAGCAAACAACATCGCCTTCCAAGTCCCAATGATGGGCGAACCACTCGGCGCAATCGGCAATGGCGCTTCGGGTTCAAGAGCAAACTCTGCCACTGATGAATATCTCGCCAGAGCTACCGGCGGCATGCACTGCGTAACTCTTAATGCAAGTGAAAACCAAGTTCTAGAAAACAAAGCCGCTATAATATCCAAAAGAAAACCTGCATCATTACCCTTTAGCAAACCACCACGAACAGCGCTACCACCAGAATCGGGTGGTCGCAAACCACCGCCACCTCGACCATCATCAGGCCGTCGAAAAACTCGATCCGCAGCAGACCCTGCCCCTGCCGCAGCAGCAGACCAACCACCACCATCAAGACGCCGATTATTGCGAAGAAGGTCAATAGGAGTAGATGGTGCGCCTGCAAAAATCGAACCTGCCGCCGCCGCTGCCGCAGACCCTCTACCAAGAATGACCACATCGCAAGCATTGACAAATTACGGCACCACAAACCCGCGTCGTGCCGAAGCCCTTCGCAAATGGAAAGAGGGTCTTAAAGGCCATACTGGACAGGACAAGCAAAATGCCCTAGAAAGAGGAGAAACAGTCACAGTAAGTGCCGAATTTCAGAAGTTTGGCTACGATATGTATCTTCAAAGCTTAGATAAAGAAAAAGAATCATTTTACGACAATGAGACTTTTTATCGACGCCCGACGCAGAAAGAACTAACCAACGAATGGAGAGGGCACAAAAAAGCCGGTAATATAGAAAAATTCTATGGCAAAAAATCAGTCGCCGAACTCGACGAAGAGCTACTTCCGCAATTATTCACGGACGTCCATATAACCAAAAGAGGTCCCAAAGACGAAGATCGAGAAATAGTCTCACATAAAAAACCAAGAGTTACATTTACTCCAGAAATAATTTTCGAACCACCAAAAAAAGACGTTGATGATAACAAAGTAGTAGTTCATGTCAATTTTGCTAATTTTTATAACTTTGGCGGAGACGCAATGACAGGTCCAGCAGCCCAAGAAGAGGATGGAACCCTATCTTCCCCGGCAATGACATCCATCGCTTTTGCCCAGCAAGGCTATAATCGAGAACACTTTTTGAATCTAGAAAATAAAGGAAAAGCAATCATCTATCAAAATATTCCAATGATAGGCTCAAATGGCACGATAAGCAAAACCGACCAACTAGCAATCGCCGCCCACTGCTCAAGAGATGATGCTGAGCACAATACACTTCAAAAAGCCCGAGATCATCTCTCAACCGCACTCACTGGATTCACTTTATGTAAAGAGAAAAATCCCACTAAAGATGTTGTAGTAAGATCCGGCCTCTGGGGGTCTGGCGCCTTTGGAAATTCTCGCTATTTAATGATGGCCGTCCAAGTCCTCGCCGCACAACAAGCTGACGTGAAACTAGAATTATGCAACGCATATGACACGCAACATGTTATAGAGTTTCAGCAAAAACTTTTCCCAATCATAGAAAAAATATCAGTAGACACTTCACTTACAGTTGATGAAAAGCTCGAAGCCGCCTATACACTTTGCCACGAAAAACAAGAAGAGCTACTTAAAGAAGATGTTGACCCCCAGAATGGCGGCCCACGCGTTCCAATGGTCTACAGATCAGAAAGAATAAGTACCAAAGCCACTCATGCTTTTGCTTTTAACAGGGCAATGTTTTATGCCACAGCAGCTCCACCACTAAGGCCAGCCGCTGCTGCCCAACCAACCGCCCCAGCAAAAGCCGCCCCACCAGCCGCCCCAGCAGCAGCATCAAGAGCAGTCCCAACACCTGAAAGGCCAAGGCCACCATCGCCATCACCAGCCCCAGCATCAGCCAAAACAGCCATCACCTCACAACTACAAGCCCAAATCACAGCCTACACCGACAAAAAATATAACCGTGTCAACCCGCAAGTAAAAACAATGCTTGATGCAAGCATAAAATCCCAAGAAACAGTACCAAACCCCGACCAAGTCTATCGAGGTTGCGGCATAAAAGTCGACCCGCTACGCAACGAATCAGGGCAAGTCACCGGCCTAGCAATTAGAGAAATATTTGCCAAAGACATTCCTAGATTTTTCACTCCCGGCGAAGAAGGGGGATTATTTGCAGAAGAAAAGTGCGACGAACTACTAACAAATCAAATAATAACTAAAATAAGGGACGGCGAAGGCAATTATCAACCTATATCAAAAATGTCACAAGAAGATATCTTGCGCGCATTTCACAATCCAAACAGAATTGACTTCGAAATAGCAAGTCCAAATCCAGAAGAAACAAAAACATTGGAAGTAAGTTGTAAAAGCAAAGAATTATTTGTTACCAAAACATGCACTCAAGCAAATGTAAGAGGAGCTCAATATGGCGCCAAATATGATGTAACAACTCACGGCGTAGTAGCAATAGACCCTAAAGGAAAAATCCTTACCCAATTCCCAGCTTTAGCATCTCCTGCTATGACTGGAACTACTCGCAGCTAAGAAAAATTTTCCGATTTTCCTTGACATTTGCCTCTTGACATGATATGATATAATTAGAGAGGTGTTTTTGTCAAAAAAATCCACTCAACCAATTTATAAAGACCAAAATCACAGCTCTATCAAAAAATCATAAAAAACCAATTCGAAATTTCTTAGATTGACACTAAATTCTTAATAATATATAATAATGCTATTATTATTTGAATGTTATTTATAAAAATTGACCAATAAATGCAAGAATAAATGAAGGAAAGAAAGGTAATTGGCATTGGCAATGCCATAATAGACATTGTATGTGAAGTAGATGATGAATTTCTACTAAAAAATAACCTTATAAAAGGCTCAATGTCACTCATTGATGAAAATATGGACAGTAAATTATCCGAATTACCTCATGTCAAAATAAACTCCGGAGGTTCTGTTGGTAACTCAATTGCAACAATTTCACAGCTTGGTAATCCATCATCATTCATCGGCAAAACCGCACTTGATAACCTTGGCAGAAAATTTGTCGCAGAAATAGAAAAATCTGGAACTGATTATGTTTCTCAAGACTATTCTGACACTTCATCTGCAAAATCCTATATTCTAGTCACTAAAGATGCCGAGCGAACCATGTGCACCTTTCTTGGCTGTGCTTCTGAAATTAATGAAGAAGATATTCGGTCGGAAGATATTAAAAACCACAAGATTTTGTATCTAGAAGGTTATTTGTGGGATCAAGGCTCGACAACTGAAGCTTTAAAAAAAGCCATTGAAATTGCTAAAAGCAACAATGTTAAAATCGCCTTTACTTTGTCTGATATTTTTTGCGTAGCTAGGCACAAAGCGGACTTCCTGAGTCTGATAGAAAATGATTTAGACATTTTATTTGCCAATGAACAAGAAATAATAGAGCTTTTAGACTTAAAAATCTTAGAAAAAAGCAAAATAGCGGAATTTTTTGCTAAAAACCCAAAATTGACTGCCATTGTTACTAGAGGAGAAAATGGTTTTATAACTTTTGAACCGGGAAAAATTCAAGAAGAAAAAGCCTATAAAGTTGCAAAAGTAATTGACACTACTGGGGCTGGGGATGCTTTTGCTGCTGGGTTTTTAGATGGAATTAGCAATGGAAAAAGTGCCTTTGAGGCTGGGCAAAAAGGTAATTTATATGCTTCAAGAATCATCCAAAAATTTGGCGGCCGTTTTGAAGATCATGAATTAAAAAATTTATAAATGCTATTAAGTAAAGAAGGAATTATACAGGCTTTATCAAGTCAAATTGTTGATCATCGCTTCAATGGCAAGCTTAACATTGAGGAAATCATTATTGACAGCAGAAAAGCCGCAAAAGGAGCTGTTTTTGTTGCTATAAAAGGAGAAAATAATGATGGTAATTTATTTGCTAGAAATGCCCTGGAAAACGGATGCGAGCTTGCAATTGTTGATGATCCAAAAATATTTGAGCAACTAAATAATGCGATTCTCGTTAAAAATAGCTTCAACGCTTTATGTGAAATTGCCAAATACCAGAGAGAAAAAACTAGCGCCAAAATTATCGCCTTAACGGGCAGCGTAGGCAAAACCTCTATCAAAGATATGTTAAGATCCGCCTTTGAAAAAATTGGTCGCACTAATGCAACCTCTGGTAATTTCAACAACCATTTTGGACTCCCTTTAACAATATGTAACATCAAAAAAGATGACGAATTTGTAATTTTGGAAATGGGCATGAACAATCCAGGAGAAATAGAGCCTCTGTCAAGACTGGCAAGACCTGATATTGCAATAATTAGCAACATTGCTGCTGCTCACATTGGGAATTTTGAAAGCGAAGAAGCAATCGCTCTAGAAAAATCAGCCATTTTTTCTGGTTTAGATCAAAATGGGATAGTTATTTTAAATCAAGATGATAAGTATTTTGATTTTCTAAAAAATATCGCCATCAAAAATAACATCCAAACAGAAAATATAATATCCTTTGGCTATGGCCACAAATCAAAGTATAAAATAGCTGAAATTAATATAAAAAACCAACAATTAAGTGAAGTTGTCATAAAAAATCCTACCAAAGAAATGAAATATGAAATTGCCACTTCAAATAAAATCATTATCTTTAATTCAGCAATCATTGCTGCGTGCTTAGATACTCTAACTCAAAATCCAGATTTAGGACTGGAGTCACTCGCCTCATTTAAGGCAAGCTCAGGAAGGGGAAATATCATAAAACTAGATAAATTTACCATCATTGATGATTCCTACAATGCAAATTTAACCTCAAGCAAAGCCGGAGTAGAATATTTGAGCAACTTAAAAGCCAAAACTGACTCAAAACGATCAGTCGCAATTTTAGGCGATATGCTTGAATTAGGTAGTTATAGCGACCAACACCATCAAGAATTGATAAACTTTTGTCGGACAAAAAATATTGATAAAATTATATTAATTGGATCAGAAATGCAAAAAGCTGTAAAAAATCTTTGCATTGATTTAAAAACTTATTTAAACTGTAAAGAAATGATTAATGAAATTTCCAACATCATTGAACCCAAAGACTTAATATTAGTCAAAGGCTCAAGGGGCATGAAAATGGAAGAAATCATTGAAAATATTAAGAAATTATAAATCAAGTGCCAGATTTTTTAACTATTTTTCAAAATAATTTTAACGATGCATTTTATTCGAAACTATTTTCGACATTAATCTGCTCATATTTACTATCTTCGTTTGGAATTTTCTTATTTTTAAAATATTTTGCAAGTAAGTGTCACCAGCCAATCAGGGATGATGGACCGCAAAGCCACATTGAAAATAAAGCTCAAACCCCAACTTTTGGCGGAATATTTATTGTTTTAGCAACCATAGTTACCTCTCTACTCTTTATAGACCTAAAAAATTGCTATATTGCAGTTTTTGCAATCACTTTTATCACCTTTGCATTAATTGGCTTAATAGATGATATACTAAAAGTTTACAAAAAAAATAGTTCGGGCTTTCGTGGCAGCATAAAACTAATAATTCAATTCATCGTAATTGCCGTAACCTATATCTGGCTTGGCCAAATAAACCCACTTCATAATGAGCCAGCAATCTTTCTACCATTTTTTGATGGTTATTATTTAGAAATTGGACTAACTCTTTACATTTTATTTATCACCTTTGTTATTGTTGGCACCTCAAACGCAGTCAATCTAACAGATGGTCTAGATGGTCTGGTCAGCCTTCCTGCGATAATAAACTTAACCTGCTTAATTATTTTAACAATTATAATTAGCGATCAAAAATTTGCAAATCTCTTCAACTTTACCTACATCCAAGATTCTGCTGAAATTGTCTTTTTATGTTCAACTTTAATAGGAGCGATCCTAGGATTCTTGCAATTTAACTATCGACCAGCAAAAATTTTCATGGGAGATGTCGGAAGCCTCGCTATTGGATCTTTTTTAGGTCTAACAGCAGTCATAATCAAGCAAGAAGTAATATTCTTTATAATTTCCTTACTCTTTGTCGCCGAAGCCGCTTCAGTAATCTTACAGGTTGGCTCTTATAAATTACGCAAAAAAAGAATTTTTCTTATGGCTCCACTTCATCACCATTTTGAAAAAAAAGACTGGAGCGAAGAAAAAGTTGTCCGCACATTTTGGTTTATTTCATTAATTTGTGGCATCTTAGGAATTTCACTGGCGATTTCTTAAATGCGTAGCGAAATTTTTTTTAACTGGACCTAAGATAGTCTTCCAAAAACAAAAAGTCCCTCCAAGCAACGCGCTTCTTAGCACTTTGCCTCATAAGATACGATGGATGAAAAACCACGAAACTATCGACCTTACGCTCCATAAAATTCGGCTCAAAATCAATAATTTTACCCCTAACTTTAGTTACAGGATCCTTCATATTCAATACCGCCGACATCGAAGTCGCACCAACTAAAATAATAATTTTCGGATCAACAAGCTGAATATGTCGCTCAACAAAAGGCCTGCAAGCCGCCAACTCCTCTTCTGTTGGCCTTCTATTGCCTGGCGGCCTCCAAAAAATCACATTCGTAATATAATAATCATCCGCCCTTTTCATATTAATCGATGAAAACATTGCGTCCAGTAACTTTCCACTGTCACCACAAAATGGAACACCTTGCAAATCCTCATGATTCCCCGGAGCCTCCCCAATCACCATCACCTTCGAATCAGGATTTCCATCGCAAAAAACAGTATTCGTCGCCATTTTCTTCAAACTACAACCGTCAAATTCCTCAACCGCCTTTCTAAGCTCCACCAAATCCTTAGCCTCACCAGCCAACTTCTTAGCCTTCGCAACAATTTCATCAATCGACATAAATTTTCTATTAGGGTTAATAAAAGCATTTCTCTTTGCCAAATTAGAAATAGCATCAAAAGTAGAAGAAGGCTTATCTTGCTTTACAGACCCATTCGAAGAAACATTAACAACAGGTTTAGCAACCTCGACCGCCTTAAAAACCTCCTTAGCTTTAACAAAATTAACATTTTCATTAGAAACTTTTAGCTTTTCCACCACCACCTCTTCTTTAAATCGATCCACAGGCTCTTCGCTTAAAATCTCATCTAACTCTTCAGATTCATAAAATCTTAAAGCTTCCAATCTATCACTATCCATTATTTTATTAAAAATTTGACTTAACGAATTTCAAGAAATCCTCTGCCTTTTTGAAATTTTTGTAAACCGAAGAAAATCTAACCAAAGCAACTTTGTCAACGGCCCCTAAGGATTCCATCACCAATTCACCAATTTTTGCTGACTCAATTTCAGGCTCTCCAGAAGATTCAACCTTCTTAACGATCTCATTTACCATATTCTTCACCTCTAAATCCGAAATAGGTCTTTTACGCACAGCCATCTCAATGGACCTTTTGAGCTTTTCTTGATCAAACAGCTTTTTATCGCCATTTTTCTTCACCACCACTATCTCTTTAAGCTGAACCCTCTCAAAAGTCGTAAACCTAGAATCGCAAGAAGAACATTGTCTTCGCCTTTTAACAGTCTCACCTTCGTCCAAAATACGACTATCACGAACCTGTGTATCTTGCTTTTTACAAAATGGGCAATGCATATTACTTTTTTAAATACAAGAAATATTGGTACAGCTATAATTTTAACATAAAAAAATTTTAGGTGCAAGAAAAATAAACAACAAATTACAGTAGTACAATGTAATTTAGGCAAAGAAATTTTATTCCTAGGTTGTTAATTGACGAATACACGTATGAATGATTACTTGTATGAGTTAATTGATAATCTAGGGATAAAATTTCGAAGCATAAATTACATTGAAAGCACCGACTTAATAAACCCCTCTATCTCACCATCTAAAACTTTTTGAGTATTGCTTGTTTCAAAACCACTACGCAAATCCTTCACCATCTGATATGGATGCAAAACATAAGAGCGAATCTGATGCCCCCAACTATTATCAGTCTTCGCCTCACTCGCCTTATCTTGCGCCTCACGCTTTTTTTGCATCTCAAGCTCAAACAATTTCGACTTTAGCATCTTCATCGCCTCCTCCTTATTTTTTATCTGCGACCTTCCAGATTGACACTGCACCACTGAATTCGTCGGCAAATGCGTCAGCCTCACCGCAGAATCTGTTTTGTTAACATGCTGTCCACCTGCTCCGCCTGCGCGATAAGTGTCAACGCGCAAATCCTTGTCCAAGATCTCAATTTCAACATCATCATCAACTTCCGGATAAACCCAAACCGAAGCAAAACTAGTCTGACGCTTGCCATTTGCATTAAACGGCGAAATCCTAACCAAACGATGCACGCCAATTTCCGAGCGAAGCCAACCAAACGCATATTTTCCAGTAATTTTCAAAGTCGCACTTCGCACCCCAGCCTCTTCGCCGTCCAAAATATTAACAATCTCACACTTAAAATCATGATTAGCAGCAAACCGCTCATAAATTCGCATTAACATCATCGCAAAATCACAAGAATCAGTCCCCCCAGCCCCAGCATTAATATCCATAAAACAATTCAGCGCATCATTTTGCTCACTAAACAAAGATTCCGTTTCCAAAATTTGCACCCTCTCATCCAAAATCTTCAGCGACTCTTCAACCTCTTTTAACAGCCCATCATCATTTTCAGCCTTCACTAACTCGTAATATTCCACTAACTCGCGCACAGCATTTCTCGCACTAAAAAAGCCATTCAACTTATCTTCAATAACAGATTTCTCGCGCAGAATTTTCTGGGCCTTTTGATTATCATCCCACAATTCAGGATCAGCCGCCTGCTTCTCCAGCTCAACCAACTCAGCCTCTAATTTTCCAATGTCAAAGACACTCCTCAATCAGCTTCAGTCTAGACTCAACTTCGCCAATTACACTCAATATTTCCATAATTTTCGATTTTACTTGCATTTAACTTCAAAATACTCTATAATTATATTATATTATTTTAATAAATACCAGTAAAAATGATCGAAAACAAAAAATTTGATTTATGTGTTATCGGAGCAGGACCTGGAGGCTATGTTGCAGCCATACGCGCCAGTCAACTTGGATTAAAAGTCGGCATAGTCGAGGCAAACCACCTGGGCGGGATCTGCTTAAATTGGGGCTGTATTCCTACGAAAGCCTTACTTAAATCTTCCGAATTAAACTATTTACTCAACAATAAACTCGAAGATTTCGGCTTTAGCGCAAAATCAGTCAATTTCGACTTCGATAAAATCGTCAAAAGATCCAGAGAAGTCTCTGGCAAATTAAGCGGCGGAATTGCTGGCCTTATGAAGAAAAACAAAATCGAAGTTATCGACGGTTTTGCCAAATTTGTCAACAGCAAAAAAGTCAATGTTACTAAAGACGGCAAAGAAATTGCTTCAGTTGAAGCATCGCATTTCATTATCGCAACCGGCGCAAGAGCGCGTCAAATTCCTGGACTTGAGGCTGACGGCAAACAAATCTGGACTTATCGCGAGGCTATGACTCCTGAAAAATTACCAAAATCACTATTAGTAATCGGAAGCGGCGCCATCGGCGTTGAATTCGCTTCTTTTTACCGCAATATGGGTAGCGAAGTCACAATAGTCGAAATGCAAGACAATATTCTGCCAGTCGAAGATCAAGAAATCTCAAAAATCGCTAAAAAATCCTTCGAAAAACAAGGTATGAAGATCATCACTAGCGCTGCTTTAAAATCCTTTGAGAAAAGCAAAAAAGATGTTACTGCAACCGTTGAAATTAAAGGCAAAATCGAAAAAATCAAAGCTGAAAAAGTCATAATGGCCGTCGGAGTTGTCGCCAATACCGACAATATTGGCTTAACAAACACTAAAGTTAAGTTAAATAAATCGGAAATCAAAGTTGATGGTTATTGCCAAACTGATGAGGCCAATATTTTCGCAATCGGTGATGTTACAAGCGCACCTTGGCTTGCTCATAAGGCTAGTCACGAAGGGATTATTGCTGCAGAAAAAATCGCCAGCTTAAGCGGCAAATATAATGCTCAAAAAATCCACCCAATCAAGAAGGAAAATATTCCTGGCTGTACTTATGCAATGCCGCAAATTGCTTCAATTGGTATCACTGAACAAAAAGCCATAAAAGACGGCCTTAAAGTCAAGATTGGTCGTTTTCCTTACATGGCAAATGGCAAAGCAATTGCTTCGAATGAAACTGAAGGTTTAATCAAGGTGATTTTTGCTGAAAAAACTGGTGAATTACTCGGTGCACATTTAATTGGTGCCGAAGTTACTGAAATGATCCAAGGTTTCGTGATTGCCAAACAAGCTGAACTTACCGAAGAAGACCTTATGCACACTATTTTCCCGCATCCAACCATGTCAGAAATGATGCATGAATCTGTGCTTGATGCCTATGGCAAGGTGATTCATATTTAAAACAAAATTTTAAATATGAAAATCATCCTTATTCCATTTTATATCATCTTGAGCGTTAGTTTCTCAATTTTTCTAAAAGAAAAATTCTAGAAAAACTTCGCGTAAGATCCCTTGTTAATTTATGGATAATTTTCTATTCGACCCTCAAGCTCCTTCATAAACTCATCCTTAGAAAGGCCTGGCTCAATAACATCTAAAATTTCCAACTTAATCTTACCTTTTTTGCCAAAAGTAAAACCCTTGCCCCAAAATTTCCCAGAATCAAGCTTAACCGGCACAACCTTAACACCTAACGATTTATAAAGCGCAGCAACACCAACTTGATAAGGGTAATCTTTTGTCGAAGCACCATCCGGCGTCCTCGTTCCTTGCGGAAAAATAATCAGGTGTCTTTTTTGCTCCAAAATAACTTTTTTTGCACCCTTAATCATATCCTTCAAAGCAGAAGCAGAAGCCTCGCGATCAATCGCAATATTACCCATTCTCTTTACATACCAACCATAAATCGGCACTTTATGTAATTCTTTTTTGTAAATATAAGACGGTCCATTTAAAATCGTGTGAAAAACCAGCGTATCCCACATCGATTGATGCTTACACGCAATAATACAAGGTTCGTCCGGCAACTTTTCCAAACCAATAACTTCATGAGAAATACCCTTGGTCACCTTCAAAAAAAACAGCACCGACCGCGCCCATTTTCTAGTCAAAAAACCTGAAAGTTTAATATGATTTACAAAAGGAGAAAAAATACAAAAAGTCGCAACAGTAATTATTACGCAAACATACATCAAAATGACGAATAAAACTGTCGTAATAGCTGCCATAATAAGCGACAATAAATGGTGCCGATTGAGAGATTCGAACTCCCGACCCACTGTTTACAAGACAGTAGCTCTACCCCTGAGCTAAATCGGCAAAAAAATATACAACTATTTTAACATTTATTTTTTTAAAAAGCAAGTCAAATAACAAACTTCATCTTCTTGCGGTACCTCTTGCGCCTCTACCTCTGTCTCTAGTCCTGCCACCCCTTGATGCTCTTGGTCTTGTAGGGGTAGTATTCGGATCAACAGTCGCATCATCCGCCACTTCAACTTCAGCCGCCTCATCACCTTGAACAACCTCAGCCTCCTCACCACTCGTTTCACCACTAACCTCTTCATCAGTCCCAAATGCGCTATTTCGTCCAATAGGCGTGTAAGGATCACCACCATGCCAATCTTTCTCACCTTTAGCAAAAACAGAATTTGCCGGAGCCCTAACTCCAGCCGCCTCATCACCCACTTCTATAGACCCCGGACGCACAGGTGAAGACTCAGGAGAAGGTTCAGGCGAATAATACACCACCTCTCCATCAGGACTTCGGACCCCGCCATATTCATCAACATCAGCCACAGCCGCAGCACCAGCCGCATCCCCATACTGAACCTGACCATAAGCCACATTTTGAGGTGGAGGCGCAAACCCCATTTGATACAAATTCCCACCAGGATCCATAAATAACTGAGTTTGCAAAGCTCCAGCAGGAGGCATTGGAGGCATCACCGCAAACCCCGGATGCGCAGCATAACCCGGCTGACCAGCAAAATAAACAGGAGGAGGAGTCACAGCCGCACCAAAACCAGGCCCCCAAACACCACCTTGGACCATGTTAACATGCTTCTGCCTCGAGCCTTTTCTGCCACCTCTTTTTCTATCCGGACTCACAATGCTTCTGGCCGGAGCTGTCCTATCCCTCAACTCACTAAATTCACCCTCAACACGCCTCAAATCTACTGTGGTATTTCTTAACGCCTCTTCAACTTCTCGTACACGCTCTTCAGCGCGCTCTTTCGCCGCCTCAGCTTCCCGATACTGCGCCCGAAACGCATCCCTCTCGGCAAAAGCAGAATTCTGATCCCTTCTCGAAGCCTCAACCTCACTTTGCAACTCCTCAACCTTGGCCCGAAGCCTCTCATTATCACCAGTCAAAACCTGTCGCTCTTCATCGTCTCTAGCACTACCCTGTGCGCTCAATCTCCAAAGCTCCTCGTTTTCAAGCTCAGCCGCAACCTTCCCAGCCTTAGCCACTGCCAACTTCGCCCGCAATTCCTCATTTTCAGCCCTAACAGCAGCCAAAGCCTCAACTTCAGCTTCAGCCGCAATCTCATCAAAACCACCAACCTGAACCCCAGCATCCTTCCCAGGCCTAGCCTCACCACCAACCACATTAGTCGCATCAACCTCCTCAGCAGGTTCCTGCTGCCCTTTCAAGCCCTTAAATTTTTCCTCAAAAAACCTCTTTTCAAGTCTTGCTTCTCTAAGTCTTTCCGCAGACTTTTCCAGTTCAGCGCGCAAAATAGCAACCTCAGCGCGCATCTCATCCTCAGTAGATTGATCGACAGCACCGCCTATTGCATCTTGAGCTTCTAAAAGCCTAGCTTCTAAAGCACTTGCCCGTTCATTTGATTCTTTTACTCTAGCAACCATGTCCTGAAAAATCTTATCAAGCTCGCTTAATTCTTTTTGAAAAGCATCACCTTTTACAACTCTTTCTTCAATGCCTTCTACAGAATGTTCATCCCCCGCTTTACTAAAACTATCACGCAATGTTTTTACCGAATCTGTTAATCTATCAGCAACCTTCCCAGCCGCCCAAACAGAAGAATCCCGCGTGAATCTCACACCCTCTCCAGCATCATCAATCTGATCAAGTACAAAATCCCCAACATACCTCCCAGTAGCAACCACAGAATCTCGTAAATCACCACCAGCCTTTACAACCCTATCAGCAGCCATCTCAGATCCAACCTTAACACTATCCCAAACAGTTCCAGGAAATCTTTTTTGCCTAATTCTTCGCATCGCCCTACGCTCATCAGCCTCAACAACTCTTTGCAATGCCCTATTTTTCCTTCTACCACCAGGACCCTTTTGACCCTCTAAAGCCTTCTCACTTTCAAAATCTACACCCTGGGACTTATAATATAAATAAGAAGTATACGAAAAAGTTGTTGCCAACCCAAAAACCGCAGCAACAACCCCAGTCGCCCCTTGAGTATCATTTCTAGAATCTTCATCATAGAGTTTTTCTAAACTTTTCATCGCCAAATAAGCAGATCCCCCAACCATCGACCCAATAAAAGCCCCGTTAGCAAAGTCACTTTTACTAATTCCATCGCTCTCTTTTTTTTTCGCAACCTCTTGATTTAAAACTCTGGCTTTAGTTTTTTTCGGCGGCATAATTTCTTAAATTTAAAATTAAAAAAAACATATTTTTCGATTCTAATCATCAAAATTTTATTTGTCTAGCAAAAAGAAAAAATATTTAGATAGGTTGTACAAAAACAACACAAAAAAATTGAAAAAACTTCTTGAAAATTTAAACTTGACATC
The DNA here is from genome assembly GCA_038131245.1 of Rickettsia sp. Lineage (GTDB taxonomy): Bacteria > Pseudomonadota > Alphaproteobacteria > Rickettsiales > UBA1997 > CAMCFD01. Next base: position 28,822 of record JAYPPA010000002.1, on the reverse strand, counting down.
ATATGCTATAATGGGATATTGTTGTCAAAATTTTCCTATTACTACAATAAATAAAAAGACATGACTTTTACCGCAATAGAAAACTCGACCACTAATAGAGTAAACTTCTTAATGTTTATTTTATCTTACTTAAGCAAAGAAAATTTGTTCATAGATTATTAGTTGGTGAGGGTCTTGTAGATAGCTAACTGGTCAATCCAATTGATAATTTTGGATCAAACTTCTTAATATTTATTTTATCTTACTTAAGCAAAGAAAATTTGTTCATAGATTGTTAATTGGTGAGTAAGGAATTTTGTTTATAGGATGTTTATTGGCGAGTCCCATGTATGTTAATACTTGGGCGATCCAATGAATATTCTAAGGACAAAATTAGTGGTGCCCAAAGGCGGATTCGAACCACCGACACAAGGATTTTCAGTCCTTTGCTCTACCAACTGAGCTATTTGGGCCAAGAGATAATTCTTGAAGTAATTATAAAAATATTGCAAATAAAGCAATATAATGCTATTATAAGTGAAATATTTTAATTTTGCAAGAAAAATTACACTAAATTACTATGATTAACCTATCTGACTACTCAAATTATGTAATTATAGCCTATATTTTAAGCGACTTAACGCTGGCTAGCTTTGCCTTTGTTAGCTTGAAAAAATATTTCCGTTTAAAGAAAATTACTGATGAAAAATAGAAATAAAAATCAAAGAATCGTTTTTATAGGCTCTTCGGTAGTAATTTTAATTACCTGCATAACTTTTATCATAAGCAGCTTTTCTGATGAAATAGTCTTTTTCTACTCGCCATTTCAGCTTCTAGAAGAAAAAACCCTAGAAAAAGTAAAAAATCGTAAAATAAAAGTTGGCGGACTTGTTGTCCAAGGCTCGGTAATAAAAAAAGATGCCTTAAATATTAATTTTAAAATTACCGATAACAAAGAAATTTTAACAATATCTTACCAAGGATTGACTCCAGACCTATTTCGCGAAGGTCAGGGAATTATTGCAAGTGGAAAATATGACCAACAAAACTCTATTTTTATCGCAAATCAACTATTGGTAAAACATGATGAAAATTATATACCGCCAGAGGTTATTAAAAGTATCAAGCATGAGTAACTTATAACATCACTACCGATACATTTCTGCCAACAAAATCCTCACCTTGATGACAAGATCTACGATAGCTTGCATGGTTTTGACTTTTATAAGTATCAATTTTGGCATTTTTAATTTTCTTAACACCGCACTCAACCAAAGAAGCCTCTACAAAACCAACTAAATCAAATAGAAATTTTCCAGCCTCTTGATCTTTTTTGAAAAATCGCGCATAATATTTATCTTCACCTAAAAAATCATCATAAAATTCTTGAGAAACTTGATATGAATCCTGGTGAATCATTGGACCAATAAAAGCCTCAATATTTTCAATTTGAGAACCTAAATCCGTCATCGCATCAATTGCATTTTTAATAATTCCGCTTTTTGCACCTCTCCACCCAGCATGCACAGCGGCTGTTACTTCATTTTTTTCATCCTTTAAAATTATCGGTGCGCAATCCGCAGTCACAACTGCGATTACTAATTCTTTTTGATTAGTCACAATCGCATCCGCTTTTACTAAATTTTGCTTTCCTTGAATTTTCGACTTAGAGTCAATGACATAAACTTTATCACTGTGAATTTGATTGACAAAATTAATAGCCTTAAAGTCCCAACTCTTATCTTTCAAACACCTTTCCAAATCAGCATGATCAGCCAACTGACGATCTATCTTACACTCTTTTGTAAAAAAACAATGTTTTATCATAATATTTTAGAAAATATTTAGATTTTTGACGAAAAAAACCGTAATTTTTCCAAATATTCCCTAGGATCTTTCAATTTTACCAATGAATCTTTTGGGGTATGAAACATATCATGAAGCCTAGTTAGTAAAAACCTTACACTCCCAGCAACCAAAGCTATCAACAAAAAATCCTTCTCTTTTTTTGTTAATTTGCGAATCTCTTCATAACCCTTCAGCATCGCATCATATCTTTCTTGGACAAACTGATTACTTTCATCAAAGCACCAAGCATTAACAATAATCGCCAAATCATAAACAAAAATATCTTCGCCTGCAAAATAAAAATCAATCACCCCAGAAACTTCCTGTAAATCATTGAAAAAAACATTATCTGGAAACAAATCAAGATGAGAAACACCCTTTGGCAAGTCACCCTGCCACCCTTTCTCAAGAAAATCAATAGCCTTTAACATTTCATCATAAACAACATCTTTATCCATCTCAAATGCATCTTGAAGCGACTTATCTTGCAAAAAATCACTAAATTTTGCAAAATATCCCCTAAAATCAGCAACCGACATATCATTTCGCCTCTTGCCTTTAAAGTCTAAAGCTCCAACCTGCATCTTAGCCATAACTTTGCCAACTTCATAACAATGTTTTGCAGTAATATTATCGTAATAACCATCTTCACGAAATTGCAAAATCTTGCCACTTAAAAAAGTCACAATCGCCGATTTTTTACCCTTTAAATCAACAATAGACTCACCATCATTCGAAGCAACAGGCTCTGGACAGCAAATCCCCTTCTTAGACAAATGATCTTTTAACTTAATAAAAAAAGGCAAATCCTCTTTTGCAAGTCGCGATTCAAAAATCGTCAAAATAAATCTTCCCTTTTCAGTATCAATAATAAAATTCGAATTATCAATACCAGCCAAAATCTCTTTATAGTCAACCAAAGCCCCAATATTATACTTCTCAAGATGCTTTGCTATCTCTTTTTTTGATAATTTAGTGTAAACAGCCATTTTTCAAAATTTATTTTATTCTTCCCATAACATCACAAAAACAAGGTTACAAAATTTTATCACCAAAAAACTTATTTGTCAATTAATTATCGCTATTATCTTCAAGCTCTTTCCTTCTTTGCTCCTCAATCTTCCAGGCATCTTGGTACATCGCATTTGATTTTACATTTTTCGACCAAGCCCCTCCACTTCCCTTCGCGGCCGCCTTAAAAAAAGACCCAGCACTATCTTGAAATTTCGCTTGCGGCTTAGCAATTTTTACCGCCAAAACAATTTCCTCAGTTTTTTTAGCAATTTTAGGGTCAATCTGAGACTTAATCTTAGTATTAAAAACCTCAGCAACATACTTAGTCACATTAGCGTAAAAATCCATCACTTCCTTAGACTCAAAGGCCCCTTTGCCCTGCACATCCTTACAAATACTCAAAAGCTCAAAATAGCGCGCAAACAATTCCGACAAAAATTGATTTTGCGGATAAGCCTTCAAAGCATCAACCATAAGCCTCTTTATCTCACCTCTAAGCGGCAAAAAGTCCGCCTGACGACCCTTCATATCAAAACCAATCGCTTTTCGAAAATTCCCACCAAGGTCAATCCCACTCTCAAACTCAAGCGCGTGCGCCATTTCATGAGCAATTACATTATGCGTAAAACTCTTGATAATTATCTTTTTTTTCACTGCAGAAGAAAAAACCCCAGCCACTTTATTAAAAACTCGAGATTGTTCAGTCAAATAACAGCCCAAATTCGTATCCCAGCCCTTAATTAAGTGCACCTCAAAACTTAAGTCCTTTTCTTGGATTTTTGTCAAAATAAGGTCTAAACCATCTTTAAAAAGCTCAATTCTGTATAAATCACAAAAATAACGCGCAAATTTATCCAGCTGAGACACTCCTTCAAAGCTAATTTGCGGCTTAAAAATATTTTCTATGTATTTTGTATCAATTTGCGACATATCTATTTAATTTTTTGAAAAATTAAAAGATCCAAAGAGATTTGTTCGTTCTTTGATTTTTGAGCACCGTAAGCGTATTTCTAATACGTGCGGAGGCGCAAAAAAGCAAAAACGGACAAATATCAAAGGATATTTTAATTTTTAATAGGTCGACAATAAAGCTCCAATTTATGGTCAACCAGCTCAAAACCCATATCTTTTGCGACTTTTTCCTTCATTTTCTCTAATTCTTCGCTAAAAAACTCCTTAATTTCACCAGTTTCAACATTAATTAGGTGGTCATGATGCTCATCTTCATCCTCAAACTCATAATGAGCCTTATTCTTGCCAAATTCATGTCTAGTAATGATCCCAGCCTCCTCAAAAAGCTTCAAACTACGATAAACAGTAGCTATACCGATATTTGGGTCAATCTTAGAAGCCCTTCTCCAAACCTCATCAACATCTGGATGATCATTAGATTCAGACACTACTTTAGCTATTACTTCACGGCTTTTCGTGAATTTAATGCCCCTATTCTTACATAATTTCTTAATTCTATTTAACATAAGTCATTTTTCTATTGATTTTTAAAGTATTATATTATATAATATTAAAGTATATTAATAATTTATACAGCATATGGTTAAAAATCGCAAGAAGATTATTGAAGAAACTTCTTACTCACTAACCTTTGATGACGTGCTTTTAAAACCTGCCTTTTCGACAGTGCTTCCGGCTGACGCCAATACTAAGACCAAAATCACCAAAAATATTGAGCTCAACATCCCAATTATATCTGCTGCGATGGATACCGTCACAGAAAGCAAGCTCGCAATCGCTATGGCGCAAAATGGTGGAATTGGTTGTATTCATAAAAACTTACCAATTGACATTCAAGCTAGCGAAGTCAAAAAAGTCAAAAGATTTGAATCCGGCATGGTTTTAGAACCTGTCACGATCAACGATGATGCTATTTTATCAAACGCATTATCTTTAATGAAAGAATATGGGATCTCTGGAATTCCAGTTGTTAAAGAAGGAACGAAAAAACTAGTTGGCGTCTTAACTAATCGCGACGTTCGATTTGCCACCAACAAAAAACAACCAATCAAAGAATTAATGACCAGTGAAAACCTGGTTACCGCTAAAATTGGCGTCACAAAAACCGAAGCAAAAGCCCTTCTTCATAAAAATAAAATCGAAAGAATCATTATTATCGATAATGACGATAACTGCGTAGGGTTAATGACTGGCAAAGATCTGGAAAAAACCAAACAATTCCCTAATGCCACTAAAGACAAAGAAGGAAGACTTAGGGTTGCTGCGGCGACTAGCATTGGTAAGGAAGGAATCAAGCGCGCAATAAAATTAATTGAAGCCAAAGCCGATATAATCGTAGTAGACACGGCTCATGGCCATTCCAAAGGAGTAATTGACACGGTTAAGGAACTTAAGAAGCTCTACCCAAAACAAGATATAATCGCTGGTAATATTGCCACTGCTGAGGCCGCTAAAGCCCTTATCTCAGCCGGAGTCGACGCAGTAAAAGTTGGTATCGGCCCAGGCTCAATTTGCACAACAAGAATCGTTGCTGGTGTTGGCATACCGCAGCTTTCCGCAGTACTAGATGTCGTAAACTACTGCAATAGTAAAAAAATACCGGTAATTTCCGATGGAGGAATTAAATTCTCTGGTGATTTAGCCAAAGCAATCGCAGCCGGTGCATCATGCGTAATGCTTGGTGGCCTTCTAGCCGGAACAGAAGAAACCCCAGGTGACATCGTCCTCTTCAAAGGAAGATCCTACAAAGTTTATCGCGGCATGGGGTCAATCGGCGCAATGGCCAGAGGCTCTGCTGATCGATATTTCCAAGAAGATGTGTCAGACAAAATGAAGCTAGTCCCAGAAGGCGTCGAAGGCAGAATCCCATATAAAGGAAGTGCATCTGATGTTTTACATCAACTTATCGGTGGACTAAAAGCCGCAATGGGCTATACTGGCAATGAAACTATTGATAAAATGCGAACTACATGTGAATTTGTCAAAATCACTAACTCTGGACTTAAAGAAAGCCATCCGCATTCAATTACGATAACTTCCGAGGCACCAAATTATACAACATAATCAAACCGCGACTTAAACTAATCAATAAAATTACTTGTGTAAGACTTCTTAAGAACCTTCCTCTTTTTATCTTCTTGCACAGAATATTCATAGCCTTGGCTCTTAGCGTACTCAATCGCAGACTCCTTGCTATCAAACCTCAACTTTAGCTGAGACTTGCTACTATCTATCGAGGTCCATCCCATCAAAGGATCAACACTTCTCTCATTTTCATCTTCAGCAAATCTCAAAAACCACTTCTTATCAGCATTACCATAAGAAGAAGTACCCATGCTAGAAGTGACAATCTTCACTTTTGTATTTTTTTTACTCATAAATTATAAAACAATATATTTTGCAATCACATCGACCATAAAATCAATTAAGTCGAATTTACCCTCAAGTATAAAACATAAAAACGCTGAAGTCAATATAGCAGGAGCAAAAGGGAAAGTATCATCTTTCTTAATTCTAGTCCAAAATAACCCAAAAATAACCCCAAAAAAGCCAGAATAGAAAGAAAATTCAATAAAATTATCAAAACCAACAAGAAGACCTATGGTAAAAAATAATTTTATATCATCAAGGCCGATAGCCTCTTTTTTTAGAAAAAACAAAAAAACATAATATAAAGAAAGGGCAAAACCAGCAAAAGCAAGACCAGAAAAAGCATTATACAAAATATCCCTAGAATCAGATAATGCAAAAAATAAATAAGCCACCACAGAAATAAGCAGCAAAATCTGCATAGATAAAGGCGCAAAATAATACTCAATATCAACAATCGAGATTATCACCATAATAGTCGCTATAATCAATAAAAACAGCAAATTATAGTCAATTTTTGAATCATTTACCAAAAAAATCAAATTAAATAAAATCACAAAAAACAACTCAATCACAGGATAGCGCATAGAAATCTCAGTCTTGCAAGTGCTGCACCTGCCCCTTTGAAGGAACCAAGAAAAAAGTGGCACCAAATTATAAAATTTCAGTCTGTAATTGCAATTTGTACATTTTGAGTAAGAAAATAACATGTTTTGACCAGTACCAAGCCTATATGTTATGAAAGAAACAAAACTTCCAACTATTAAAGCTGCAATAAATAAATAAAAAAACACCATTGGCTCTTGTCAAAAAAAATTTTATACATTAAAATGGAAGTATTATACTAAATTTTAAAGAACTGATGGTAAAAATAAAGACTTTATTTTACATTTTTACACTTTGTGCAATATTTTCTTGCACCAGATACCCTGCGCCTATTGTCGACAATAGCGATATCATCTACAAAAAAACTGCGGGATTAAAATATACCAAAAATCACAAATCTATTTCATCACAAAATGATGAAAAATTTGTTATAACTGAATATGGAGATAATCTTTACAAAATCGCCAAAAAATATAATGTCAGCACAAAAGACTTAATCGACCGCAACAACCTCTCAGCACCATTTATTTTACCTATTGGAAAAAAAATCTATGTACCAACACCAAATATTCACATTGTCCAAAGCGGCGAAAGTCTCTACTCTATATCGCGGCTTTACGATATAAATATGAGCAAACTTGCCTCAACAAATAATCTAGAAAAACCCTATACTATAAAGCCTGGGCAAAATCTAGCTATCAACGGCAATATCGAAATAACCAGAAGCAACAACTACTCGGCCGTACGCGAATCAGCAAAATCAGAATACCCAGTAAGCCACTCAAGATCCGTTGCAAAAGCAGGATTCTCTTGGCCAATCAAAGGAAAAGTACTATCTTCATTTGGACCAAAGAAAAAAGGCCTGTATAACGACGGAATCAATATCGCAGCATCATCTGGAACTGCCGTGAGATCATCACAAAGCGGCACCGTTGCCTATGTTGGTAATGAATTAAAAGGCTACGGCAACCTTATAATCATTAAACATCCAAATAAAATGATCACCGCCTATGGACATTTAGGAGAAACTAAAGTTTCAAGGGGTCAAAAAATCGAAAAACAACAAGTAATAGCCTATGTCGGGGATACTGGCAATGTTAACACCCCCCAGCTATATTTCGGCCTTCGAAGGGGAAGAGACGCCATAAACCCTCAACATTACCTAAAAAACTAGATTTTTCCTTTGAAAAATAATCTTTACATGCTATAATATAACCTATAATAAACAAAATTTAATTATGGCAAAGTTTTTATTAGAAATATATAGCGAAGAAATACCCGCAAGAATGCAGATAGATGCTGTCGAAAATATGAAAAACTACACATTCGACACTCTAAAAAAAGAAAAAATATCCATCGAAAAAGAGCAAATCAAAGTCTTTGTAAGTCCACGCAGGATTGCTCTTTTGATTGATGATCTGCCAAAAACCCAGGAAATAGCTGCTTCTAAAATTATTGGCCCTAAAATCGATGCCCCAGACAAAGCAGTTCAAGGATTTTTAAAGTCCAACAACCTAACGCAAACAAAGGATCTTGATCAAATTGATCATAATAATGCAAAATATTTCTGCTATTTTAAAAAAGGGTCGCAAATCTCAACTAAAAACATAATTGTCGAATCTATCGACAAAATAATTGCCAAAATGACTAATTCATGGCCAAAAGTCATGAGATACAACTCTAGCAACTCAAGTAAAATTCACAAATGGATCAGGCCAGTCAGAAACATCCTGTGCCTATTTGACAACGAAATATTAAACATAGAATTGTTTGGCTTAAAGTCCAACAAAAGCAGCTTTGGGCACTTTTTATATTCCAATCAACCAGTAGAAATAACTTCAATCGATCAATATCAAGAAATTTTATCAAAAAATTTCGTTATCGTTGACCAAAATCAAAGAAAAAAAGCAATCCAAGATCAAATAGAAGAAATTCTCAAAGCCAACAATTTATCCACAACGGACCACATATCTTCTGAAATTTTTAAAGAAATTAATGGTATTTGCGAATTTCCAACCGCATTACTTGGCAAAATTGATAAAAAATTCATGGATCTTCCTCATGAAATCCTAATTTTAACATTAAAATCAAACCAGAAATTTATTTGCCTTAAAGATAGTCATGGCAAATTATCGCAAAATTTTATATTTATTTGCGACTCGCCTAAGGCAAAACTCAATCATGAAAAAATCATCAATGATAATCAAAAAGTTGCCTACGCTAGACTTCAAGACGCAAGTTTTTACATAGAAGAGGATCTAAAAAAATCCCTAGAAGAGCATTATCAAGACCTAAAAAATGTAATATTTCACGATAAATTGGGAAATTTTAAAGAAAAGTCCAAAAGAATCGAAGTTATCGCAGAATTTTTATCTCTATGGATTCCACATTGTCCAATAGCCTTAATCAACGAAACCGCAAGATTCTGCAAAGCAGATCTAACCATGAAAACCGTAGCTGAATTTACTTCTCTACAAGGTAATATCGGATCTTATTGCGCGAAAAAACAAGGTTATGACCCAAAAATATGCGAAGCAATAAAAGAACATTATTTACCAACCGGCAACAATGCGGCAATTCCAAAAACCCCACTAGGAGCAGCAATATCAATTGCCGATAAAACAGACAATATAGTAGGATTCTTTTTAGCTGGCCAAAAACCAACAAGCTCCAAAGACCCATACGCCCTTCGAAGAAGCGCCATCGGAATCTTAAGAATCTGCATAAGCCACAACATACAAGTCCCATTCAAAGCACTAATAAGTAGATCTTTGAAATTATATAAACCACAAGTAATCAGAGAATTACTCAATGAATCTGACGAAGATTCAAAAAACTCAACCAAAAGAAAGGTTTTAACCGAAGATGTTGTAAAATTTTTCATTGAAAAGCTTAAAAATATCCTAAAAGAAGATTATGGATACAGCACCGACATTGTAAACAATATAATTGATGATTATATTGATAATCTAAAAGATCACAAATATTGCGATATCATCAAGTTAATCAACAGAATTAGCTTTGTTAACAGCCTTGTTAATGACAAAAGCAACTTGGAGCTAATCGAAATCTACAAAAGATCAGTCAATGTACTTGGAATTGAAGAAAAAAAAGATGACACAAAATATAATTCAAAACCTCACCTTTTAACTTTAAAACAAAAAGAAGAAAAAGATCTTTATAGAACAATTAGAAATATCACGCCAACATTTAGGAAAATGATTAAAAAAGGCGACTACCAAAATGCCTTTGAACAATTAAAAAGACTTCATGAACCACTAACTAAGTTCTTTGACAATGTGATGGTTAATGATGAAAATGAAAAGTTACGCCATAATAGACTTTTAATTCTATCAACAATTCGCAAATTATTTTCTATGGTGGCTGATTTATCAAATATTGAGATCAGGCGCTAATTTTAAAACTGTATCAAAATGCAACAATAGCTAGAATAATTTTGGCAAAACCTCTTGCAATTTTTGACTTGACATCGTATGCTATAATTAGAGGTTTTGGATTGCGAAAAAATCTATCGCCATAAAAAAAGACAAATACAATGTGCAATTTTAAATGGCAGTAAACCCTTTAATAAAGCTACGTATTAAGACTCCAATACCTTCAAAGCCTCAATACAAGCATTCTTATTCGCCTCTTTTTTCGATGAACCTCTAACCACAACATCCACCCCAAGATCCTCAACAACAATATGAGCCTCAAAAATAGGATCATGGTCAGACCCATCAACTCTTGCAATATTAACCTCGGGTAGAGTCTTGGTTTTTTCTTGCACGATTTCTTGCAGCCTTGAAACTGGATCTGTTGGAGGCTCAGCAAACTCATCCAAACTAGCTGCAAAAACATTTAAAACAAATTTTCTAGCCTCTTCAATTCCAGAATCAAAATAAATAGCGCCGATTAATGCTTCCAGACAATTCTCGAGGTTACTTTTCTTTAAGGCTCCTCCACTATTTTTTTCACCATAGCTAAGCTTTATGATCTTGTCAATTTCGATCTCAAGAGCAACTTTAAATAAATTATCGCAAGAAACAATGTAAGAATATCTTTTTGATAAATCACCTTCGCTTTCTTGTGGAAAATTTTCCATCAAATATTCACTAACAATAAGCCCCAAAACTTTATCTCCGAAAAACTCCAATCTTTGGTAATTACAAGATCTATCGCCAGATCTATTGACACTTGGGTGAGTTAAAGCCTCATCCAAAAGCGACAAATTCTTGAATTGATAACCTATTAAATCTTGAAAATCAGAAATATTTTTCATTAGTTAATTTTTTTAAATATTCTTTTTGTTCTAACCGAACTTGGCATGCGCCAAACCTTCCAAAAAGGCTCGCTGACGCTAAAAAAGATGAATCTTGCTTTGCCAACTAAATTTTCTTCAGGAATGTAGCCAACGCTAGATAAAAACCTACTATCTTCAGAATTGTCTCTATTGTCGCCCATTGCAAAATAATGACCAGCTGGAACTTTGAAAATCCCGGTATTGTCGGCTTCGGAATCTTCAATTACATCTAAAACCTCAAATTCCTTGTCCCCAAGCTTTTCAGTAAATTTCTCAAATTCAACAATATCGCCTAAATTACCAAGCTCCTCTTTGAAAACGCCGCTAACGACCTTGCTAATTTTCTTATCATTAACATATAAAACTCCTGATCTGACTTGAATTTCATCGCCCGGCAAGCCAACAATTCGCTTAATATAATTAACAGAAGGATCGGCCGGAAGGCGAAACACCGCCGGATCGCCTCTTTTTATATCATCTTTTTCAAACCATTTTCGGCCTTCAAATAAATCAAAACCAAAAGGAAATGAATAGCGCGAATAGCCGTAAGAATATTTCGACACAATAATATAATCACCAACAAGCAATCCAGGCTTCATCGACCCAGACGGAATGTGGAAAGGCTCAAACCAAAAAGATCTAATAACCCCCGCACAAAGAAGCGCCAAAAGCAGCGTCTTTAAAAATGAAATCGTCTCCTTAAAATTGCTCAACATAATTACTTAATTAAACTTTTGCCCGTCATTTCACTTGGCTTTTCAAATTCCATCATTTCAAGAATCGTCGGAGCAATGTCGCTTAAATTACCATCCTTTAATTTGAAGCCACCATGGTCACTAGCAACCATAATAAACGGCACTAAATTCACAGTATGAGCAGTGTGCGGATTACCTTTTTTGTCAACCATCTCTTCAATATTGCCATGATCTGCTGTTACAAACATAACTCCGTCAACTTTCAAAATAGCATTTTTCAGCGCCAAAAGTTGCTTATCAATAACTTCACAAGCCCTTATCGAAGCCTCCAAATTCCCGCTATGACCCACCATATCAGGGTTAGCATAATTGACCACAATGAAATCAAACTCTTCAGATTCTATTGCTTTTACTAAATTTTTAGTCACTATATCGGCCGACATTTCTGGCTGTAAATCATAAGTCTTAACATTTGGCGAAGGCACCAAAATTCGCTTCTCGCCTTTAAATTCACTCTCCTTACCACAATTGAAGAAAAAAGTCACATGAGCAAATTTCTCGGTTTCAGCAACCCTTAATTGCTTCAAATTATTTTTCGCCAAAATTTCTGGTAGCGAATTTGTAACTTTAATCGGAGTAAATAAAGGATCATAATATTTTGCCAAAGAATCAGAATAGCTGGTCATTGAAATTCGATGAGAAAATTTTATCACCTTTTTCCTTTCAAATCCTTCAAAGTCCTGATCTAGCAATGCATCAGAAATTTGCCGCGCGCGATCAGCCCTAAAATTGCAAAACAACAAAGCATCTCCATCTTTTGCACCTTCATAACCTTTAACAACAGACGGTTTTACAAATTCATCAACAACGCCTTTTATGTAAGAACCATCAATCAAAGATGAAAATTCAGTGAAACTAGCTCCCTCACCTGACACAATCGCATCATAAGCAGGCTCAACTCTATCCCACTTATTATCACGATCCATAGCGTAATATCGTCCACAGACTGTGGCTAATTTAAAATTCTTTTCACCCCCAGCATCTTTGCAAAACTTCTCATAAAAACCAATTGCGGATTTTTGAGCAACATCCCTTCCGTCCAAAAATGCATGCAAATAAACCTTAACCCCATTTTTTGCAAAAAACTTAGTCAAATACGCCATATGTTTTTGATGGCTATGAACTCCACCATCTGACAAAAGACCCATCAAATGCACAGCTTTCGAGGTTTTCTTAAGCTCATCAACTAGGCAAAGCAACCCCAAATCAGTCGCCAAATCGCCACTTTTAATCGCCTTATTAATCCTAACCAAATCCTGATAAATCACCCGCCCAGAGCCAATCGTCATGTGACCAACCTCGGAATTACCGATCTGCCCCTCAGGAAGACCCACAGCTAAGCCAGAAGTCTCAAGCTTTGAATACGGATATTTCTTAAGCATCTCATCATAAGTCGGAGTTTTTGCCTTTGCAATCGCATTATTGGCACTTTTTTCATTACCAAGACCCCAACCATCAAGAATCGTCAATAAAATCGGTTTTTTTCTCACTTTTTTATATATTTTTAGTTTCTACTCTTATATAATTATAGTATAAAAAATTAAATATACAATAAAATATGCCATTTCTAACTGAAACAATTGGAACTATAGCGGCAATACTTACAACCGCTAGTTTTTTACCTCAAGCTATCAAAACCATGAAAAGCGGCAACACTAAAGATATCTCGCTTTTAATGTATATTTGTTTTGTCAGCGGAGTATTTATGTGGATCATTTTTGGCGCATTGATAAATACTAAAATCATCGTCGTTGCTAATTCAATCACCTTTCTTTTGGCTGGAACAATTTTAATCATGAAAATCAAGAATCACAAGAAGGATAAGTCGAATTTGTAATAGCTATTGTTTTCATCGCGAGAAGTAAAGCGCTATACATCTCGAAGCTTATCACTTGCCATCTCGAAGCTTGTCACTATGTCATCTCGAAGCGAAGCGAGAGATCCCTTGTTAACTTCGATCAGATTCTCAATTTAAACTTAAAGTCAGTTTTCAACTAACAAGGGATTTCTCTCTAACGCTCGAAATGACATAAAAAGTAAATATCAAAGAAGATTTTGATTTATAAAATATCCTCAATAATCAATTGCACATTCTCCCTTCCCATCCAACTATTAATGCTTAAGTCGCCAATCACATTAATCGGCTTCTTAAAATTTGGATCAAGCAAAATTTCCGCTAATCCAGTATCAACAGACCTAAACGCCACTGCCGATAAAAATCCATCAAAACCAACCTTAGAAAGTGAAGAAAATTGGCAAGAAATATGGCTTTGGTCAGCCCCAATCAGCTTTGCATTCATCTTGCGTAAATCACGAATCAGAAATTTTGGCTTGTGATTACCCGTCCCGTAAGGCTCTAACTTCTGCAGTGATTTTATCAACTCTAAATTCACACTCTGAAGATCAAGAACGATATCATACTCAAACACTTGTCCAGCAACCGATTCCGCAACATCGCCAGCCAACAGCTCGTTAAAAAATTTATGCAAATCTGGAATTTTTTTCTCATCCACGCTAAAACCCCCAGCCATCGCATGCCCACCGCCTTCGATTAGCAAACCTTCCATCCTAGCATTTAAAATCGCACCACCAAAATCCACACCCTTGATCGATCGACAGCTCGCCTTGCCCTTCTTTTTATCCAGCGCAATTACCGCAACCGGTTTTCCATATTTATCCTTAAGCCGCGACGCCACAATCCCAATCACCCCCGGATGCCAACCATCACCAACCGCAAAAAGCACATTATCGTCGATACTATACTGGAGTATAGTATCCTCTAATTGACTAATCGCCTGATTTAGCACCTCTACCTCGATATCCTTGCGCTCTGTATTAAATTGATTGAGTTTCTCAGCAACCTTCGCCGCAAAAATCTCATCATCACTAGAAAGCAAATTCGCGCCCAAATCAGACTTACCCACCCTTCCCCCAGCATTAATCCTAGGGCCAAGCACAAAACCAAGATGATATGCGGTCGGTTCCTCATCCAAATTCGCCACATCAAAAAGCGCCCGAATCCCGGCATTCTTGCGCTGTTTTAAAACTTTCAGACCTTGCGCCACAAATGCACGATTAAGTCCAGTAAGTGGCATCACATCACACACCGTCCCAAGCGCCACCAAATCAAGCAACCCCATCAGGTTCGGTTCTTTCTTGTTCTCGTAAAATCCATCTTCGCGAAGTGTTTTATTCACCGCCACCGCCACCAAGAATGACACGGCCGCACCGCAAATATTTTTGTGCGGAAATTTTTCATCGATGCGATTTGGATTAATCACCGCCAGCGCCTTTGGTTTCTCAACCACGCCAATATGATGATCAATCACGATAATGTCAAGCCCCGCCTCGTGGGCTTTCTCAAGCGGCTCGAACGCCACCGTCCCACAATCAACCGTAATCACCAGATCAGTTCCTTTTTTCTTCAGATCAAGAAGCGCCTTCGCGTTCGGTCCATATCCTTCCAAAATTCGATCCGGCACATAAATATCAGCATTCACGCCAATACTTGCAAAAAACCGCTTCAAAATCGCCGAACTCGTCGCCCCATCAACATCATAATCGGCAAAAATCGTGATTTTTTTATTATTTTTTACTGCCGCAATAATATGCTTCACCGCCAAATCCATATCTAGCAAATCAAACGGATTAGGCAAGCTCGTCTTTATCGACGGATTCAAAAAATCCTCAACCTCATCAAATTCAATATTTTTAATACAGATCAGCCTTGCCAGCGCCTCGTTTAGATCGTATTTTTGCTGCAGGGTTAAAAGTTTTCTCTCGTCAATGATTTTTTCTTGCCAGTTTTTACCTAAGATCGATAATTTTTGGTTAGCCATTTTGGTGTGGTTAAAGTTACAAAATACTCAGTTGTAATTGTAACATAACCATCATCTTTTGCAAGAAATTTCTACTTATTTAATCCCCCCCTTGCGAGAATCCTCCCTTCCCTCTAGATAAATTCCTAGCAGCAGTTGGCGATGAAGGATCTCTAGGAGAAGTACCGGGCGCACCAGGCTTGTTGCCTACAAAAACTCGAGAATAATCAGATTCAACAACCTTTCCAGGAGAAGTATATGCTTGATAATCAGAAGACCTCCTAGTAGCATTTTCACCTATTCCAGTAGAAGTAAATCCTTTATAAGGACCTTGTGCAGACGCAGCTTCAGACCTACCAGTACCATTTCCACCTTGAGATCTTTCCGGTATCGAATGAAATCTCTCCCCTTGTACACGCTGAATTGGAGAAGTGCGAATAGCAGCTTCAGAAGGAAGTCTACCATCTCTCCTATTAGTAGGAAAGGAATCTGGCATATAAGAACCTACCCCTCTAAAACCATTTCCTCTCTCTTGATTTCCCATTCCTTGCTGACTCGCCCCATCTCTATCATAATCTCTCACTGGTAGAGGAGGCCCACCTTCCCCTCCTCTAAGCGCGAATGGTACAAAACGATCAAATTCTGGCACAGATAGACCCCTTTTTGCTTGTTCATCAAACCGATCTCTTGCCTCTCTTGCTTTTTCAACTTCCTCCTTAAGTCTTTCTATATTACCCTCAATCTTAGATTCCTCTTGAGGAGTAAGATACGATGACGAGTCCAAACCTTCTATCCCAATATGTTCTCTTACCCAAGCTGATTCTTGTCTTATCGCATCCCCATAACTCAATCCTTCCTTCATCCCGAACACCTCAAGTCTTGCAGCTACAATTTCCGCCACATCCACTAAATACTGCTTTACTCTATTAACATTACCTGGTCTTGACATAACTAAAAAAGTTAAATTAATATTCACTTATTAAATTTAACTTTACCATTAAGGATATAAAAACTCAAGATCAATCACGAAATAGCCAAAAAACAATAAAGATTCGTAGCAAAATGATACAGATTTGACCTAAATATCAACATATGTAATTTTCTCAGCCTTTGCACCCGGCTGAGTCACCGCACCATAACGCGCAGAACCAACTGTTTGCGCATATTTCCAGATCGCGCCGCTTGTATAATCATTTTGCCTTGCCTGCCAAGCAGCTTTGCGTTTTGCGATTTCATCATCGCTTAAATCCACATCAATGGTACCATTAATTGCATCAATGGTAATTTTGTCGCCATCTTTAAGTAACGCAATCATACCACCAACAGCCGCCTCTGGTCCGACATGCCCGACGCAAAACCCCCTAGTTCCGCCTGAAAATCGCCCATCAGTAATTAACGCAACCTTGTCGCCCATGCCTTGACCATAAATCGCCGCAGTCGTGGCCAGCATTTCCCGCATTCCTGGGCCGCCTTTTGGTCCTTCATAGCGAATAATAAAAATATCGCCAGCCTTGTATTTCTTTTGCTCCACAGCCTTAAAGCACTCTTCCTCGCTATCAAAACAAAGTGCCGATCCAGTAAAAGTCAGCGCCTCTTTCTTCATCCCAGCAATCTTAACAATACCGCCTTCTGGGGCCAAATTACCTTTTAGAACCACAACACCACCAGTCGCAAGCAATGGTTTTTCCGGCCTGTAAACTACATCTTGGTTTTCGTTAAATTTCACATCAGCCAAATTCTCCGCCATAGTTTTTCCAGTCACCGTCAAGCAATCGCCATGAATATACCCGCCGTCCAGCAACACTTTCAAGATCATCTGCACGCCGCCCGCCTCGTATAAATCTTTAGCAACATATTTTCCACCAGGTTTCATGTCAGTAATATACGGAGTTTTCTTGAAAATCTCGCCAACATCAAAAATGTCAAAATCAATCCCACATTCATTGGCTAGAGCCGGTAAATGAAGCGCCGCATTCGTCGAACCACCAGTCGCAGCCACAATCACAGCAGCATTTTCAAGCGCTTTACGCGTCACAATATCTCTTGGGCGGATATTTTTCTCAATCAACGCCATCACCGCTCTACCACTTTCATAAGCATATTCATCACGGCTTTCATATGGTGCAGGAGCCCCGCTAGAGCCAGGTAACGCCAGTCCAATCGCCTCAGAAACACAGGCCATCGTATTTGCCGTAAATTGCCCACCACAAGCCCCAGCAGAAGGACACGCCGCCTTTGAAAGCGCGCGCAAGTCATCTGCGGTCATCTTGCCCGCATCATACTGGCCAACACCCTCAAACACATCAACAATCGTTACATCCTTGCCCTTGAATTTACCTGGTAAAATCGATCCGCCATACATGAACACTGACGGCACATTCAGCCTTAACATCGACATCATCATCCCCGGTAATGATTTATCACAGCCCGCAATTCCAACTAACGCATCATAGCAATGCCCACGCACCGTAAGTTCAATCGAATCACAAATCACCTCACGCGAAACTAGCGAAGACTTCATGCCCTGATGGCCATTGGCAATCCCATCAGTCACAGTAATAGTCGTAA
>JAYPPA010000002.1:0-10489 GCA_038131245.1 Rickettsia sp. | reverse complement strand
GACTTCATGCCCTGATGGCCATTGGCAATCCCATCAGTCACAGTAATAGTCGTAAATTCACGAGGAGTTCCGTTTGCATCTTTCACACCTTTTTTCGCAGGTTGAGCTTGCCTCTGCAGAGCAATATTGCACGGCGCAGCCTCATTCCAAGCACTTACCACGCCAACTATAGGCTTTTGCAAATCTTCTTCACTAAGCCCGTCTGGGTAAAGATCGGTCTTAATATTATACATCATTGTTTTCCTAGCCTCGCAGCCATGCGAATTCGTCACATATCTAGAAGGAAGCTTGCTTTTATCAACCATTTTTTTAAAAAATAATTACTATTAAATTATATTTTACAAGAAATAGATGAATTTTGCAAGAAATAACTAATAATTTCCTCCAAACACTGCCATAATAATTGGATATATTGCCGGAAAACCAGCTATAAAAATAAATCCTGCTAACACCATAATATTACAAAATTTAGTTAAAATACAATAAATCTAACTAAATTATCTAATATTTTAAAAAGTAATTCAAGATTTTACAAAAATTTTAGCAAAAACTGTAGCAAAAACATTCAAAATCCAACAAGAGATTTCTCGATTTGCTTAAAATGACATATTTCGGATTTTTTAATCGAGTTCGTATTCTTTTTGCCAATCTTTATCATCACTAAAATCAGGCTGATCCTCTTTGTAAAGCACAAAATCTTCGATTGCTAAAACATCCATCTCGGTTCTCATGAAACATTTATAACTGTCTTGGGGCGTGCAAACAATTGGCTCTCCACGGACATTAAACGAAGTATTAATCAAAACCGAGCATTTGGTTTGCTTCTTAAATTCATTAATTAGATCGTAGAATCTTGGGTTGGTATCTTTATGCACAGTCTGAATCCTGGCCGAATAATCAACATGCGTGATCGAAGGCAATTTCGACCTCTTAACATTTAGCTTGTCTATCCCAAATAACTCCTCTTGTTGCTTAACACTATCTTTTTCAACAAGATCACCATGAACAGGCGCAACAATCAACATGTAAGGCGAGTCAACATCCTTAATATCAAAATATTTCGTCACATCTTCGCGAAGCACAGCTGGCGCAAAAGGCCTAAAAGATTCGCGATATTTAATCTTTAGATTCATGATTTTTTGCATCTTTTCACTTCTAGGATCGCCGATAATACTTCTCCCCCCAAGAGCCCGCGGCCCGAACTCCATGCGACCTTGATGCCAACCAATGACTTTCTCACTAGCAATTTCTTTAGCCACAACTTTACTATATTCTTTTTGATCAGAAATTTGCATATATTTTGCTCCAACTGAATCTAGGTAAGATTTTACCTCTTCATTTGTTGATTTTACACCTAAATAAGATCCATTGATATTATCTTTACCAGTCTCATAACATTTACGCTCGTTTTTTAGATGCTGGTAATAAATATTGAAAGCCACACCCATTGCACCACCAGCATCGCCGCTTGCTGGCTGGATAAAAATATTCTCGAAAATATTTTCTTGTAGAATTTTACCATTCGCAACGCAGTTAAGAGCCACCCCGCCACTTAAGCACAAATTATTACTTCCAGTAATTTTCTTCGCAGTTTTCGCAAGCTTTATCACAATTTCCTCAGTCACAGCCTGAATCGAAGCCGCAATATCCATCTCAAACTGACTGATCTCAGTCTCAGCCTTTCTAGGCTCGGACCCAAACAAATCATGAAATTTCTTGCTAGTCATAGTAAGACCAGTCGTGTAATTAAAATAGCGCATCCGCAGCTTAAACGAGCCGTCTTCCTTAATATCAATCAAATTATCCTTGATCAATTTCGCATATTTCGGATTCCCATAAGGCGCAAGGCCCATCAATTTGTACTCACCAGAATTCACCTTAAAACCAGTATAATAAGTAAAAGCAGAATATAAAAGCCCAATTGAATGCGGAAAATATATCTCTTTAAGCACCTTGATGTCATTATCCACACCATGCATAATCGAAGTCGTCACCCACTCACCCACTCCATCCATATTTATAATCGCCGCATCCTTAAATGGCGATGGGAAAAAAGCACTTCCAGCGTGTGACTGGTGATGCTCTGAAAAAAGAAGCTTAGTCGTAATTTGCTCTTTAATTTCTTTTACTTGTTTTTTATCTTCCTTGTCAATATTTGCCAAGTCACATTGTAAATCAGCAAACTCCTTAATCAAAGTGTCTTTCAAGAATAGTTTTTCTTTAAGCCACACCGGAATCGCCATCATAAAAGACGCAAAACCACGCGGAGTTTCCGTCAAATAAGTCTCAAGCAATCTTTCAAACTTTAAAAACGGCTTATCATAAAAACCCAAATATTCAACGTCATCCAAGGTAATCCCAGCCTCTTTCAAGCAATATTTCACCGCCTCTTTTGGAAAAGCGCTATCGTGTTTTTTACGCGTAAATCTTTCCTCTTGAGCCGCAGCCACAATCTCTTCACCCTTAATCAAACAAGCCGCAGAATCGTGATATAAAGCTGAAATTCCTAAAATATAAGTCATAATCTATTGATTTAAATATTTCATTATTTTGTCAGAAACAAAATCATGTCCCTTAGGAGTCCAATGAGCTCCTCTTTTTTTATAACGCAAATTAGTTGACAAATCAATATAATCAACCCCATTTTTTTTGGCAAATTCATCAATAACCGCACTATACTCAGTCGAAGTCAGTACAAATTTCGCACCCTTGCCCTTGATAAACTCATTCATCTCAGCCAAAATATGCACAGTTGGGTCTTTAACAAAAACCTGCTTATGAGCAGTTGATTTCTTGTTTTCAATAATTATAGCAATATTTTTTACAATATGCGATCTGTATAAAATCTTATGTTTTTTATAAAAATCCGCCAATTTGTAATTATTTGTAAAAGGCACCGGAGTACCTTTTAAATTTAATTTACCATCTTCATATTCAAAATAAGGCCTCAAATAGCCGCCATATCGCATATTTGTCACATTATCTTCATGATCATTATTAGTACAAAAAGTCAGAAAAACAACATCTGGCTTAAATTTATCAAAATATTTTTTCAAAAGCAAAAACTCCTGATCAGTGCCATAACCACTAACTCCTAAATTATAAAAATCATATTTATCAGTTTTTTTGCGCAATTTTTCAGTAAACCGTTCGTCTTGCTCAACATCGTAACCCCAAATATAAGAATCCCCAAGAAAAACCACATTTTTTTTCTCAGGATCATCCTTAAATTCAACATCACGAAAACCAAGCGAATTATTTTTTACCATTATTTTACGCGGAGCCCAAGCTTTTGCAAATTTCTCTTCAATATTAGACTTGCCAAACCACCCCAAATCAGCATCATAACGATATAAAATATTACGCTCATCTCTTTTAAAATCAACAGGAGCAACTATTCTCACAGCAACCTCCGCAATCAACAAGGCAATAAATAGGCTAATTAAAGTAACTACTAAGTTTTTTTTCATTTCCTAAAATAAGGTGTAAATAAAAGGAGCTACTGCTGACCCTTGAGCAAATATCAGCAAAACCCCTAGTAAAAGCATCACCAAAATTATTGGAGCAAGCCAAAATTTTTTTCTAACTTTTAGAAATTTCCATAATTCTTTTATAAATGACATAGTTTTTTATTTTTTTAATTGAAATATTTTATTTTTTTTAAATATACAGATATAGAATTTGCAATAATTTCAGATTCCAAAACAGAACCTTTGTTATTGACATGAATATCATCATATATATATTCTCTTTTTTGTGGGATTTTTTTAGCTAAATCAATCATTAAAACATTGTTTTTTAATGCTACCTCTCTAATTTTTTCATTAAACTTTGAATATAAATTTTTGTAAATCTCATTATAACTAGGATCTCGATGCATTGAAAAATTCTCATTATTCTCAATAATATTTGGCTGTGTCATTAAAACTGGAATAATACCTTGAGATTTTGCAATAAAAATAAATAATTGCAAATTATCTTCAAACTTTTTTACAATTTCACGCCTTACAACTTCGCTATTCAAACTTTTTTGCGCAAAATTCGAATTGGCCCACTCATCATACTTAACAGACCCCCTGTTTCTATGAGTACATGACAAATTTGACCTGGTTTTATTATAGTTCCAATAAGTTCCTTCGTAAAATAATGTTGATAAATCATTAATATTATGCATCATAACTACCATATCTGACTTCAAAGGTAAGATCTTGTTAATCAAAATATTAATTGAATGAATCGAATTATTACCACTTTTTGCAGCATTATCACTATTAATTTTACGACCTAATTTCTTTTCAATTAACCTTCCTGAATAATAAGGAAATCTAAGCTCAGGACTTACGGTTTCGCATTCTGTTGTCGACCCTCCAACAAAAAATATCTGCAAATCTGGATTATCATGCACCATTGCAGGCTCTATTAATCCATCTTTATTGGTAGAAATGACATGATTTTCATTTTCTAAATTATCATATTTCTTATGTGTTTCATAGGTTCTCACAGGTGAATGCTCTCTTAGCTTAATGTGCCTCTCATTGGAACATTTTAGTGTATAATAAATTTGATCAGCCAACGAATACGACTCAACACCATTTTTAAAAATCCTTAGTTGTAGAAAATAGAATAATATAGACAAAAAAGCTACAAATATTAAAAATGAAATAACAAAAGTAGCTGTTTTTTTATATTTTTCTAAAATTTTACCTATATTCATACAAGTACCTTATTTAAAATTGGTTCTCCATATTCTGCGGTTGCTCCTCTCTGTCTATAAAATAACTCTTAGCCTTAGAATCTATTTTTTTACCAAGCAAATCTTTGCGAAATATTTTTAATAATAATCCAATTGGAAAAAATAAGCAATAAAACAAAATGAAAATAATGATTTTAGAGTTCAATTTGCCAATAAAATCACCAAACACCACCCAAGTTTGATAGAAACGCGTAATGCTATAAGCCTTAGGGAATGTAATTGACAAAACAACGAAAACCGCAGTCACATATAACGACCAATGATTAATTTGACCACCTTTAAATGTAGGATAAATAGTGATAATGCCAAAAATAAAGGCCCAAATAAAGCCAAACACCCTTAAATCTGATTCTTTTTGCATAATGATCAACTTTCTATTATAATTAATAAGTATATATTACAACATCTAAATTAGTTTTGCAAGTTTTTACTATTTTGTATATTCAGATATCTCTCTAGCAATCTTCTTATTACCATTACTATTGGTATGAATGTCATTCTTAAAAAAATCCTCCTTAACATTAAGTATTTTATGGGTATCAATAATTAATACCCTGTCTCTTAACTTTGAATATTGTTTCTTTTTAAGTAACTCATTGATCTTTTTATAAAAATGATCTGGCTCATTCCAGGGCTCCACATCAAACAAAATAAATTTTACATGCTTCTTAACAAAAGGATTGTTAACTATCTTCTTTTGCAATATATTCAAAAAAAACTCATATCTCTTCTCTTTGTCAATCACATAACCATTGCCTCCAGCACTTTGGGCAATGTGATCATTTTGCTGCAAAATCCTTAGCTGCTTCAATATAATAACAATATTTCCATAAAAAATACGCTTTACAGACCAGTCGTCACCAAAACGATTAGAGCTCTTTACTATATCATCATAAGCTATATTATGAACCGGACTTATTAAATCCTCCATAACATTAAAGCCTCCACCCTTTTTCCCCTTGGAAAACTCTGGACCAATAGAAAGCTTGTAACCATTTTTAACATATTGATCATTCTCAAGATAATCATTATTACAATATTGTATTGCTATATATTCAAGCTTATCAAGCTTTTGACTCTTTAGAATTCTATCAAGTAAAATAGCCTCTCTAGCTGTTCCGTAAGAAGAAATTCCTGCATTCAAAACCTCTTTACCAGTAAATCCCTCTACGAAAGAAGAAATGGTCTGATCTTGCTCTACGCCGTAACCCAAAGTAAAGGAATCCCCAGTAATTATAACCCGCACATCTTTTAAATCCTCTTTTTCATCTCTCAATCCCAAGAAATTATTATTATATACCACTGAAAAATCCGTCTTTCTAAAGCGGCATTTGCCGCGCTTCATCTTGTAAAAAAGCTCAGAATCATATTCAGAGCAATTTGGATCAAACTGTATATAGGGGTTATAATTATAATAATAATCATTTATATAGTCACCAATTTCCTTTCCACCAACCCTTATTCCATTAATCTCCATTTCCTCAACTTTAAACTTCCTAATTTTTGAACTAAAGCCTTTGTTCATAATAAATATATGAAAAATAAGGCAAAAAATTATATAAGTTATTACAATGATAGCCATTAAATTTAACACCATCCTCAGTAAAAATTTAACAGGAGAATATTTTAGATCTTTAATTAATGCCTTTAAGGCTGGAAATTTTTGCACAGTTTTGAAATTTCATTTACGTTTTTACATCTAAAATACTAACACATGCAAAACATCTTTGCAAGACCTTTATTTCCTAAAAGTCACAACCAAACATCAACATTAAAGTAGAATCGGTATTTTTTATCTCAGGCGACGAGGTGTTAGATTTTCTCTCCAAAAAATAACTTAAAGTAAAGTACAAAGAGTCGCTTACCGATGTCATTTTTATCTTCAAAGAAGTGTCGGACCTTGTAATTTCGGTCTCTTTGTCAAAAGATATGTCCAAATGCTGCTTAAATTCAATATCATTGTCTATTTCCCAGCTCAAGTCACCACCAATTCTCACAAGCCAACTATCCTCTTTATCACCATCAGTAAATTTAACTTGCCTAGAACCAGCACTCCCTTGAACTGAAAAATTAATCTCTTCATCTTCAATAAATTTTCTTCCATAACCAATCGACTCTGAAATACGATAATCGTACCCCCCATATCGATCGTCAATATATTCAAGCTCAATTAGCGAAAAATTCCCATTTGCATAGCTATATCGCAAAGTATCATTAACATCATACCTCTCTTTAACGCGTACCTTATCCGTCTTAGTGTTCTCTAGTCTAGTTTTAAAAAGATTGCTATATTTTTCCTTTTTGTATTTTATATTAGCCTTACCATAGGTAGATTCTTGATCGGTATTACCTTTTATCAAGGTCGAACCACCCTCAACGCTTCCCTTCCATCTCTTCTCAGGCAATTCTTGTGCAAAAAATGAATCCTCATCCCAATTTTCCGCAAACTCTGCAAAAGAATTTACTGGCCAAAATATAAAAACTACCAGAACTAGTTTTATTATTTTATACACTTTTTTAATCATTACTAATTACTACTTAAAAATAATCTAATAACAAAATATCAAACCTAAAATCTAGTGACAAAGTTTCGAAGATTAAAAAATCGATTAGAAATTTGAACTAACAAACCCTTAATCAAAGTAGTTTTGTTCCTAGGATGTTTATGGGCGATTCCATGTGTTCAATCACTTGGATGAGCCCATGAATATTCTAGGGACAAAACTACGAAGATTAAGCGAAGTCGAAGCGCTGCTCTTGCTTAGACATGCGTTTTCTAGTATTGCTATCCAAATATTTTTTTCTCAACCTAAGCGACTTTGGCGTAACTTCCACCAACTCGTCATCACTTATATAAGTGATCATTGATTCCAAAGTCATAATTTTTGGTGGGATAAGTTTAATCGCCTCATCAGTCCCAGAAGCACGAATATTCGTAAGCTGCTTACCTTTCAAAATATTAACCTCCAAGTCATTATTTTTCGCATTCTCACCAACAATCATTCCAGTATAGACCTTCTGCTGTGGCTTAACGAACATAGTTCCTCGATCTTGTAAATTGAAAATCGCATAAGCAACCGCCTCACCCGTATCGTTAGAAATTAACGCACCATTATTTCTCGAAGCATACTCACCTTTATAAGGAACATAGTCATGGAAAAGCCTGTTAATAACACCAGTACCCTTAGTATCAGTCAAAAACTCACTTTGATACCCGATCAAACCTCTTGAAGGAACATAAAACACAAGTCTAGTTTTTCCACCACCACTTGGCTTCATTTCTTGCATTTCACCTTTTCTTTTTGACAATTTATCAACCACAACGCCGCTATATTCGTCATCAACATCGACAACAACTTCTTCGACTGGTTCTAATATTGCACCATTTTCACCTTTTTTGAAAAGCACCCTTGGCCTAGAAACCGTAAGCTCAAAACCTTCTCTGCGCATATTTTCGATCAAAACCCCTAACTGAAGCTCTCCACGACCGCCAACCTCATAAGCATCCTTACCTTCTGACTCCTTAACAGTAATAGCCACATTAGTCTCAGCCTCAGCGTATAAACGATCGCGAATCATAGTCGAAGTAACCTTAGACCCTTCAGTCCCAGCAAGCGGCGAATCATTAACACTAAGTGTAATGGCCATGGTCGGTGGGTTAATCGGAGTTGACGCAATTGGCTCATTAACCGACATATCACAAAAAGTATCGGAAACCGAAGCCTTCTCAAGTCCAGCAATAGAAACAATATCTCCAGCTTTTGCCTCGTCAACTGGAACCTTATCAACGCCTCTAAATACCAAAAGCTTAGTTAGTCTACCTTGCTCTACGACCTTTCCATTTAAATTAATCGCTTTAAAATTCATCAAAGTTTTCGCAGTCCCGGCCATAATACGCCCAGTAAGCATGCGCCCAAAATATGGATTTGAATCAAGCAAAGTCGCAAGCATCTTAAATGGCGCTTTGTCGTCAAACTTTGGCGGCTCAACATGTTTTAAAATCAAATCAAAAAGCGGCGACAAATCCTTTCTTTCATCATTATCAAGATCAGCAACGCACCATCCATCACGACCTACCGCATATAAAACCGGGAAATCAAGCTGCTCATCAT
The DNA here is from genome assembly GCA_038131245.1 of Rickettsia sp. Lineage (GTDB taxonomy): Bacteria > Pseudomonadota > Alphaproteobacteria > Rickettsiales > UBA1997 > CAMCFD01. The sequence continues at coordinate 1,624 of JAYPPA010000002.1, read as the reverse complement.
TAGCATCAAGCGCCACAAATAAATCAAAAATCTCATTCAAAACTTCATCAATCCTTGAATCATTTCTATCAACTTTATTGATAATCACAATTGGCTTAAGTCCAAGGGCTAAGGCCTTAGAAAGCACAAATTTAGTTTGCGGCATTGGCCCTTCCGATGCATCAACTAAAAGCAAGCAACTATCCGCCATCGACAAAACGCGCTCAACCTCACCACCAAAATCAGCGTGACCCGGAGTATCAATCACATTAATTTTCTGATCTTTCCAAATTAATGAAGTACATTTCGCTAAAATCGTAATTCCACGCTCTTTTTCTAGGTCGTTGGAATCCATCACACGCTCGTCAACTTGCTGGTTTTCACGAAAAGTTCCACTTTGTGAAAGCATAGCATCAATCAAGGTAGTTTTTCCATGATCTACGTGAGCAATAATTGCAATATTTCTAATATCTGACATTTTATAAAATTTTTAAGTAAACAAAATCCTCTTCTAATTTAAAATCATTCATTATATAATGGATAAAAAAGATAGGAACTCTATCTTATAATTATACCACAAAATAATTTAATAGTCAATGATATTCGATTTTTTTAAAAATAAACAGCAAAATAAAAACATGTATCTATTAGTTGGACTTGGCAATATTGGCAAAAAATATGAGAAAACACGCCATAATTTTGGCTTTTTAGCCCTAGATTCGATAATTTCAGAGTATAATCTGTCAAAATCAGCAGAAAAATTCCAAAGCGAGGTTTTTACTGGAGAAATTGGTGAAAACAAAATTATTGCCATAAAACCTCAAACTTTTATGAATAATTCCGGAATTTCAGTTCAAGGAGCCAGTTCTTTTTACAAAATCCCACCAGAAAATATCATCGTTTTTCATGACGAAATTGACATAAAACTTGGGGAAATTCGCGTTAAAAAGGGCGGTGGACATGCTGGTCATAATGGTTTAAAGTCAATAGACGAAAAAATCGGCAAAGATTACTGGAGATTTAGGCTTGGGGTTTCAAGACCTTCAAATCCAGAATATGAAGTTTCAGACTATGTACTTTCAAAATTCACTAAAGACGAATTTGATGTTGTAGAAAATATAAATCACGACATTTCTAAAAAATTACCAGATTTTTTACTTGAAAAGAATTCCAAATAATATATAATATAATTAAGAATTATTAAAAAATTTGATAAAATGAAAAAAATTCTGATAACTTTAACATCTTTTCTTCTTTTGCAAGCAACCACAGCTTTTGCAAACAACCCAAAAGCAAAAGACATTCAAGATGTCAAAACTTTCGACTTTGAAAGAATTCTAAAGGAAACTGAAAAATATTTTGAAGCCGCAAATAGCTGGAAAGTCATAAAATGCTCTCCGAAAAGTGGCTTTGTGTGCACCAAAAGACAATGTCCAAAAATCGAAAACAATAATGCTTACACAATAATTGACAAAAAAGAAAAAGTCATTTCAATTTGTAGAAACAGCAATTGCAAGCGCTTTAAAGCAGAAATAAGACAAGCTGGCGTATTTCACACCATCAAAGTTAAAGACTCAGATGGCGTTATAGTTAGAATTCTCGGCAATAATCGCTACAAGGAAATCACGATGCTTGGCCTTGATGC
>JAYPPA010000001.1:107598-122144 GCA_038131245.1 Rickettsia sp. | reverse complement strand
ATCAATTGAAAGCAGAAATTGCCGAATTGAAAGCAGAAATTGCCGAATTGAAAGCCACAAAAGATAAAGAATCTAGCGCCAGGGCTGGTGCCGATAAGGAAGAAAAAGACCCAAAAACTCTTCATCTAGAAGGTAGAAATGCAAGTCTTAAAAAAGCTGCTGAGAGTATCTCAAAAGAAAATGCTAGATTAAAAAAGTTAATTAGAAATCTTGAACACTGGAATTCTCAAATTCCTTCCTTACATCATCAAATAGCTTTAATTAATAACCAGCTTCGAGAAAAAAATGAAGAATTAGATAGGGAAAAGGCAAAATCGACACATTACATGCAAGCACTTGCTGATCGGGCCATTGCTGACGTTCAATATAAGGACCCTCATCAAACTATTGTGGCCGGTGGTCATGCTGGTGGCTACTATGATGGTGGACATGCCGGTGGCTATAACGGCTATGGTTTTGAACATGCATATGTAATGCAGCAAGGTATGCAGCCAGTCCACTTTCCTGTTCAAGCTGGTTATTATGTTGCACAGCCAGTGGTCAATCAAGGGGGTTTTGCTGCTGATTACTATCCTCAACCTGCTACCTTGGCTGCTGCGGGTCACTCGCAAGTTGTCGAGATACAGGCTCCAGCACCTCAATCTCAAGATCCTAAACCAGCAACAGCCTCACCTCCTGCACAAGTAGAACCAAAATCAGCCAAAGCAGCGGATGAAGGATCGAAGGAAAAAGGTGGAAAAGGCGCTGAGTAAATTAGCTTTTTTTATAATGAGAAATTTATAAGTCTAATTTATTTTAGGCAAAAAACACCTCTAATTATATCATACGATGTCAAGAGCTAATTTGCAAGAAAAAAAAATAAAGAATTACTTTTGAGTGCTTTTTTTAAAAAAATTTTGAAACATTTTGCAACAAGATCTTATATTATTTATAAAACACTTGACTATTTTGCTAAATTGTATTTTTATTAATAATATAGATTACATTTAAATTACTAAATTTATTCAAACAATGTCAAGGGGCGAGGCTAATGGTTCTGAAGGGAGTGGAATTGAAGAGTTTTACTCTAGATATATCGCTCCAAACTCAATATTAATAGGAGTTATTATTGGGCTAACGCTTACTAGATTGATTAAAAACCCTTTTTTAAAAAACCCTATTGACGTTGATGTTAAAAAGTTACTTGCGAATAACAATATCACTCAAGAAAATGCAATTATTGATTTTGCTCATGATAATCGCGTTCAAAATCTAAACAAAAAAGGTAAAAAATTTAAAAAACTACTATTTCCAAAATGAAGTGGGTCTTTGGCAACTCAAATGGAGGCTGATAAAGCTCTAAGAATTCTAGAAAAACAAGTTAGCGCATCAATTAGAGGAGAAAGACTAAATTATGATTTTTTGCACTTTCTTTTTGAGTTAAACTTGCATTTATTAGCAAAATTATCTAAAAAAGATTCGCGTCGAGATGGTTTATTTGGAAAAATGGAGGAAATTATAGCTCATTTTACTTCTCATAGAGCTTTTGGTATAAAGAATTTATTTTTGCTAGGAATTTTTTCTGACAAAACAAATCCTGAAATTAATTTAACAGGAGATGATGCTGGAAATTTACATATAAAAACACAAGATATAGCTAGTATTTCTTCTATTCACAACATGATTGCAAGATCAGTATTTTGTAATCATGAGGCTGTTTATAACAAAAATGCAATGAGAGTTTCTTTTGCGTGGGCATTATTTAATGGTGATTTTGATAGCGCAAAGGCCCTAATTTTACTTTTTTGCGAAAAACATTGCTGCGATATTTCAAAAGATGCAAATCGAATTAATAGTGCAGCTTTGCGGGAATTTATTTCTGGAAGGGGAAATGGTTTTAAAATGGCGGCTCATGGTACAACCGTAGAATCTTTGCAGGTTTTGAATCTTATTTTACAATTAAGTAAAAATCTAGGCATTAAGCAAGATGATTTTGGGAAAAATCACGCAAGAGCAATCGAAGACGCCTTATCTAATTTACAAACACAAATGTTGATTGTTAATAATAGTCATATAAAAATTGAAGATCTTCCAATAGAAGCTGCGAGAATTTTATTTATCAGTGGTCTTAAGATAAAAATGCTAGGTGAAAATGGCGCAGTTCCTAGAAAAATTATAGTTCAGAATCAAGATGGAAATTTTGAAATAACCGATGAAGATGTTGAAATGACTAGGAATATGGTAAGTATGCCTGCTGACGAGACTTTAAATAAAAATATTTTGAGAATGGTTCTTGGGAGGATTTTTCCTGATGTGAATAAAGTAGAATTGGAGGCTAATTTAAGGCGTCTTGAGATACAAACTGTTGCAGAGACTGAAGATGCTAGAAACTCTACTACTAAGGCTGAGGATGATGAAGGGGCGCCGGCACCCTCGCCTGTTGCTAGGGTTGATGTCAAGGTTGCTGCTGAGGCTGAATCTGAAGATGAGTGGCTTGATGCTACTGAAGTTGATGGCTTTGATGATGTACCTCATTACGAAGAGGAAATGGCAACACTTAGGGCTAGTAAAGCAGAACTCGAGGCGAAATTGGTTGCGGCTGAGACTGTTATGAGGAATACAAAATCTGAAGTTGAAAACACGAAGGCTAAAGCTGTAGAGGCTGAGAAAAATAGAAGAGCAGCGCAAAGCGAATTGGACAAAACTAAGGCTGCAATGAAGAAAATTCAGGCTGAAATTGCGGCACTCAGGGCTGAAAATAAAGATGTTAAGGTACTTGAAAGAAGTGTGGCGGCGGCAAACAAAAAATTTGAGGCAGAAAAAACAAAAGCGGAGAAATCTAAAGATCAAATTAGGGATTTAGCGGCGGCGAATGCAACTTTAATTGCGCAGAAGGCTAAAATTGAAAGGGATTTGGAGGATTTAAGTGTGAAATTTGAAGCGCAGAAAACTAAGAGCGAGCAGCAGCTAAAAAAAATGGGCGATAGAGTTGCGCAAGCCGGCAGTCGAGAATCTAAAACGGCAAAACTCCTTAAAGAAGAAAGATCTACAGCAGCTAAAAAAGATGACGCCGCAAGTGCTTTAAAAAAAGAGGTGGAGAAACTAAAGGCTAGGAATAAGGCTTTAGAGGAAGAAGCGGCGAAAGTTAAGGATTTGGAGGTTGAGTTAACGACAGCAAGAAGGGCTGCTCAACGGGTGGAGGCTTTGGAGGCTGAAAGTAAAGCTAGAATGTTTGAAGTTAAGCAGCTTCGTGGTGTGGCTAAGCATGCTGGGGAAAGATTGGAGGCTTTGCGAAACACAGCCGCAAGCTCTGTAGAAGAAGCAAGTACAAAAGTACAGTTCGAAAAAGTTAAAGAGGAGTATGCGGCGGCAGTCAATAGAGTTGAGGCTTTAACTGCTGAAAATGCTGCTTTGAGAGCTAATTTAGAAACACCGCGAGAGCGCGATAAAGTATTTTACAGTTCAGAGGGTCGATATTTCTACAAAGAAGGTCCTCGTGGACATGAAATTGTTGATGTTGTAGGTCTTTCCGAGGTGACTGAGAAAATTAAAGATGAAAGAGCACTTGGATCTGAAGTTTTTGCTGAATTTAGAAAGGGGCAAGAAACACGATCTAAATTAATTAGGGTAGTAATGGATCCAAGTAAAGCTCGCAAACCCACTTCATTAGAAGATCTTAATAGGAGATATGGCTCTTTGGCTAGGCCAAGAAGCAGATCTTTATCAGATCTTGATACTAAAGCAGTATTACTTAGCGAAGGAGGGCAAAAAGATGGAGAAGCTCGTAGTTAATGCGCTACATCTCATGCTTAATTTTAACAAAATGTTTGGTATTTTAATTGTTAGTATCTTATCCTGGTATTAGGTTAAACTAAAAACAACAAAATGCGCAAAGGTATTGATAATAGAAAAACAGGAGAAGCCTCGGCCCATGACGATCCGCGCGCAAGAGTGAAAGCTCTTCACGATAGCCACACTATTTCAATATTAAAACTTGAATTGAAAAAAGAGAAGGCTAAAAATACAGGACTTGAGGCGGGAAATGCCGCGTTAAAAGCTGACTTAGCAAGCACCACTCAAAAACTTTACGAAGCAAATGCTAAAAATAAACGCCTAGAAGAGGAGCTTAAAATTGAAGATGGTTTATATACATCAGAAATAGCGAAAGATACAAAAGAGCTTGAGCATATGGAAAGGCAAATCTTGAATAAGGAAGAGGAATTAATTAGAGCTAGAAGAACATTGGAAGCAGCATATAGCAGCATCAGGCAAACAAATTCAGATCTGAAAAGTGCCCAGGAAGAATTGAGGAGCACACAAAGAGAAGCTCAAAATCTTAGAGAGCTAAACAAAAGATTAGCTGCGCAAGTTAGGCAATTACAATATGCCGCTCCTCAAATTGGGCCTGAGAGACTCATGGCTCATGCTTTTGCTGATGGTTTTGCTGCTGCGAAGAGAAGTAAGATTCCGCCAATTGGCCATGATAAACCCGAGGAAAGGCGACGAACAAGAAGGCCATCAAGAATACCTGTGGCTGTTCACCATAAAAGTACAAGAGAAATTTCAGCACAAACTGAAGGGCAGCTTGCCCCATTAAGAGCTCGTGATGCGGTTGAGCTTGACAGGCCGGTGGTCTTGTCTTCTCCGGATTTTAGCGAATATTCATCAGGAACAACCCCCTCGCCTCTTGCTGGTTCGGCTTATGCTTCTCCTCCTGGTCGATCAACATCTCTTAGGAGAACTTCGTTTGTTTGACCTAAAAATCTACAGCTTTAAAAGTTAGCTATTCTACCTCAGAGAGTTTTTGAGTTTGATCAAAAGCATGAAGCTCGTTGACAATCTCGTCCAAATCACCGAGTAAAATTTCATCAATTTTGTAAAGAGTCAGATTGATGCGATGATCAGTAACGCGGCTTTGCGGGAAATTATAAGTGCGAATGCGCTCAGATCGATCACCACTGCCGACTTGGCTTTTACGATTTTGAGCCTCTTCTTTTTGCTTACGGTCACGCTCAGCCTCGTAGATTCGCGAACGAAGGACTTTCATGGCCTTCTCCTTGTTCTTAATTTGCGATTTTTCATCTTGCATAGCAACCACTACGCCCGTTGGTATATGAGTAATTCGAACGGCTGAATCCGTAGTATTTACAGACTGTCCACCTGGTCCTGAAGAGCGGTAAACATCGATTTTTAGGTCTTTTTCTTCGATTTTTATGTCAACTTCTTGAGCCTCTGGAAGTACAGCTACGGTGGCGGCTGAGGTATGTACGCGCCCAGAATTTTCAGTTTCAGGAACTCTTTGAACGCGGTGTACGCCTGACTCAAACTTTAATTTTGCGAAAACATTTTTGCCGCTAATTAGTGCGCTCGCCTCTTTATAGCCACCAATACCAGTCTCGGAAAGCTCGAGAATTTCGAATTTCCAGCGATTGCGCTCAGCATATTTTTGATACATGCTAAATAATTTATTGGCAAAAAGCGCGGCCTCTTCACCGCCAGTACCTGCCCTAACCTCTAAAATAGCGTTCTTCTCATCAGCCTCATCTTTAGGCAAGAGTGCAATTTTTAGCTCTTGCTCGATCTTTGGAAGTTCGCGCTCTAACAGCTCAAGCTCTTCTTCCATCATGTCTTTCATCTCGCGATCATCAGTCTCTTTAATTGCGATTTTTAACTCTGAAGTCTCCTTAGCATTTTTCTTAAAGCGATGGATAACCTCAACAATTGGGATTAAATCAGAATGCTCCTTAGAGATTTTAGCAAAACTCTGACCTAGTGAGGATGGGTCTTGAAGTTTCTGCTCAACTGTATTAAATTTTATTAGAATCGAGTCTAATTTTTCTGAAAATGACATTTTTCTTGAAATTTTAATAGATTTCCTTTATACTATACTTATATTATAACATATTTTAAGCTAAAAATCAAGGAAAATCGACAATTGAAACAATGACAAAAAATTTTTATGTAACATCGCCGATTTACTATGTTAATGACGCTCCGCATATTGGGCATGCTTATACGAGTGTGGCTTGTGATGTTTTGGCCAGATTTAGAAGAGAGCAAGGCTTTAATACTTTTTTCCTGACTGGGACTGATGAACATGGGCAAAAAGTGGAAAAATCAGCGATTGAAAAAGGCAAAACCGCGCAAGAATTATGCGACGAAAATTCTTGTAAATTTAAGGAATTGGCACAAGATTTGAGGCTTTCCAATGATGATTTTATTAGAACCACAGAGGAAAGACATAAGATTTGCGCTCAGGAAATTTGGCGGATTTTAGAAGAAAAAGGCGCGATTTACAAAGGTGTTTACGAGGGTTGGTATGCGGTGCGTGATGAGGCTTTTTACGGCGAAGATGAAATTGTGGATGGAAAAGCGCCAAGCGGGGCTGAAGTTAAATGGGAAAAGCAAGAAAGTTACTTTTTCAAGTTAAGCAAGTATCAAGATAAGCTTTTGGCGCTTTATGAGGCTGTGCCTGATTTTATTCGCCCAAAGTCAAAGATGAATGAGGTTGTTTCTTTTGTGAAATCAGGACTAAAGGATCTTTCAATTTCGCGAAATAGTTTTTCTTGGGGGGTAAAAGTACCTGGAAGTGAGAAAAATGATGAAAAAGAACATATTATGTATGTTTGGCTTGATGCTTTGACGAATTATCTGTCGGCGCTTGGATTTGCGAGTGGCGATGATTCAAAATATCAGGATTTTTGGCAAAATGCAAGCGAGTCGCCGATTCATATTGTTGGAAAAGATATTTTGCGTTTTCATGGAGTTTACTGGCCAGCCTTTTTGATGGCGGCTGAGATTAACCTGCCCCACTCTATTTATGCGCATGGATGGTGGACCAATGAAGGCGAGAAAATCTCGAAATCGGTTGGTAATGTAATTAAACCGCAAGAGGAAATTGATTGGATCAAGTCTTTTGGGTGCGACGACGAGGTTGCTGTTGATTATTTTAAATATTTTTTGATGCGTGAAGTGCATTTTGGTAACGACGGGGATTACAAAAGAGATGCTATTTTAGGTCGTATTAATACTGAGCTTGCTAATAATATTGGGAACTTGGCGCAAAGGAGCTTGTCGATGATAAATAAGAATAATGAGGGTTTGCTGGTCGATGTTGCTGGGTTTGAAGATGAGGCTAATCCTTTAAAGAAAGCACATGAACTGCAGGAAAATTTGGCGAAAAAAATGGATGATTTGGCCTTTGATGATGCGATTTACGAAATTATTGATTTTGCATCAACTTGTAATCAATTTTTGAACGAAAAAGCGCCGTGGAAACTTAAAAAAGAGGGAAAAGAGGATGAAATGAACCAGATTTTGTCGGTGGTGGCTAATGCTTTGGCGATAATTGGGACGAGCTTAGTGCCATTTTTACCAACTTTAAGTTTGAGATTACTTGGTCTTTTGAATTTAGACAAAACCTTTAAAATTGGAAAATTATTGGCTAGTGGCCATAAAATTAGCGAAACAAAGATTGTTTTTCCAAAATTGGAGGTAAAATAGTGGTAAAATTAACATCTTGGAACATTAATTCAGTTAGGCTGCGCATGCCTCTGATCGAAAACTTTATAGCAAAACATGCTCCTGATATTTTATGCTTGCAAGAACTAAAAACGCAAGATGAATTTTTCCCAAAAGATGAATTTAAGAGCCTAGGCTTTGATTTTATGGAGTTTAGCGGCGAAAAATCTTATAATGGGGTGGCTATTATTTCGAAATTACCACTTAAGAATTTGCAAATAATTGATGTTTTGGATTATGGACATAAAAGACATATAAAATGCGACATTGAGACTAAAATTGGTGATGTTGAGTTGCATAATTTTTACATTCCTGCAGGCGGTGACGTGCCCGATGTGAAGCTTAACGATAAATTTGACCATAAGTTAAAATTTGTCGATTTTATGACAAATTATTTTACTGCAAAAAAAGCTGAGAATTTAATTATTGTTGGTGATTTTAATATTGCACCATTACAAAATGATGTTTGGAGCCATAAACAGCTGCTTAAAGTGGTGTCTCATACTCCAATTGAGGTGGAGAAGCTGACCAATTTACAAAAAAAGGTGGAGCTTATCGATACACATCGATTATTTACCCCGGAAAATGAGAAGCTATACAGCTGGTGGAGCTATCGCGGCAAGGAACCATTTAAGTCAAACAGGGGGCGTCGATTGGATCATATTTGGGCTTCGAAAAGCTTGGAAAACTCGATAAAAAGCTGTGAAACCGCACTTGACTATCGTATTAAGGAAAAACCTTCGGATCATGTACCGATTTCGACGGTGTTTAATTTTTAAATAAAAATAAAAATATTGATATTTTTTTCTTTTCATTTAAAATGTAATGTATAATAATAGTAATAAATAATATATTTTTTAATTATGAGTGATAATGTTAAAATAATTTTCATCGAAAATGGTGAAAAAAAGGAATTTGAAGTACCAGTTGGAACTACCGTGTTAGAGGCTGCGCATAATAATGATGTAAATCTTGAAGGTGCGTGCGAAGGCTCACTTGCTTGCTCTACTTGTCATGTAATTGTTGAAGACGAGAAATATTTCAACATGCTTGAGGAGCCAGAAGAAGACGAAGAGGATATGCTTGACTTAGCTTTTGGATTGACTGCAACTTCTCGACTTGGTTGCCAAATAATAATGACAAAAGAGCTAGACGGTTTGACTTTAAAGGTTCCTAGTGAGACTAGAAATGTTTCTGTCTAGGAAAATTGGCTAGTAAAATAGCTTAACAAAAAAATAATAGTTATGTCTAAAAAGATTTTGGCGGTATTTTTCTTGTTAATCATCTTAGCGGCGGGTGGCCACTCTGCCTTTTGGTTCTTTAAAACTAGCAAACTCGAAAAGGAACTTTCGAAATATTCTAATAGCGAAGATTCTTTTGCTTCATTTAATAAGTTTGAGATATCTGGATTTCCTTTGCAGCAAAATGTCACAATTCATAACCTTAAAATCAATCTTCCAAAATCAATTGCGCAAGGAAGTGATTTAATTTTCCAAAAAGTTACCTTATCTTCTTCGATTTTTGGAGATATTTTTGATGCAACTATATCTGAAAATGTAATACTTAATAATGGTGCGAGAAGTGATGTTGAATTTGATCAACCTCCAGTTGCAACAATGCGAATTAATTCAGATGGATTGTCGCGACTAACCTATCGAGATAAGGGATATAGAATTTTTGGTCCTGATAAAAATTTACTAACCAGGTCTGGTCCTAACAATATTGAATTTACCGTAACAACAAATGAATCTGGGCAAATTATTTCTAGGATTAAAGCGACTTCGACAAGTACGGAAAGTTTTGATATTGTGAATTTCTATAAAAATAATTATGAAGGCAAGATAATCGATAGTATTAAAACTGGTAAAATTCAAATTGGGATGGACGAGCCAGAATCAACAGCAAAACAAGAGGAAGGAGATGCTTCTCAAGATCAAGACATGAAAGAGATGGCAAAATTCAACAACTCAATTTCTCCAGAAAAATTAAATGAGGAGTTTGAAAGAAAGATGATTGAGTCTGCGAATGCTGGATTAAATGTTGATGGCGATGAGAATGCTGAAGCTGAAGTAGCTGAAGAGGCGGTGGCAACAAATGATGCTGGAGTTGATGGAGGTTCTAACGCGCAACAAGTTGCGGCTGTGGCTCAAAATGAGGTACCAGCAAAAGCAGACTCTGCTCCACCTTTAAAAGCTCCAGGAAAAGTAGCGAGCAATACTACCCAGTCAAAAGCAATGGCTAAAAAGACTAAGGTTGCTGCTAATGTTACTAAAGCGACTACTTTAGATGAAGTACCTGTAGAAAATGAATTAGCGGCTAACGATGTACCTAGTCAACAAGAGGTTGCTGATGATTCTACGCTAGCTGAAACTGTTGATATTGGTGAAGAGATTGCCGCAGATGATAATGACACCATAGCTACGATGGGAACTTTAAATGATGGAGATGAAGCTAAAATTGCAGTGAATACAAATGGTGTTAGCAAAGATGAGGCTACTCAGGATAATTCGGGCAAAGAAGTTGTAAGTAAGGAGTTGGCTGACCTTGAAAATAATATGGCTAAAAATGAGCCTGTAAAGAATAATATTACTATTGATGTTGAATATATTTTAACTCCGATAGAGTCAAATAGTGCCGCGAGCGTTACTGATCCGACTAAAATCGTTCAAATCGCAGTAAATTACAATAAATCATATAGGATTAATAAGTTTGAAATAACTAATGATATGTTTTCTATTAACATCAATGGTCAACTTGAAAGACCTCAAGATGATACTGCGATTTCTGGATTCTTAACTTTAAAAATTGACAAAGTTGATGGTTTTGTTGAATTTGTTAAATCTTCATTTAAAGAAATTGCTAATAAAAATGATGCAAAAATCAATTCATTTGACCCTTCTTACAATTCAGGGCTTATGAAAAATGCTTACTCTAAGTTTTTAGGTGTTATATCTAAAAAATTATCCGAGATAATGTCTGAAATTGCCGCAAAAAATCAATTGTCTCAAGATGAAACTAAGGTTTTTGATATAAGAAGAGAGAAAAATTCGGATATCGTCATCAATGAGACGCCAATAAGAGAGATTCTCGGCAAATTTTAAAACTAGAATTTGCATTTAGGTCCCTACGGCACATGAAAAATATCGTCCATAATTGCAAGCAAAGACTAAAAGATGCCGGAATTGAGAGCTGGAACATTGATTATCTGGTATTACTTTGCGCTGCTTTAAATAAAACCAAGGAAGAGATTATTTTCAATGATACTCTTGAGGTTAGCGAGGCTGAGCTTGATTTAATTGAAAACTTTATAAATCGTAGAATCAATCGCGAGCCAATTTCACACATCATTAATCACCGCGAATTTTACGGGCTAGATTTTTTTGTCAATTCCAATGTTCTTGATCCAAGGCCGGATTCGGAGACTTTGGTTTATGAGGCGATAAAAATTATTGATAGGCTGGAAGGTGATGTGAGGATGCTTGAGGTTGGTGCTGGGAGCGGGTGCCTGTCAATTTCAATTGCTAAGAATTGTTCGAATATTGACTTTGTTGTGGCGATTGATATTAGCGACAAGGCTTTGCAGGTTTGCCAGAAGAATGTTGCTTTACATCAACTGGAAAATAAGATTAAAACTTTAGAATCGGATTTATTTGCGAATTTAAATGATGAAAAGTTTGATGTTATAATTTCCAACCCACCCTACATTCGAAGTTTAGACATAGAGGGTTTGCAAGATGAGGTTAAGAATTTTGAGCCACGATTGGCGCTTGATGGTGGGGGTGATGGCCTAGATTTTTACCGAAAAATTATTGACCAGGCTGGTGACTTTTTGAATGAGAATGGATTTTTGATTTTTGAAATTGGGTTTGACCAAAAGGAGGATTTAATTAACTTGGCCGATAATTCAAACTTTACACTAGTTAATACAGTTAAAGATTTAGCGCAAAATGATCGAGTTGTAATTTTGAAACTTAAAAAATAAACTAGGCCCTTTGGGAATCTCCTTGAGCGTGACCTGTCCCTTCTTTTGTGGTTGGGGCTGGGGCTTTACCTGCCTTTCTTTCAACCCAGGTGGTGGTTTTTTTTGTCGGAGGTGCGGCTGGCTTTGCTGCTGGAGCGGCTTTATCTCCTGGCGGTAGAGGTGCGGCTGGTTTTGGTTGCTGCGGAGGTGGAGGTGCTGTAGCGGCTGGTGGTGGCGCTTCTGTGGCTGCTGGTTGTGGTGGGGTTGTTGCAGCAACATTAGTGGCAGCGCCCCTTGCAGACACTCCTCCAGCATTTCTCAAATGTTCTTCTGCTGCTTCAAACCCACTTGCTGCACTTCTTAGTTCGTCTTTAGCACCTCTAACGACTTGATGACTCGCTTTCAATGAATTATTTACCGGTAAATCATCACCAGAGAATACTCCTGTCATATCTTGAACATCCTCCAAAACTTCTTTGTCAGAACCTACCGATCGCGATTTCGTAAATTCTGCGTAGAACTTATCCTTTAATTTTTGCATTTCTTGCTCTTCCTCTTCTTTTGAAGAAGCATTTTGACTTGTGGCACCTTTCGCTCTGTAATTAATGTAAGCAGCAGCAACTGCAAGAGCCATTAGAGGCCCAGCAACAGGTACGAACAAAAAACCGATCGTGGCAGCAACGGCTAGAGTATCTTTTTTATATTGATGAGGATCACCCTTACTCTCATCACCTTGTTTTTGACCTTCAGACCCTGTTTTTGGATCTCCATCATCTAACGCGTCAAGACCTTCTATTTTACCACCATTAAATAGATCGCCAGCTATACCTTGAATTGCCTCATCTTTACTCAGTTCTTCCATGTAATTATCGAAGAAATCTTCCACCCCTGGAACTGTTTCCTTGTATTTTTCTCTAGCGCTTACCAAAAAATTCGCAAAACCTACAGCCGGGTTATCATCGCTTTCAAGAGAACCCTCCAGGTGAGTTTTTATGTCAGCAAGAACTTCAGAAAATTGCTCTGGTTTATCGCCCTTACCTAATACAGAAGTCAAAAAAGCCTTCATCTGGTCAGCTTGGTAATCTTTGGAAGTGTCTTGCTCTTCTAAAGCTTCTAAAGTTAACTCCTCTTTGCTTTGCAAAATTCCTAAAAAAGCACTCCTAGTACCTTTTTCTTCAGGCAATTTTTCAACATAGCCTTTTAATGCTAGTTTTGCTGCTTCTGATTGTTCTTTGTCAATACCAACTTCTTCGGGCATAGTTATTTTTATTTATAATATGTTTATATTATAACATAAAGCTAATTTTTTGTCAAATAAGAAATTGAATTTTTAGTGACCCTTTACTTCTTGACTATTAATTGATTCGCTTCTTCTTACTGACATGCGTGCGGTCCAGCTAGTGCCACCTTGCCCTTCTTTAGGAGGAGAGGGGTTGTTATTTTTACTTCCATCATCTTTTTGTGACTCTGGCTGTGGCTCTGAGTCATAGACAGCATCTACTGCGGCCTTTCCTACTGTTATTGCCGCGGATACTACTGCTGTTACTGTTGACATTCCTGTGACAGCTCCTGCTACTGCTAATCCTGCTTTGGCCGCTCTTTCAATATGATCTCCCGCCCAATCCAATCTTTCATTGGCATCTTGGAGATCTTCTTCAACACCACCAATAGGATCTTGTTTTTTTTCTGATTTTTGTAATCTATAAGCAATATAATTAGAAGCAATAGAAGCAGCAATTCCAATACCGAATCCAGGAATAAAACAAGCACCAACAGTTGCACCGAAAGCGCCCAAGTCTTGCGCAAATTGTTTTTTAAATCTATGAGGATCTTTTTTTGGCTGAGATTCTTCTAAGTCAGGATCTTTTTGACCATTATTGGCAAGGCCTTTTAACTCGCGATAAAATTCCGTTGCCAACTCTGGGTTAATTTCGTTATTATTATCCGCACCCTCAAGTAGCTGATCAAGTAACTTGCCTATTTTTGGATTTCTATCAAAAAAATCCTTCGCTGTTTTAGATTGCCATTTTTGAGCAAATTTTCTTGCCAGCCTCTCCTCTTCTGGTTTCAATTCTGGATATTGCTGCGTACTATTTGCCATATTTTACTAAATATTTTCTATAAATTCCTGGAAATATTGAAATGATTTTTTGGATTTTTCATTATCAAACAAAGATCCATATCTTACATTTTGCATAACCTTATTCATAAGATTAGAAGTATCAACCTGCTTATCTTCATGAATATGAGCTATAAAATCCTGCATTTGCTCAACATAATAATCATCTATGGTATTTATTTGCGCTATGGCTTGTAACTCATTTTCAGATAATGGACTTGTTTTAAAATCTCGTGATTCATTACATCCTGAAACAATATTAGCAAGGTAAGTCCTTAACTGTGGATTAAACCGAATATCCATCGAATCCCTAAAATCCTCAGCAATTTTAGCTATCTCAGCTTGTATTTTTTCTTGATCAATATCTGTCATTAGCAAATCAACCTATTATTTATAATATATTATAATTATAACACATAAATTAAATCTTTGCAAATAAAAAATGGAAAAATATTTTACGATTATTTTTGGACTACTTTGAATATCAAAAAAAGATGGTGGGTGATAGAAGATTCGAACTTCCGACCTCTACGATGTCAACGTAGCGCTCTAACCAACTGAGCTAACCACCCATACTTTATTTAGACCAAGTTTGTTGCGGTCTTTATTTTCTAACATTTTAGACTTCCGATCTCTTTTCTCGCCAAAGCTCGAAGAAGATCGTCGTACGGGGCTTGCGTCGTCCCTAAAGGACTCCTGAGCCCGCTTTTCCCTAAAAAAATCTAAAACAGTTTTTTCGCTTCGCTCCTTTTCTTCGTCCACGATTAGCTCAAACCGCTTTTCTCATAAATTCCTAACGAAATTTATTTCGAAGACGATTATCGCCTCGGGGCAAAATCAAAGATTGTTGCCCGTTTCTCACTTAAAACGCTATCGCGTTTTATTTTTGCAAAGCAAAAACCGTTCAAAACCTCGAAGAAGATCGTCGTACGGGGCTTGCGTCGTCCCTAAAGGACTCCTAAGCCC
>JAYPPA010000001.1:88500-107498 GCA_038131245.1 Rickettsia sp. | reverse complement strand
CTCGAAGAAGATCGTCGTACGGGGCTTGCGTCGTCCCTAAAGGACTCCTAAGCCCGCTTTTCCCTAAAAATGTGCATTTAGGCACATTTTCTTATAAATTATACTTCAATAGATTCTAATTTTCAACAAGAAATGCGTTAAAAACGCTTGAATTAAGATTTTATGTCAGTGAAAACTCTTTGAGTAATGATTTATAGCCGACTTTCTTGCCTTGAAGAAACCCCTCTAAGACCAGGAAGACCAGCTCCATTAATTAGAGCATCTTCATGATTAGGATTAACCAGCGTTGAGGAAGGAGGGTTGTCAAAATCGCGCCATTGATCTCTAGGTGCAGCCCACCTTGCAGCAGAAGGATCAGCAGCCGCAGCAGCATTTCCATCACCATATAGTAACTCATTATCAAAATCTTCCGCTCTCATATCCATATCATCTTGCTGCTCTGTTTTTTCTACATAATTCCAAAAACCCTCTTGGGCATCAGCTAATCGAGCAGAAAGCTCACTGGTTGCTGTGCCTTGATCAAAAGCTTCGTAATACACCATGGAAGCAAGCGAATAACTCCTCAAAAGAACTAATTTATTGCGCTTAGCCTCATTTAGACCATCTAATTCTAGAGATCTATCAATAGCTGGAAAAATTTTCCTCAAAATATCAGATTCTTGATTTTCAACCTCTTGATCATATTTCTCAGACAATAAATCGCGAAGAGTATCAATACCATTTTGTATTTGACGATCATCTTCTTGTATCTGAGAGTTTATATAGTTAGGAGGAGGTGCAGGATAAGCAGGAGGAATCTCTGTATCTTGACCTTGGTTGTTAGGAGGGAATGCTTCTACCACCACCCTTCTGGCGGCGTTATTTCTATTCTTATATGCGCGATATTGAAGGCAAGCAACCAAACAACCCACAGCCGATAAAGCAGAAATAGCAACCCCAGTCACAATCAGCAAATCCTTATCGTCTTCCATTCCCATAAATAGACCAAATAAATTTTACGAAACATCGCCAATCGATATTTCAATTAAATTACCACCTTGCTTTAAAACGGCATCGCCATTTTCATTAATTCCAACAAAAATTCCACTATTTTTATGCCCAGAAAATTCTATTGAGATTTCTTCATTCAACCTCCAGGCGTCCTCTATATATTTATTTTGGACTTTTTTGAAGCCAAAATCAAGGAAGTTTTGATAATTTTCATTAAATTTATCGAGGAATTTATGTAAAACTTCGCTTTTATCAACCATTAAGCCAGATTCCTTAAGGTTTGAGGCTGGAAAAATAGTGTCAACAGGATGTGTAGCGATATTTACGCCGATGCCAATTATCGCAAAATCGCACTTACCGCTACTAATTAGGCTCTCAATTAGGATTCCTGCGACTTTTTTATCATCAATTAATAGGTCATTTGGCCATTTTTTGCTAATTTTCGGGGTTTTTTCACTGTAAAGCTCAAAAATAGCCTCTTTTAGGGCGTTTATAGCCACAAAAACCAGCTGCTGAAGCTTATTTAGCTCGATAGATGGCCTTAAAACCAGCGAAAAATGTAGATTTTGAGGATCAGAAGCCCATTTTCTCTCCATTCTACCCCGACCATTGGTCTGAATATCGCAAATAATGACACTGCTGCGTGTCAATTGGCCATTTAGAGCGGCTTCTTTGGCTGTATTATTGGTGCTTTGCAGCTCTTTATAATGTAAAATATTAAAATTTTGATAATTTTCACTTTTCATGCTTGATTTTTAAACTGTTTTTTAGTATAATATAGATATATGAATATATTAACTAATATTTAGTTAAATATAAAGGTAATTTTTTGAAAATTGCCTAACGGAAAATAATTTTTGATTTTTAAGATATGACTGATAATAATTTACCATTGATGAGAAAAGCAACAGCAGTATGGCTTGTTGATAACACTGCGCTTTCTTTTAAGCAAATTGCTGGTTTTTGTGGCCTTCATGAACTTGAGATTCAAGGTATTGCCGATGGTGATGTGGCTCAAGGTATCATTGGACAAAGCCCAATTTACTCTGGACAATTGACTAAAGAGGAAATTGAAAGATGTGAAAAAGACCCATCTTTGTCGCTAAAAATTAGTGAAAATGCGGCTTCAAAAGTGAAAGTTACTGGTCAAAAAAAGAGTAAATATACTCCGATTGCAAGGCGCCAAGACAAGCCAGATGGGATTGCTTATTTGCTAAAATATTACCCAGAATTGACTAATGCGAATATTCGTAAAATCGTTGGTACGACTGATGCGATGATTGAATCGATTAGAAACAGAGATCACTGGAATATGAAAAATATCAAGGCTAGAGACGTTGTTCTTCTTGGTCTTTGTAGTCAAACTAGATTTAACGAGATTGTAGCGAAAGCTAAAGCGTCGGCTGAAAAGGCGGCTAATGAGACTAAAAAAACTAAAAAATAACCAAATATGGCCGTAGAAATTGGTGAAAACGCCCCAGATTTTGAGCTTGAGAGTAATCTAGGCGAAATGGTTTGCCTTTCAGAATTAAAGGGCAATAATGTGGTTTTGTATTTTTACCCAAAGGACAATACTCCGGGTTGCACGATTGAGGCTCAGGATTTTAACAATGCACTTAGTAAGTTTGAGGCAAGTGATACTGTGATACTTGGGATTTCTAAGGATTCGATCAAGAGTCATTGTAATTTTGTCGATAAGTTTAAATTAGGTTTTAGCCTTTTAAGTGACAAGAATGGTGAGGTTTGTGAGGCTTATGATGTAATTAAGGAAAAGTCAATGTTTGGCAAAAAATATATGGGGATCGAAAGGTCAACTTTTTTGATTGACAAGATTGGTAAGGTTGCTCAAGTTTGGCGAAAAGTCAGCGTTAAAGGGCATGTCGATGAGATTCTCAAGGAATTGAAGAATATTTAGAATTAATTAAGGGTAAAATAAGTCGAGTTTTAGAGAAAAACACTTGATTTTTAAAAAAAATCCTTTATAATTGGTGTCTTACTATAGGTAAGAATTTTTAACAAGTAATTAAATAAAAAATGTCAAGCTTGCAATTAAAAGCTCAAAAAAGAGAAAAATTTGGATCTTTAGAAGCAAAAAGAATAAAAAATGCCGGTAATATTCCTGCGGTTATCTTGTCAAAAAAAGGTAATGCAGACATTATAATCAACAGTAAAGAATTTGAACTTGAGTTTAAAAAAGGCAATATTCAGTCTAAAGTTATCGAAATTGAAGTTGATGGCAAAAAAATCAAATCGATTGCCAGAACTATTGATCTAGATCCAGTTTCTGATAGAGTTGTTCATGTGGATTTTTTAAACCTAGATGAAGCTAAAAAGGTTAGAGCTTGGCCAAAAGTTGAAATTAAAAATACTGAAAAATCACCTGGAATCAAAAAAGGTGGATTCTTGAACATTAGACTTCATAAAGTTGAAGTTGTTTGTGATGATATTTCAAAAATCCCTGGATCGGTTGTAATTGATGCTTCTCGATTGGCTGTTGGTGATAAAGTTAGAAGAGATGATGTGACTCTTGAGGCTGGTGTTAAATTTGCATCTAGCAACAATTTCTTATTTGCAAGTATTACTGGTAGAGGAAAATCTGAGGATGAGGCTGCTACTGGTGATGCTGCGGCTGCTGCGGCTGGACCTGCTGGGGCTGCTGTTGCTGCTGAGGAAGCTGCTAAAAAAGAAGCTGCTAAGAAAGACGAAGCTAAAAAGTAGATTCAACGACTTACAAATTATTCAAAAAAACTCCCCTAATATTTTTTTATTAAGGGAGTTTTTTTATGCTTAAAAATTGGGTAATTTATCTTTCCTTATCATTCCCGCCTCTTCTATCAGAAGAGTCAGGTGACAATGGGTTGGGAGATGGGCTGCGACTTTCCTTTGTTTTTTTGCGCAAAAATTCTTGCATTTCTTCACTTGCAATTTCGTAAACGGTCTGTTCATTTCTTTCAATGGAGCAGCTTGCTCCTAGGTCAATTAATTGCCCGACCATTTCGAAATTCTCTGAAGAGGCCGCTTTCATTAAAGAGGTAAAACCAAGTCTGTCTAGCGAGTCAATGTCGGCTCCGTGTTCAATTAGTAATTTAACTTTTTCCAAATTGTTGTATTTTACAGCGTGATGTATTGGCGGAGTGTGAATTGCTTGGTTTGGATCAACTCCGGCTTCTAATAAAATCTCCATAACATCCAATGCACCTTTGGAATTAAAACGAGCAGCAATGCCAACCAAGGTTTCTTGGCTATTTGGAATTTCTGTTCTAGCCCCAGCCTCTATCAGGGCTTTTACTACGCCTACATGACCTTGTTCAGCGGCGATATATAAAGGATTTACTTGAGTTGAATAATCTACCCAATTCATGGTTTTTATTTGATTGGGATCAGATAGTAACATTTTTACTGCTTGAGTGTGACCCATTTTGGCGGCTGTATATAAAGGAAGCTCGCCATGTTCATCTCTAAAATCACGAAGGGCCGAAATTAATTCTTCGACATTTCCTTTTCTGACTACCTCGTCTATTTCAGGAATTTGTTGAGCATTTTGCTCTTGATCATCAGGTAAAATTGGTGGAAAAGTTGGCTCTTGGTGATAGGATCTTGCGGCAAATTCTTCGGCTTTTTCAGCTGCTTTTTCGGCCAAAACTTTTGCTCTTCTAGCAATCTCGCTAAAAGTTTCTTTAGTTAAGATGTCGACATTTGGAACTTCCGCTGGTCCATTAGCTTTTCTCAGAAATTCTTCTACTGGGGTAAGAGGTCTATTTACTGTAGTATTATCTGGCGCGGGTGGGGATCCTTCTTGTGGATTTGCTGGCACCTTACCTTGATTTGCAGACCTAATTATTGATCCGTAAAAACCACCGGCTAAGCCTGCTTCTGAGATTCTAGTTGACTCTTCTTTTTGCGGTTTTTCTGCCTCTTGTAAATCTCCTGATGGCGATATTTCTAGTTCAGGGATTTTTGTTGCTAAAGTTTCTGTGAATAATACCGCATCCCTAGGGTCCATGAAAACCTTATTTGCATCATTTATTTCTTTCTTTTTTTCAAGGTAGGCTCTATGTAAATCTACATTTCCACCTAAGACATTGATTACTTTTTCATGGTCAGTTTTACCAAATTCTGCAATGGCTGAAGATGGAGGTATCATACTACCACCATCTGTAGAAAATAGCATATTATAATATAGATCTCTGTTTTTATAGGCTTGGTGTATTGGACTAATGCCATTTACATCTAAAGCTTGAGGATTTGCGCCAGCTTCTAGCAATATATTTATAATGTCCAAATTTCCACCTTCAACAGCAAAATGCAACGGTGTTTTTCCAGTTTTTGCTTGACCAAAATCAACAATAGCATGAGTATTAATTAATGCATTTACCATATCAACATCACCTTCTATGACCGCTAGAGCAAGTGGTGTGAAGCCCTCAACTGCTTCATTAACATAATGCGCAATATCTGGACTTCCTAAGTACATTTTCAGCATCTTGACATCTTTGTTTAATATGGCTCTGCGTAAATTTTCAGATAGAGGTAATCCAATGTCAACATTTGATGAAAATTTTCGGACCGGCTGAGCTAAGACGGTACTGTGATGTGCAGATGATTTCAAAGACTCATTGTCAGCTATTGCTTTATCAACACTTAATCCTACATTTCTTGCGACGGCGACCATTCCTGTTGCTAAAGCCTTTTTGGATTGCCTTGCTATAGATGCTGCTATATTTACTATATTTCCTCTCATTTTGATTATTTTATTAATATTAATTATCTACCACCTTTTTGTGTATTTTTATGGTCATCAATAATTCCAGTACCTCTTGGTTTTGGCTCTGAAGAGGGTTTTACTTGACTTGAATTACTAGATTCTATTATTGGACCTTGATAATTTCTCAGCTCAAAAACAATATCTTGGAGGTTAAATTTTTTAGCCTCCTGTAGGGCAATTTTTAAATCACCAGCCTCTAAAGGAGCATGGCGCTTTTCATGTTCTTGCAAAAGCATTTTAACCATATCAAGACCATTTTTATTAATAACCGCTAGCCACAAAAGCCCCCTATCCTCACCGCCAATATTAATTTTTTGATTTAAATCACAGCCATCTTCTAAAAATCTTTCGACAACTAATTTTTTATTAAATAAAACGGCCGTTGCTAAAATACCTGGATTTTTTGCAAATGCATCTAGGGGATTTGGATAGGCGCTGAATATTGCCAAAGCTATTTCTTCGCAACCATCGTTATCATTTATTACCGCTTGATAAAGTAAAGTTGACCCAGAATCATCTTTTTGGCACGGATCGGTCCCAAGGGACAGCATTTCAAAAAAAACATCCTTATTTGCAGACTGAACAGCATTTTTTAATATCTCATAATTATCGATTGACGGCTTGTGCCCGTGATCTTGACTGTAAGGCCTTGCCTGTACTGGAACAGCAACTCTTAAGTCGTGGCCTTGCTGTTGTTGCCATGATGGCGCAGAAGAATAATTAATAGAAGCACCAGGTGCAGCAACCACTCTTGTTGCCGCCCATCCTGACCTTACAGAGGCAGCCGCCCCAAAAACTATTCCTGAACATCTTATTGTAGGTCGCATTTTAAACTCCTTTACTTAGTTAATAAAATAATTTTAAATTAACATTAATATTATTATCACAATATATTCCATTTCTCTTATCTTTAATTATTATTCATCTAATCACTTACCAAAAATCTTTTTTTAGCAGAGGGTTTAAATGGTGGTACATCATTGGTAAGATGACTTTTTTGAGTTTTCAATGGATTATTTTTTAGATGGTGTATTTGACACAAGACTTTTGAAGCAATGTTGGAAAATGAGTATTTTGCTCTTGCTACAGCTGTTGCTATAAATAGAACTTCTCTCATTGCCAACTCCTTTTATTATTAATAAAAGTAAAACAAAAAATTAAACTTTTTTGATCTTAATAAATTAAATTTTTGTTGTCAAGCATTTAGTGAAATTATTTTTAAGAAGTGTAGCGAAATTTTTATCGACCTTTGTTGTCCTTATCATCTTTATCGCCAGATTTCTTGTCAACTTTTTTTGGTTGATCTTGGGGTTCTGGCGAGGTTGATGGCGGCTTTTTCCTCTGAACTTCCACTTCTATAGTTGGCCCAAGAACCAAATTACAGCCATTTTTACTCCACCAATCTAAATTACCCTTTCTATTTACTTCTTTTTTTTCAACCTCTTTTAATATCTTTTCAATTTCAGGATAGTTATTTTGAGCAGCTATTTGGGCGGGAGTTTTTCCATGATATAAACTGCTTGAAGCTGCGCCATTCTTAACTAAGATATTGACTATTTCTTTATTGCCAATTGTGGCTGCTAGGTGTAGAACATATTCATTTTCAGGCAGTGACAGATCAACTCCTCTATCAAGTAGCATTTTTACCGCTTTAAAGTCACCTATATTTATGGCATCTTTAAACTCTAGATCGTAATTGGCACCATTATCGAGCAAAAAATTCATTGCATGATAGCGGCGGTCGTCTCTTGCAAAAAAACCACCAACAATGATTCTTGCTAGGGCGCTTTTTCCTAGATTATCAACTGTATTAATGTCTGCTCCAACTCCGAGCAATAATTCCATTGCTTCAAGATCACCTACATTTGCAGCCCAAATCAGCGGAGCTCTACCTTTGTAATCCTTAAGCTCAGGTTCGGCTCCGTTTTTGAGCAGATAATACATTGCTTGTAAGTTACCGGCGGAGCTTGCGAGGGATAGAAGGCTTCGACCGCCTTCATTAACAGCGTTAGAGTCTGCTCCGGCTTCTAGTAATTCTAATAAGATTTCTGGAGCTACGCAGTCCATATTATCCAGATTTTCAATAGCTAATTGAGTTAAATATTTACCATTTTCGGTAACTTTATTTACATCGACATTGCCTTTTTGCAGTATTTTATGTATTTTTTCTACAGATTCTTCACTATTTTTAAAAATGTAATATTTCAGTAAAACCATGTCAGCAAAGGCCATGTCGCTTGCGGTTAATAATTTTGGTTTTGCTGGTGGATACAAAGCTTGACTTGGTGCATGAAATGGTTCTTTGGCCACTGGCCATTCAGGATGTTGAGGCACTTCTCGTTGTGGATCTTGTTTGTAGAAATTTTTCGCAAACCTATTAGTATTTTTTATATTTGGATTACTTCGTCCTTGATGAATTTTTACGACCGCTGTTGCAATTAATTCCTCAGGCCACCTTCTTCTTAAGCGCCCCAATACTGGTAAAGTTGACCTCATTTAGTAATAATTTTAAATTTACGAAACTTTTTCGATCTTAAGTTGCTCAAGTTTTTTTGTCAAGTAAAAGGTAAAATTATTTTAATTAAGTGTAGAATTTATGAACAAATGATCTATAATTTGGTTTTAAATTAATTTAATTTAGTAAAATTTTGCGAAATTTATTTTTATTGACTATTGTTGCTTTTATAGCATTTGCACCAGCTAAATCCTTTGCGGCAAGTGACGCGGAATTTGAGGGTGACTTTTTAGAGAATTTACATGTTAGCTTAAGGGTTGGAGCCGCAAAACAAAGCGTATTTATTAGAACCACAATTGCAAACTCGATATTAGACTGGAACAGTGACACTTTGGATTTTGGGACCGATATTAGATATTTCTTTACTCCGAAAATATTTACTGAACTTGAGTATACCTACTCGCAAACCAAAGGTGGGAGCGCCTCGGATGATGATGTGGAAAATGGTCTTGGGTTATATTCTAGACACGGGGTTGCTGGGCGATTTAATGATATTAAATTAAGCACTGGTTACGAATTTTACAAATCTGGTTCACTTGGAATTTCTGTAGTTGGCGGGGCTTTTTTTAAAGAGGCTGAGGTAAATACTAAGTATGGAGTTTTAAACTATGGAAGCGGAGTTGACAATTTGGAAAATGGAAATCAGACAAATAGTAAATATATGGGGTTATTGGCAGGCGGTGAGATTAGAAGTAAATTGTCAAAAGATGTTAAATTTAGTTTTAGGGCTGATTATTTGCTACCTTTAAAATATAAGGCAGAGAATCTTTGGTATGGGCGCACTCCTACTTTATATTGGACCATGCAAAATTCCAAAGATTCTGGACAAGGAGATTTTGGGGTGAGGTTAAAAAGCGAACTAGGATTTAAGACCGGTAGTACCTTTATCGACTATGTGAAGCTTTATGCATTTTACGAATATATTGAGTTTGAGGGTCTAATTGAGTCGGAAGCTAATTACGACGACGTAGATGGAAGGGTTTGTACGAATTGCCTATCTGTTGGTGAGGCTAAATTTGAGGCTTTTGGTGGCGGAGTATCTTTGGAATTTTAAAAAAATATCCGCACAGCAAAATTAAAATGTTTTTATCTTTTTATCGCTGAAGTCGCAAGCTCATCAGCAATTTCGTTATATTTGTTGCCGTTATGACCCTTAACCCACTGCCAATCAATATTATGCTTAGAAGATTCAAGGTCAAGATCCTGCCACAAATCAACATTTTTAACCGGCTTTCTATTTGAACCTTTCCAACCATTTTTTTTCCAGCCATGAATCCAGCTAGTGATGCCGTTTTGGACATATTTGCTGTCGGTGTAGATTATTATGTCGGCTTTTGATTTTTTTACCGCCTTTAAAGCCTCAATTACCGCCATCATTTCCATGCGGTTATTAGTGGTTTCTTTAGCGGAGCCAGAAATTTTTTTCTCATGACCTTTATAAAGAAGAACAGCCCCCCAGCCACCACTACCTGGGTTTCCAGAGCAAGCGCCATCAGTATAAATCTCGATTTTATCCACCATTATTTTTCTTTACTAAGTTCCTTGGACCTTTTTGAGGCGGCTTTAATAGTTTTTGCCATTAGTTTATTTAAAGCATCATTCTTTTTTAGAACCTGCAAACCAGCATCAGTAGTACCCTTTTTACTTGTAACAATATCCGCCAGCTCTTTAAAGCTAGAACTAGAATTAGAAGACATTAAGGCACTGCCTAAAAATAATTTTTTAACCAAAATTTCCAATTTAGACTTCTCAATCTTTAGCGACTTTGCTATATTAAAAAACACCTCTTGTAAAAGAAAAATATATGCCGGCCCAGAGCCGAAAATTGCTGTAAAATCGTTAAAATATTTTTCATTTTCCAAGTCAATTGCTTCGCCAAAATTCTCAAATATTTTTAATAAATTTTTCCGCTGGAATTGCTTAATGTTGTTACCTAAAATATAAGCAAAAACGCCCTCGCCCTCAACTATTGGAAGGTTTGGCATAGCGCGAACCAATCTAATTTTGCTTCCCAAAATATCTCTGACAAATTTCATTCTTTTACCAGCCATTATAGAAACAAAAACTGTATTTGAAGAAAAGTTAGGTAAATTTTTGTAATCACTCAATACTTCCTCGGCGGTTTGTGGCTTGATGGCAATAAAAACAATATCGTAAGTAAAGTTTGGACTCAATTCATCAGGGTTTTTATATTTTTTAATTCCAGGAATTTTTGTTAGCGAAGGATCAATAGCGTGAATATGATGTGTGTCAAAACCGTTTTTAATAAGGTTCTTCACCATCGCAGAACCCATAGCACCGCAACCTATAAATAGTATTTTTTGTGATTTAATGTCTAGCATATTTCTAACTTAGGGTTAACAATTAATATTAAGTAGAACGGTAGAGCTAGTATTTTATGCTTTACGATCAGCAATCATCTGCTTGATAGAGCCGATGGCTTTGGCGGGATTAAGACCTTTGGGACATGCCTGAGTACAATTCATAATTGTATGACATCTATAGAGCTTAAAAGGATCCTCGAGATCGTCAAGTCTCTGTGCCTGGGCTTCATCCCTAGAATCAGCGATCAAACGATAAGCTTGCAGCAGAATCGCAGGACCTAAATATTTGTCGCCGTTCCACCAGTAGCTTGGGCATGAAGTAGAGCAACATGCGCATAAAATACATTCATAAAGACCGTCTAATTTCTCACGATCTTCTTGTGTTTGAATTCTCTCTTCTTTGTTGTTTTTTGGCTCTTCAGCTTGTAGCCAAGGCTTGATAGATTTGTGCTGCTCATAAAAATGAGTCATGTCTGGCACCAAATCCTTAATAACTGGAAGATGCGGCAGTGGGTAAATCGGCACATCTTTCTTGCATTCATCAATTGATTTTAAGCAAGCCAATGTATTAGTCCCGTCAATATTCATCGAGCAAGATCCACAAATTCCTTCGCGGCAAGATCTTCTAAAGGTAAGTGAGCTATCATACTCGCCTTTAATTTTAATTAAAGCATCAAGCACCATTGGCCCACAGTCATCCAAGTCGACTTCGAAGCTATCAATGTGTGGATTTTTTTTCTCCACATCTTCAGGATCAAAACGATAAATTTTAAAGGTCTTAACATTTTTAGCGCCTTCTTTGGCTTTAAAGGTCTTGCCAGCCTTTTTATCGATAATTGAATTTTTTGGAAGCTTAAATTCTGCCATAAATTAGTAAATTATTTTATTTTACCTATTTCCTATAATTTTATTTTACAAAATTTTGAATTAATTATCAAGTTTTTTTTGAAAAAAATCAAATAAAGTTGCGTTTTTGTTGGTTTTTTTGGTAGTGATTATCATTTACAATTTTTTTGCACGATTTCAACAATATTTTTACTCGAAATACCAGCTTTTTTACGCAAAACATTTATATCATTTTGCTCGAAAAATTCATCTTTCATAAATAACGAACGAAATTTTAATCCTCCATCATCTAAAAACCCTTCATTTTGCAAGAAATTACCGATGACACTTCCAAAACCACCGATTGCACCTTCTTCGATGGTGATTAGGATTTCGTGATTTTTAGCTAAATCTTTGACTAAACCTTCATCAAAAGGCTTGGCGAATCTGGCATCAGCAATGGTAATATCGATATTTAATTCTTGTTTGATTTTTTTGGCTGCCTTGAATGCTTCTTCGATTATTGTTCCATAAGATAAAACCGCGATTTTTCTACCACTTTGCAGAATCCTTCCTCGGCCGATTTTTATTTCTTCTAAATCATCAAAATTTATTTCTGTTAAAGATTCTCCTCGAGGATAGCGAATTGCAGATGGTCGATCATCAATTTTAGCCGATAAATTAACCATTTTGACTAGATCTTGACCATTTGACGGCGCCATAAGCACGAAATTCGGCAGATTTATCAGAAAAGCCACATCAAAAGCACCATTATGAGTCGGCCCATCAGCCCCAACATAACCAGCGCGGTCCATCATGAAACGCACTGGCAAGTTTTGCACAGCAACATCATGAACAACCTGATCGTAAGCGCGCTGTAGGAATGTCGAGTAAATCGTCGCGTAAGGTTTTACACCTTTACAAGCAAGCCCAGCAGCAAAAGTCACCGCATGTTGCTCGGCGATTCCAACATCGAAAATTTTATCTGGATGAGTTTTTTCGAAAATATCAAGTCCAGTCCCACCAGGCATTGCGGCTGTAATTGCAACGATTTTGTCGTCTTTTGCGGCTAAATTCGTTAAAGCCTGACCAAAAATAGCACTATAACTTGGGTTTTTCGAAACTTTTTTAACTTTTTCACCAGTTTTGGGGTCGAATTTTGGTACAGCGTGCAAACTGTCAGAGCTTTGCATTATCTCGTTATAGCCCTTACCTTTTTGCGTTACACAGTGAATCAAAATTGGATCACAGGATTTATCATCGCGAATATTTTCAAGTATCGGCACTAAAACATCCAAATTATGGCCATCAATTGGCCCAATATAGTAAAAGCCCATTTCTTCGAAGATATTTCCGCCCATCCACCATTCTTTAGTGGCTTTTTCTATTTTGCGTAAACTCTTTGCGACGCCTTGGGCGTTAAGTTTCTCACTTAGTTTCTTGGAAATATCGCGAATCTTTAAATATGAACGAGAAGAAGCCAAGCGCGACAAATAATGCGACATAGCCCCAGTTGGCGGTGCGATTGACATGTCGTTGTCATTCAAAATCACGATCAGGCGATTATTTTGGTAAAACTCGTCATCTAATGCACCAGCGTTATTCATGGCTTCATAGGCCATGCCGGCTGACATTGCGCCGTCACCTATAACAGCAATCGAATTAGATCTTTCGCCGGTAATTTTACCTGCAACACTCATACCAAGCGCAGCAGAAACAGAAGTAGAGCTATGACCAGCACCAAACGGATCATAGTCGCTTTCTTTTCGCCTAGTGAATCCAGAAAGCCCGCCAGGCTGGCGAAGTGTGTGAATGCGATCTTTGCGGCCCGTTAGAATCTTGTGCGGATAGGCTTGGTGGCCAACATCGAAAATCAGAGAATCTTTAGGCGTATCAAATACATAATGCAAAGCAACCGTAAGTTCAACCACGCCAAGGCCCGCACCTAAATGCCCACCAGTTTGAGAAACAGCCTCAATGGTTGCATGGCGAAGCTGGTCTGCTACTTCAGACAAGTCCTCTTTGCTGCACTTTCTAAGGTCAGCAGGGCAGTTAATGTTATCCAGTAAGTCGGTTTTCACTAAATTCTTGTTATTTATTTTTAACTATGGTATGATTTTACCCACAGCACTATAACTATATTATACAACACCACTTAATATTATTCAAGCAATTATGAAAAAAGTCTCTAAATTAGTAACTTTTGGCCAAGATAGGAACTTTATCAGCCTATTTTATATAATTTTAAGCTTTCTAATTGCCTCAGTTTCGGTTGGAATAAATGTTGTGGTTTTTCCAGCTATCTTAATTGATAATGATATTAATGCATTTTTGATAGGGGTAACAGCAACTAGTGAGATGATTTTTGGCTTTTTAGCAGCAGTTTTAGTCTCTCGGATTATATATAGATTTGGCGCAATACCAACAGTGATATTTATAACCTTAGCCTATTCGACAATCATATATTTTATCTTTTTCTACCAAAATTACTTACTTTGGTTAGTTTTACAGTCTATGACTGGTGTTTTTTGGTTATTTTTATATATAATTCGCCAAGCTTGGATAAATAATTTAGTTTCTGGTAATAATCGAAGTATCGTTGTGGCTCTTATCAGTTCAATTTTTTGCTCTGGGTTTATTGCCGGATCTTCTTTGGTGAAAATTTTTGGCGCATTAAATCACACTTGCTTAATTATTTCATCGATCTTGATTTTTATTTCTGGGATGATGTTGGTGCTAATTAAAAATACTTTTCCAAAATCTATCGATTCAGCCGACCATGTTAAATTTAAAACCATATTCAAGAAACTTCCAAATGATGCAATAGCAAGATTCTTACTGGATTTTCAAGTAGGATGTCTAATATTCCTTGGGGTTTTATTTGGTTCACAAGTTGGATTTTCGGCCGAGAATTCTGGTCTATTAATCGCAGCCTTCATGGCAAGCGGGGTTTTTGATTTATACGCAGGATTTTTAGCAAAGTATTATGATCGCGCCAAGCTTATAATTTTTGCTTTTATTGGGTGTTTAATTACCCTTTCTTTATCGATTATTTTTTATCAAGATTTTTATGTCTTGATGCTTTTGTTTTTCTGCTTTGGTCTTGGCTGTGCAATGATCAT
Organism: Rickettsia sp.; assembly: GCA_038131245.1. GTDB lineage: Bacteria > Pseudomonadota > Alphaproteobacteria > Rickettsiales > UBA1997 > CAMCFD01. The sequence continues at coordinate 92,957 of JAYPPA010000001.1, read as the reverse complement.
GGTAACAACTTTGACAAATGTTAATGATGCTTTTGACAAGTCTCAGTTGGTTGCTGCGAATGCGACTTTTCAGGCAATTGGCTCACTTGGAACTATTGTCGGGTGCTTAATTGGAGGAACTTTGATGTTTTTATTTGATTTTTATGGATTTTTTGCTACAATATTAATGTCGATTGTGACTTATTTGGTTTATTTTGGATTTTTTAGGAAGAAACAGGCTGTTATCGTAAGGTCTTAAAACGGAATTTTAGCGAATTTTCTTGACTTTTGTCGAAAAATATGGTATAATGGTGTTATAGAGTTAGTGAGGACATATCTTTAATAATAAAAAATGAACAAAATCAGGCTCGGAGTAAATATTGACCATGTTGCGACAATTCGCAATGCTCGAGGTGGAGCTCACCCTAGTCCCGTGAAAGCGGCTATTTTGGCTGAGAGATATGGTGCAAACGGAATCACGATTCATCTTCGCGAAGATCGTCGTCACATTCGCGATGAGGATTTGTCTGCGATTAAAGATGCAATCACAGTGCCGCTAAATTTAGAGATGGCAGCAACCGAAGAGATGCTAGAAATCGCGCTTAAGGCTAGGCCAAATGCTGCGTGTATTGTGCCAGAAAAACGCCAAGAGGTGACTACGGAAGGTGGGCTTGATGTGATTGGTGGATCAGCAGACCTGGCGCCGATAATTGCACGGCTTAAGGATGCTGGGATTCGCGTTTCGCTGTTTGTTGATGCTAATGAGGCTCAGATTAGGCGTTCAAAAGAGCTTGGGGCGGACATTGTCGAGCTTCATACTGGGGAATTTTGCCACAAAAGTGTGTACCACGGTACACAGATTTTGGAAAATACATCGCAAAGCACCTTAAAAGCCGATTTAGAGGCAGAATTTGCTAAAATCGTCAAATGCGCCAAGTTGGCTGAGGATTTGGGACTTGAATGTCACGCTGGGCACGGTTTAGATTACGATACTGCGGCTATTGTGGCTAAAATACCACAAATTGTTGAGCTAAATATTGGGCATTTTCTGATCGGAGAGGCAATATTCGAAGGCTTTGAAGCGGTGATCAAAAAGATGAAAGATGTAATTGGTTAGCGAGAACCTTTGCCTGCAGTTGTAGACATTGACCCTTCCCTATTTTGAGCCCAAACTTTCCACTTTTCCGGATTTGCCAACATATCTGCTACGGTTCTTGCACCATATTCAAGATATTCTTTGCCTATTTTACTTCCATCAACAGGGCCTGAAGATCGCGCTTGACCTTGAGCTAGTGGGTGCGCATTACCCTTAGTGACCGGAGAAGTGCCCGGGGCGGAGGATCTTTGCGATGGAGAATTTGGCGGAGCTGGCAAAACCCTTCTTTTTACTGTTGCTTCCTGCCTTGCTGGCGCGTCTTGAGATGGTGAAGGAGTTGGTGGTTGCCACGGAGCTCTTGGCGCTGGAGCGGCTTGGGCTGGAGGGGTTGGTAATTTCCTTCTAGTGCCCTGCCTTACTAAGTCTGAAGTTGGGTCTGGAGTTCTTGGTGGAGTTGGTCCAGAGATGCTTTCGGTACTTGATCTTGGGGTTCTGGCTAATTCTGGGACTGGGGATACTGGTGATGCGGCCGGGACTGTTACTTCCTCTGGTGGTTTAACTTCAGATCTAGCCTGTTTTTTTAAACTTGATAAGTGATGATCAACGTCATCAAGGCGCACAATACCAGAACCGTGCTGCGCATGAGACCTGACAGTTTTCAGGAAAGACTGCGCCTGCGCGTTATCAAGTCGCCTCATTGTGTCACCTTCGCGTGACTTGTTGTCGTAGATTACAAGATCAAGATGGGAATTTTTCGCAAGATATTCCTCGATGTTTTTAGCCTCCAAAGAACTCAAGATCTTAGAGTGAGAAATGTCCACAAATATCGCGCTCACAGAGTTTTTAAGAGGGGCATCTTGCGGTGTGCTCACTATGGTACGCATATATTCCAGTCTCTCAGTTGATAATCTTTCTTGATGATGATGTTTTGACTCGTGATATTGTGCGCGAAAATCTTGAGCGGCCGTTGCAATTGGAAGAACAAGCGGTGAAATTGGATAAGGTCCATCTTGGCGCTCTTTGGGGCGTACAACTCCATCTATCCTAGGGTAAGAGCAATGAACCATGGTTACTTGGGCGGGTGTCACTTTTTCTTGATCAAAAACCATTCCGAGTTCTACATGACTCGCTCCATGATATAAAGGATCGTCCGGAGTGGTCTCTTCTTTGGTTCCAGACCAAATAAGATGCGTAGAAATATTGGGACTTTTTGGCTCAGCCTCTAATTGCCCTTTTAATGCCTCAAAACTATCTCCTCCAACCCTTCTCACTAAATGGAATTGGCTGTTACTACTGAACTCTCTATCTTTGTTCTTATGAGCAAAAAAAGCATCTTGCAAAAATTTAACGTCCCATTGTAGATTTGTTTTTTCTTCGATCTCTGAAGGCTCTGAAGAAGGAGAGCGCCTTAAGCGAGAAAGAAGTGGACCGCTTTTCTTCTCTGCTGGTGGTCTTGCGAATTCTTCTTCGTCTTTAATATATTGCTCTAATCCGCTAAACAACTTTGCAAACAGTGCTTCTTCTTGTTCCTTTGGAATATCTTCATCTTCAATTAAGCTTTGAAATGCGGCTGTCAAATCAAGGTCACCATCTTCAAAACTCTCTCTTGCATCTCTAATGGCGTGAATTATTCTTCTGACTTGCCCATCTGGGTCTATTTTGTGATCCCAAAGATTTGCAGCAGCATTGATATGTTTTTTCTGCTCTTTAGTTAGCGACTCTAGATTAAATCTTTTTTTGTACTCAGCATAATAGCCTTCAAAGCGATCATATACTTCGTCGCGACGATCTTCATCTTCAAACTCGGATGCGGATCTTACTACTGGTGCCAACTCACCCACATGTCTTCTTGAGGAGAAGACTGCTCCATCTAGATTATCAGAAGAAGCAGCAGCTTGACCGGCGGCTTCTACTTCGCCTTCAATTGCGGAATTTGGGCGAGGAGAAGAGCGATTTTTGATGGGTTTACGAGTTGCGGCTCTATGTACAAAGTGGCTTTCTTTCTCTAACTCGTGCCTTGCTTGCTGACCTTGAAGAACCTCATCAATTAATTCGTGGGTTACTGTAGCGACACGATTTTCAACAATTAGCATTGAAAATAATTCCTGAGCAGCCACATTATCAAGCTCTGTCATAATCCTGCCATCACGACTTTTATTGTCATATATACAAAGTTTTATGGCTGTATTTTGAGCAAAATATTGCTGTAGAGACCTTAGATCTGCCGCGCTTAATTTTTTACTTTTGGAGATGTCCATCAATATAGATTCTATCGCATCGGCAAATCCAAAACCATCTTTAGTCTCGATCTCTACTTCACTTCCTGTAACGATAATTTCTTCATGCGCATTGGCTTCTTTATATTTAAGCAATAATTCTTGAGTAAAATCAAAAAAGTTTTCGGAATCTGGGCTTTGAGACTCTTCTACATATCCACGCTCAATTGAAATATGACCACGGCGAAAATTCAACTTTTCTTGTTGCATAATAACGCCAAAGGATATTTCGGACTTTTCTCGACCACCATATGCGCCATAATGATCACCATCTTCGGTTAGAGTCAATGCAAATGGTACAGATTCCTCACCTGGTCCTCCTGCTATAACAATTTGAGCCTTAGTAGTAGAAAATTTGTCGGTTTTTGATTTATCAAGGCTGAATTTTAATAGGTTGGCGAGATTTTGACCTCCCTTTAATTCTTCTGGCGAAATATCATCAACCATCAAAACTAGATCACTTGAATTTGAAACCGCTATCGCATTCAAACCTTTGTCATGAACCATGTGCTGGGTAAATGACTTTTGCAAAAAATCAATATCAAGCTTTAATTGTTCAATTTCTTGAGCTAGCTCTTTGTTTTGAGAGATTTTTTTTCTATCCCCACTCTCTTCATCTGCCATATAATGATTAGCCTCTCTTATTTTTTGATTGAGGGCTAAAATCATTTGGTCATATATCGCTTTATCTATACCTTCATTTTCAGGAGAGTCCGGCCTACCATTAATTACAGTAGTAGCGAATTTGAATCCTTGACTACTTTGGTCGCGACTATTTTTCAACCTATAATCACGCAACCTGCTAATATATATCGCAATATTTGGACCTTGCTCGCGCCAAAACTCTTGCCAGGACCTTTCCATTGCTCGATGATCTCTTGAATATTGGTTTTGCCTAGCCCTACTCATGATTTTAAATATTTAAACATGAATTAATGTTGCTTATACTTATATTATAGCATATTTTTTAGGGCTTGTAAAGGATTTTCGTACAAAAAACGGCAGAGTGTAGTGTGTTTTAGTCCACATCTAGAACTAATCTTCTTTATTTCTTATTGTTTTTAACAATGACTTTGAGAATGGGAGGCTCCATCACCTTCCTTAGG
>JAYPPA010000001.1:83235-88400 GCA_038131245.1 Rickettsia sp. | reverse complement strand
AAATTGAGAAGCTTGATTTGCGCCTTGACCTCTCAAAAAAATAGGAACGAATTCAACCTTTCTTGTGTCTCGCCCTGGTGATCGACCAGAAAATGAAGGATGAGATGCGGCTGCGGCTGAATGTTCGCCTGATTTAGAAGCTTTTTCTGATTTATAAATACTGGAAAATTCCATAATAAATTGAGCTAATGGGTCACTATCTTGCAACAACTCTTTTTTTTCTCCACTTTTATACAAAGAATTATCATTTGTATCGCGTAAAATAACACATTGCAATTCCCGACCCCTTACAATGAATTTTATTTCATATCTATCATACTTGATATTACTTCTAGGGCTTGTAAACAATGATTTTGTGATCGTGGCTTTATCTCCATTTTGCAAATAAATACAATCTTTGCCACTAATACCTTCTAAAACATCAATAAGCTTCTCTTCGCTGCCTTGTGTTTTTTCATATTGCCTAGCTTTGAGATTTTCAATTAAACCTTCATCAAATTGAAATTTTTCAACTCTTATAGTTGAATTTTTTTTGAAAACTTCAATAAGAAATTCTAAAGCAACATCATTGTCAAACTCCTCCATTATTGCGGATTCTTTTTTATTATCATATATGCAAAATTTTAGACGAGGATTTTGTTTAAGAAGAGGAATTAGCCTTTTAAGTTGTTCTTGGCTAGTAATTCTTGAGACCGATAAATTTAAAAATATAGCCATTGGCATATATTTGGTATTATGACGTAATTTTGGTGTTATAAGAGCCTCGTTATATTGTGCTAAACCCCTACCTTCCATTCTTTGAGCACCGCGACTTTGGGCGACTTTCCGTTGATGTTCATACTCTTTGTCACCTTTTTTTCCTGGCGCGAATTGCTCTCGAAATTTTTGTATATTAGGCCTATTATATCGCCACCAAACATTGTCGGCAAAAGTATCAAATCTCTTGTCAGGATCATCTTCTCCATCCCATGCTTTATCTCTAGAGCTCCATCTAGAGTGATCAGTTATGGCAATCCTACCTCTTGATCCATCATCATAGGTAATTTCTCGCTCAAAAACTTGCTTAGATGAGTATTTTGATTTTTCGGTTGTTACACTTTGGACTCCTGCTGGTGTTGTATATATAGCTCTTGCTCCGAGTTTAGATTTTCTATCACCCTCAACTTTACCAAAAGATTGCGAGGCAAAAAACTCACCTTGCACAACGATAGTTTGCTCTGGATCATAAACAACACCGAAACTGGCAAGATCACCTGGATCAGCTATTTTTTTATCACCATAAAGATAACATGGGACATTTTGTCCTTTTTCACCAGACCAAATCATGGTTGCCGACATTGCTTCGCCTCGACCTTCAAATGTATTACCAAGAATTGCTTTTATTCCTTCAAAAGGATGTTGTGCAATTAAATAGGGTTTACCTTGAGGTTTTTCATGTTTTAATTTAAAGGCATAAAAGGCTCTTTTTAGATATTGCAAATCCTTAACAGCCTTGTACTCTGGCGAATCAACAAGAACTCTATTCTTTCCTCCGATTATTTTTAATAAAGAATCCGCTAATTCTTTATATGTGTCAAAATGCTCTGGTTTATATTCCTCATCTTCTGACAGGCCGATTATTTTTCCAAATTCAAGCCATGGTTCTTTGTTTGCTTTTTCAGCAATTTGAGCCTCGAGTTCACTTGCTTTTGCTGCTCTGTAAAGTTGCGCATCTTCGTCTTGAGATCCGAATTTTACTGCACCATATAAATCTGAACTAACTTCAGCAAACTTTGTCTGTTCCATGTCTAGACCTGCGCTGTATTCTTCGTATCTCTCTCGTAGAAATCTAAGATTATCTTGACGAGGCGATGCTTGCCTTGGGCTGGAAGTTTTTTTTGCACCTCTAAATAATCTTCTCATAATAAGAAATGGTTAATTACTTCTATATATTTACATTATAACATATTTTTTAACCCCTGTAAAGGATTTTCGTACAAAAAATAGCAGAGTGTAGCGTTTACCTCACATTACTATCACCTACCACCACCATCCCCAAGAGTCTCTTCTGCACTTGTTGATCTTGATTCGCCTCTTTGGCTTTCAACGCGATCTCTCCAAGAACCTTGCTGAGAATTTCTTCCACGCTCCAATATTTTGTCCAACCTGCTACTGCTAGAGCGACTTTCTGAGGCCCCTGTATCAGGCCCAGGTGAAGGCGGAGGAGTTCCAGCTCGACCTTCATTTTCAACCTCACTGGCTATTGCGTCAACTTCTGATCCGACTCTAGAAACAGGCTGAGAAGGTGTTGGGGTTGCTGGCAACGATCTTCGGCGAGATGAGGAAGCTTGTCGCTCTGGTTCACTCGCTTCTGATCCAGTCCTAGAAACAGGCTGAGAAGATGTTGGGGTTGCTGGCAGCGATCTTCGGCGAGATGAGGAAGCTTGTCGCTCTGGTTCACTCGCTTCTGATCCAGTCCTAGAAACAGGCTGAGAAGATGTTGGGGTTGCTGGCAGCGATCTTCGGCGAGATGAGGAAGTTTGTCGCTCTGGTTCACTCGCTTCTGATCCGGCTCTAGAAACAGGCTGAGAAGGTGGCGGAGAAGGTGGCGGGGTCAACATTCCTGACCTATCATTTTCAACATTCGCACCATCATTTCCCTCAGATAAAGCATCAAGTGCAGAAAAAACATCATCTAAAGAAGCATCATCTGCAAGTGATGCGGCTTCAAGTTCAGCAAGCTCCTCTTCAAAGGCAGATGTGGTAGCGCCGGAGCCTTCTGTTTCTGGGGCGGCTGAGTCTTGACCCCAATCTTCCCTTACCGTAGCGTTTGCGGGTAGACTTTGCGATCTCTCTATGCCCTTACCGGCGCTTGACTTAGTAACACGCGTAGCCACATCAATTCTTTCATCGGTAATTGCAGCGTGGCCACCTCGACTCATTTTGATGTCATTGTTCATTTCATAAAAAAGATCCTGAGCAGCAGCACCGTCCAATTCCCTAAACACTTCACCTTGCGCAGCTTTGCCATCGTGGATCAAAAGGCTTCCGCCTGGATTGTCTTTAAAATATTGGTGCAACGCCTCTACATCTGTCTCGGCAACAAATACTGATTCGGTCACATCCAGCACAATTGAAGATACGGCGTCCATAAATTCCCCTTCAACGCTAACCTCAGCTTTATTAGATTGCAATGATATGCCTGGATCTTGCATTTGATGCACCTGCGATTCATTGCATCTATGCCAAGCCCCCTGAGCAAGTCCAACAACTGAATCAGCGCTAAATTCAACACTTCTGAATTCATCTTTAAAACCCGGAGAGGATATTTTATAATTTGAGTAGCCCTGGTAGGTAGTCAATTTGCTTGGATCTAGGACGACTCCGACATTAGCATAATCCTCATGCATGTCACCCCTATTGCCAACCAATTTAGGTGGAGAGCCCTGCCCTTCAGGGCCAGAAATAGCAATATTTACACCAAAAGAACCCCTGTCCGGGTTATTAAACTGTGGATTATCTATGTCACTTGGAACTCTACCAGTCATTGCTATCATTTTAACATCTGCCTCTAGATCTTCAACTGAGGGGCTAAGGGCTTCGCTTCTGTAGCTAACGAAAGAATTTTGCAAAAAATCTATGTCTCGCTGCAAATCTTCGCCTTCATTCTTAGAACCTCTCGACTTTTTGCCCCTAACCTTAGCCTGTTCTTGCTGAAGAGCCCCAATCACTTCTTTATATTGATCATCATCACCTTCTTGATAATCCCTGTCAAGGCCCATTACTTCTTTATATGTACTCGCTTTTTCATCCTCTTTTTTGGGTTGAGAATTTGTAGATTGAGAATTTTTACTCAACCTTCTAAATAAAAACGGTCTTTTTCCCTTCGATGATTCTTCTTCTTTAGTCCTAATTGCCCTTACAGAGCTAGCTTTATTGGCCACATCCTCAGAGACCTCAGTAGGGGCCTTGCCTTTTTGCTTCTCCTCCTTTTGTTGTTCTTGCGCGCCAATAGCCTCCCATTCTGCTTGGGCTGCTTCTTTTAGCCATGAATCATCTCGCGAAGTAGAGCCTTGAGCATAGCGAGCGTTTTGATACTCTTCTACTGGAACTTCTTTTTCAGAATCAAAGCCACCAAAACTATTGGCTTTTTTGATCCTATTAGGATTTGCTCCATCAGGAGTTGGGCTTTCTCTAGCTTTGGCGTTTTCATAGGCGGCTGCATGTTCATCCTGAATTGCTTCTTGAAGCCAGTCTTCGCGCTCTTCACGATTAACGCCGCCAGAGGTAAAGTGGCTGCCGGCCATTGCTTTTTGGCCTTCGGCATCCTTTTCATAACTTTCTTGCCACGTAGCTTCCCGTCTTTTTGCAGCAGCTTCTCGCTCTGCGTCTGTCAAGTGCCCACCTCTAGAAAGGTTTTCATCAGTAAACCCACCAGGGCCAAACATATCATGATCCAGGTTGTTACTACTACTGTCAAGACTAACCGATCTTGCTATGGGCCGCCCAACCTCTTCTCTTTCTGCATCAAATCCACCAAAACTATCTGCTCTTGGTGGTTTTTGTCCAGCACTTTCCTTGCTCATATTTATTGCTTAATATTTTGCTTACCCCACTTATATGTTATTATAGTTTTTGTAGTTATGAAGTCAGAAGTATGAGAAATTGGCGTGACTGTAGCGTTTTGTTCATTTTGGGGCGCGTTAGGAATTTTCTTGACATTTATAAGTGGGTTTGGTATAATCTAAGTCAGATAGTTTAGGATTTAGCACGCGATCGTGACCTCCTTTGGCTTTGAGGCGTTGTTTTGGGCACTCTTTAGTTGGAGTTTTGGGGTTTGGGGTTTTGTGTGCTTTTTTTGGACTATTTTATATATGGACAGGTGACCGAGGCTTGATCCGTTAAAAAATAGGCTTAACGCCTATTTTTAGGATGAAGCGGGATTAGGAGTTAAATTTATTTAACGACGCAATCCCCGAGCATGAGTCTTCTTCGAGCGAAAGCGAGAAAAGAGACGAAATGTTTGTGACGCTGATCCAAAGAGTTGTTACTATTTTATATAAGGACAGGTGGCCGAGGCTTCGAATGTTTTTTGCAAAGCAAAAATGAAACGCGAAAGCGTTTTAAATGAGAAGCGGGATTAGGAGTTAAATTTATTTAACGACGCAATCCCCGAGCATGAGTCT
>JAYPPA010000001.1:50480-83135 GCA_038131245.1 Rickettsia sp. | reverse complement strand
GAAGCGGGATTAGGAGTTAAATTTATTTAACGACGCAATCCCCGAGCATGAGTCTTCTTCGAGCGAAAGCGAGAAAAGAGACGAAATGTTTGTGACGCTGATCCAAAGAGTTGTTACTATTTTAATAAGGACAGGTGGCCGAGTGGTTTAAGGCAGCAGTCTTGAAAACTGCCGTAGGTTCACGCCTACCGTGAGTTCGAATCTCACCCTGTCCGCCATTTCTACTATTTCACACAATCTTAAAAAGTCTATTTAAGTCACACATATCAAGGTTTTTTCCTTGGTTAATGTCCGACACTGTCCCAAGAAATCTATTGACATTTAAGGTATTTTGGGGGTATAATTGGGGGTAAATATTTGATACTAAAAGTTTTTACCCCCGGATATGCCTTTGACTGATATTATTGTTAAAAATCTAAAGCCCCTAGACAAGCGCTTTAAGAGGTCGGACGAAAAAGGATTATATCTGTTAATTCATCCAAATGGGGGTAAATATTGGCAATTAAAGTATCGATTTGGGGGTAAAGAAAAAACCTTGTCTTTTGGCACTTATCCCGAAATTTCATTAAAAGAGGCTAGAAATAAACGAGATGACGCGAGAAAACAGATTCAAGATGGAATTGACCCTTCACAAGAAAAGAAATTAGCCAAATTAAAGAAATCGATTAATGCTGAAAATTCCTTTGAAAGTGTTGCACGGCAGTGGCACAAAACATATTCACAGGGCTGGACAGAGCGTTACAGCAAAACCGTTATTAAAAATCTAGAAAAAGACATTTTTCCAATCATTGGCTTTCGCCCTATTGCTGAAATTAGCGCACCTGAATTATTAGTTGCTCTTAGAAAAATTGAAGATCGTGACGCACTTGATATTGCTAAAAAGATGAGGCAGACCTGCGGACAAGTTTTTAAATTCGCTATTGCGACCGGACTTGCGGAAAGAAATATTGCGCTTGATTTACAAGGTGCACTAAAAACTAGGAAAGCTAAGCATTTTAATAGAATTGAGGAAAGAGAAATTCCCGAACTTCTTGCAAGGATCGAGAATTATCACGGCGAACATCAAAATAAACTTGGTTTAAAGCTGGCTTTGCTGACTTTTGTTAGAACTACTGAACTTCGGGGAGCAAAATGGAGTGAGATTGATTTTGAGAAAAAGATTTGGGAAATCCCAGCCGAGCGCATGAAAATGAAGATTAAGCACTTAGTGCCGCTTTGCAAGCAATCGCTTGAGGTTTTTAAGGATTTGCAAAATATCAATGGTAATCGTGAGTTTGTTTTTCCGAATCGCCAGAATCCTGATAAATTTATTAGTGAAAACACCCTGCTCTATGCACTTTATCGCATTGGATATCACGGCAAAGCAACCGTTCACGGCTTTAGATCGCTTGCCTCGACAATATTAAACGAAAGCGGTTTATTTAAAGAAGATGTTATTGAAAGGCAGCTTGCACATGGTGAAAGAAACAAAATCCGCGCCGCCTATAATCACGCACAATATTTGGATGATCGAAGGGATATGATGGATTGGTGGGGTGATTTTATTGAGAAGCAAGGGGGTGGGAGGTGAAAAAAAAGAAAAAATTAGAAAGCGATAAACCGGTTTTATTTTCAGACCATTTTAATATCAACAAAAATAAACTTGAAAAGCTCGGGGTATTTAACCCTATTTTAAATCTTGATACTAAGCTTTTTGTTGAACCATTACTATTAAAAGATAGTAAAAGCGAAATTATCAAAAACTCATTTGATGATTACAAGCAATATTTCACAAATATATTACTTTTAATTAGGAAAAGCAAAGTTTATGATTCTAGCGATATTCATTGGCGCACAGCTAAGAAGCTGGTGCGCTTTCCCGAATATAAATCAACCTGTATTGGCTATGGCCGTGAAACCACAAGTGGCAGTGGTTCTAGCCGATCTTTAGATGAAAAAATATTATTTAATGCTCGCGATATCATAGATTCCGCACAAGATAATCCTGAAATATTCTTGCTATTGCCATTTCTTGAAGAAGGAATTGGGGGAGATATAATAAGCGACATGACGCAAAAGATCATAGATGACAAAATTTGTGAATATACTGTCGATACCTTAACGAGACTTGGCATTGAGGGTGATCACTTGTACGAGTCTGAAAGGGGACATTGCTATAATTTGCTTTTTAACCCTTACGCAAACTGTCCTCTAAAATTTTTACCAAGAGATGTTCTGCTTGACTTACCAATATCCGATAATTTTGACAATTGGATAGTTGATATTTCAGCGCATAACCATAACCTTAGGAAGAAGATCAATAAGTTTATTGGTAGCGTATGGATAGAAAAAAACAAAAGTGATAAAAAGAAAGATGTTTTAGATAAATTAAGAGAAGATAGAGAGTTCTTTTTGGAAATTTTAAAAATATTACAAGAAGAGAGCTTTGAACATTATAACCTAGAAGAGGATTATCATGGGCTTTATAGATGGCTTGAGGATGGCAAAAGATTATCCAAAACCAAAGGGTTGGAAATTTCAGAAATAAAGAAAAATAGTCAAAAATCTTTAGATTTAGCAGTTGAAGAAATTATCGCAAATTTTAAATCGTTGATTGAGGATAAGGATATTTGGCGAGTATTTTGGACTAAAAGAAAGTCAAAATTTTACCATGTTAACGAACTGTACTCTCAAATGTTATTTTTTAGCATTTGTGAAAGCTGGTTAAACGGTCAAAATAGAAATATTAAAATTAGTCGCAATATTGACAAAGTTGACAAGCAATTGAAGTTCGTTTTTTCTCTTGGCAATAAATTTCAAGCGATTGTGCAAATTAAACACTCGAATAACTCCTCTCTTCATAAGATGTACAGTAAGCAGATTAAGTCTTGTGAAAAAATTGGTATCAGAGGGTCTTGCTTAGTGATGAACTTTAAGGAAGATAGAAGTGAGCAATTTAAATCCATTAAGGAGGGTGAAAATGAGCTTTGCAAAATTACCGAAATCGATGTTGCAATGCAAAGCAATGAATCACAAGAAGAATTTGACTTTATCGGGAATGATGAGTGGGATTTAGATTTAGGAGATACTTGTATCGAGTTTGACGATATACCAGAAATAGAAGATGTTTACACTGAGGAAAAACGGAAGGGTGGCAAAGCCTCGGGCGAGAAATACAAACCTTTGCGGGATAAAGTAAAAGAAATTTGCTCAAGATTGATGAAAGAAAAAAAGTCTCCCTCAGCTTTGCAGCTAACTAAAGAGGTAGCAAAAGAGTTGGAAGAAAACCACCAAAACCTACTAGAAAACTTTGAACCATACAAAACATTCAAAAGAGATGGTGGAGATTGGACGAAGCCAACCTTTTATAGATGGTGTAACTATATTTTTAAAAACCAATCAAAGTCAATCAAATAAATATCCCAGGCCGTTTATCATCTCTAGCAATGATAAATCATCACTAGCTCCTGGTTGTACTTACCACCCCTCGTTAGTTTAGAATATACATTATTACAAATCTTGGGATTTCTCAAGACTAGTAAATTTTTAATATTTTAACAACTTAACGAGATCTATAATGACAAATCAAAACAACCTCCCCGAAACTGGCTTTATAAGATTACCAGAAGTTCTAAAATTTATTCCCATTGGTAAATCCACTTGGTGGCAAGGTGTCAAGAATGGCAAATTCCCAAAACCTGTAAAACTTGGCGAAAGAACGACTGCTTGGCGGGTTGAGGACATCAAAGATCTTATCGAGCAATTTTCAAAGCAATAACCTTATGGGGAAGAAAATTTATCCATTAAACAAGCTTAGCTATTGGCGTTGCTATGATATTGAGATGCTTTGCAGGGTTTGCAAGGTTCACGAAAAAACAGTTTTAGACTGGAAAAGAAAAGGCTTGAAAGCTATTGATAGCAAAAAGCCTGCCTTATTCTACGGTGCTCATGTCAAGGACTTTTTAAGTAAAATGAATGATGTTAATAAATGCAAGACTGAATTTAACCAAATTTATTGCGTAAAATGTCACGAAGGCAGAGACCCACTTAAAAAACAAATTCAAATTAAATATATTAAAAAGCAGTTTGTCAAAGCGCATGCAATATGCAAAGTCTGCAAAACCTCAATAAATAAGCCCTATAAACTTGAAGATTTACCAAAATTAAGAAAGGCTTTTGATATAGTGCAACAGTTGCAATTATATGATTGCAAAAACCCCACCGTGAACACTCTTTTTCTTAACCAAGGTAAAAGTACCCAAAAAGAGCCTGAAAATCAACCAATCCAACTAGATTTATTAAATGAAATATAAGGAAAACAAAGACCAATTCAGCCCTAAAAATGAAAGGTTAAAATATGAATATTCTATTCACAAAAAAAGGGTTGGTAGGAGGGATGAAAAAACCATAATCGAAACATTAAAATGTTTGCGAGAATTTGAGACCTTTATCAAATTTGAAGGTTTTGAGACTTATGACAAGATGTTGGCAGATAAATACATTAACTATCTATTTGATCAAAAATATTCTCTCTCATTCATAAATAGTGCGATTCGTGAATTAAAAGAGTTTTTATTTTGGCTTGAGCGCAAAAAGGGGTATCGAAGCAAGATTAATTATGAAGATATTGACTATTTAAACATTAGCGATAACCAAAGAAGAATGGCAAAATCACCTGAATATAAAAAATCGCATAGCTATGAGGATATTATTTCAACAATTCGCAAAATGCCAACTAATAGTTTAATTGAAAAAAGGAATCAGGCAATAATTTCGCTTAACGCCCTCGCCTCGCTTAGAGTTTCTGAGCTTAGGACGGTTAAGCTTAAAAATGTAATCACAGAAGATGGCAAATATTTTATCTATGTAAACCCAAAAGATATGTCGGTAAAGGGCGCAAAAACGAGATATGCGGACTTTGTGGCGCTTCCTAGCGATATTTTGGATATTGTACTTGAATGGAAGGCTTTCTTGGTTAAATCGGGGTTTAGTAGCAAAGATCCGCTATTTCCTAAAATTCCAAATAGCTTTAATCAATTAAACCTACTTGAAAGCAATCTAACACATGAAGAAATTAAGTCAAATTCAGTGCTTCATGAAATTTTTAAGAAGGCTTTTGTTGGTACTGGACTTGAATATATTGAGCCACATAGCTTTAGAAGAACTCGAGCGAAGTTCGCACAAAAGCAGAGCCCTGAATATCTAAATGCAACTAGACAGGCGCTTGGTCATAGCAGTATTGACACTACCCTTAGTAGTTATGGAGATTTGGCGATTTGTGATCAGAGGGATATTATTGGCGGAGTTGAGGTTTTTAATGGACCGAATGAGGGAGGGGATGTGGGATGATTTTAGAGGTTATAATAATTATGATGCTCATTGTGATTATTGCATTATTGGTTTCACTTGAGAGTAAGGATTTTTAATTGGGGCGCAAGACTTGCAAAAATTAACAGCACTTCCATTCCTGTTAATTATTAAGTTAATCAAATCTCCATTTTTAGAAAAATTTTTCTCTTGACATTATACCCCCACGGGGTATAATTATAATATAAAAATACCCCATGAGGGTATATTTATTAATAATATTCAACAAAAATTGCTAAAAATATGTCAGATTGCTGTAGTAAAAATAAATATCCAGACCATAGTCAAGAAATATCAAGGTTAAATCGTGTGACTGGCCAGATTGATGGAGTCAAAAAAATGATTGAAGAGAGGAGGTATTGTCCAGATATCATGATTCAGTTGAAGGCGATTAGTGCTGCCACGCAATCAATTGAAGGTAATATTTTGAGGGCGCATTTACAAGGATGTGTTGCCAAAGCTTTTGAATCAAAGGATTGTGAAGAGAGGGATCGGAAAATCGAAGAGTTAGTTTCTTTATTTAAGAAAATTGATTAAAAATAAACAGTATTTTAATGATAATGATGGGTGAAAAGTTTAAATTATTCTATGGATTTGCAGTCTTGGTGATAGTTTTTACGATATCCATTAATGTTTCGGCTTTTGCTGAAAAAAATATTGAGGTTGAGCTTGAAGTGAACGATGCAGTTGAGACTGCACTTAGTGACAATCCAAGCCTATCAGAAATGAAGTCTAGATATCGGGCTTTTGCGGAAATTCCATCTCAGGCTGGTTCACTTCCTGATCCTACGATTAATCTGAATGTAATGAATTTACCTACCAGTAATTTTTCTACATCACAAGAGCCAATGACACAAAGGCAAATTGGCTTTTCTCAGGCATTTCCATTTCCTGGAAAGTTAGCCTTAAAGAAAAAGGCTTCGAAATATGAGGCTGCTGCTGCGGCTAACGATGTTGATGAAGTCAGATTGCAATTAGCAAGAGGAGTTAAATCAACCTGGTGGCAGGTTTATTTTCTGGATCGATCTTTAGAAATTGTTAATAAAAACCTTGGATTGCTGCGAAAATTCATAAAAATTGCTCAAACCAAATATAAAGTAGGGAAAGGTTTGCAGCAGGATGTATTATTGGCTCAACTTGAGCTATCAAAATTGTTGGACCAGAAAATTCAACTGTCTAGTTTGAGAATAAATAAGGCTGCTGAGTTAAATACATTAATGGGCAGAGAGGCAAATATTGCAATTAAGTTGCCAGAAAATGTTTTGTTAAGATTACCAAATATAATGTCCACCAGCGCTTTATTTGAAGAAGCTAGAATGTCCAAACCAACCTTGTTAAGAAATAGAAATTTTATAAAAGCAGCCAGAGCTCGTCACAAACTTGCTCGTAAAGGATATTATCCAGATTTTAAAGTTGGAATGAATTATGGGGCTCGCTCAGATGGTGTTTCTGCTGCTGGCACGGCAATTGATAGAGAGGATTTTGCATCAATAACCTTTAGTTTAAGTGTACCGCTTTACGCAAGAACCAAGCAAACCAGAGAAATTTACCAAAGACAGCATGAGTTCTCTCAAAGTGAATTTGCCAAAAAAGATACTTATAATTCTATTTTATCTGATATTACTAGGGCATCTTCCGAGTATAATCGCGCTCGAGATCAATTTTCATTATTTAAAACAGGAATTCTTCCGCAGGCTAGGCAAACCGTTAAATCTATGCTGTCTGGCTATAAAGTTAGTCAGGTTGACTTTTTGAATTTAGTTAAAAGTCAGATAACTTTATTTAATTATGAAATGAAGTATTGGAAGGCTTTAGCGGAGGCAAATCAGTCTTTGGCAAGTATAGAGGCATCCGTGGGAACTGAAAATATATATAAAACTGTCGTAAAAAGGTCTACAAAGAAACAGAAAAAATTAAATAAAAAATAATGACATTGACTAAAAATAAGACCATCATTGCAGTAATTATTCTTTTAATTATTGGCTCTGGAATTGGATATTTAACCTCCCATTTTACTACAAATAATGCCAAAATGGACATGACGCAAATGGACAAAAAATCCAGTGATCCAATTTTTTACCGCAATCCAATGAATCCAGATATTACTTCACCTGTTCCAGCGCAAGATGACATGGGAATGGATTATATCCCAGTTTACGCAGATGAAGATGAAGAGGAGGAAGTTGAGGCTAAGATACTTTTTTACCGAAATCCAATGAACCCGGATGTTACCTCTCCTACTCCTGCTAAAGATCATATGGGAATGGATTATATTCCAGTTTATGAGGAAGTTGAATCTGGTGGTGGAAATTTGGCCGGAACTGTGAAAATTGACTCGACTGTTGTGCAAAATATTGGTGTTCGCACCGCAAAGGCCACTGTTGGTAGTTTGAGTCGAATCATTAGGGCTGTGGGCAAGATAGATTTTGATGAGGATGGCATGACCCGTATTCACTCTAAAACTGAGGGTTGGATCGATGAATTATTTATAGATAGAACTGGGGAGTTTGTGAAAAAAGATGCTATGTTGCTGAGTATATATTCCCCTAAATTGGTTTCTACGCAAGAAGAATATTTATTGGCAATGGATAATTATAAGTCCTTAAGGAAGAGTAGGTTTTCTGATATTAAGCGTGGCGCAAAGAGTTTACTTGTAAATACTAAGCAGAGACTTGAGCTACTTGATGTGCCAGATCACCAAATAAAAGAATTAGAAAAAACTCGTAAAATTAAAAAGAATTTACATATTCACAGCCCTGCAGCGGGAACAATTATGAAAATTGGAGCTAGAAAGGGTCAGTATGTTACGCCTGCCACTGAATTATACATGATATCTGATTTATCCAAAGTTTGGGTTTATGGGGATATTTATGAATATGAGATTTCCTGGGTCAAGAAGGGTGATGAGGCTGAAATGACTCTAAAAGGTATACCTGGCAAAATTTTTAAAGGAACTGTGGATTATATTTATCCTTATGCGGAAACTAAGACTCGCACCATTAAAGTACGCCTAGTTTTTGATAATCCAGATTTATTATTGCGTCCGGAAATGTTTGCTGATATAAATATTGCTACACAAAAACAAGAAAATGTAATTACCGTGCCATCTGAAGCAGTTGTGCGATCTGGAATAACAAATCAAATATTTGTGGTTCGTGATAAGGGTAAATTTGAGCCTAGGGAAGTGACTTTAGGTCTAGAATCTAACGGAAGAGTTATTGTTTTAAAGGGTGTTGAGGCTGGTGAAGAGGTGGTCACTTCGTCGCAATTCTTGATTGATTCTGAGTCTAAATTGAAAGAGGCTACTGCTAAAATGATAGAATCAATAAATAACAAAAAGGAGGGGCGGGATGATAAATAAAATTATAGATTATTCTTTGCGAGATCGTTTTATGATTTTAATTATCGCCCTAATCATTGGCGTTGCCGGGTTTATGACCTATAAATCAACCCCACTTGATGCCATACCTGACTTATCTGATGTGCAGGTTATTATTTTTACGCCTTATGATGGACAATCCCCGCAGGTAGTTGAAGATCAGGTGACTTATCCACTTACTACCGCGATGTTAGCTGTTCCAAAATCAAAAGTAGTGCGTGGCTATTCTTTTTTTGGCCTATCCTTCGTTTACATTATTTTTGAGGATGATACTGATATGTATTGGGCTCGCTCGAGGGTTTTGGAGTCACTGAATTACGTTGCCGATAGGCTCCCGAAAAATGTTTCCCCAACTTTAGGTCCTGATGCGACTGGTGTTGGCTGGATTTATGAATATGCCTTGATAGATAAAACCGGAAAGCATGATTTATCTCAATTAAGGTCAATACAAGATTGGTATTTGAGATATCCACTACAAACTGTTGATGGTGTGTCAGAAGTGGCTTCAATTGGTGGGTACGTCAAACAATATCAAGTTGAAGTTGATCCAAATTCTTTGATGGCATACAATATTCCACTTTCTAAAGTAAAGCACGCCATTAAGCGTTCGAATAATGATGTTGGAGGTAGGTTAGTTGAGAAGTCGGAAACAGAATATATGGTTCGTGGACTTGGCTATATAAAATCTATTGCAGATTTAAAAACCATTCCTATTGGAGTGGATAAAAATGGCACGCCAATCAGATTGCAAGATGTTGCCAATGTGCAAATCGGTCCAGAATTACGCCGTGGTGCTGTCGATTTAAATGGTGAAGGTGAAGTCGCAGGAGGTGTTGTAGTTATGCGCTTTGGAGAAAATGCCTTAACCACCATTCAAGGAGTTCGAAAAAAGCTTGATTCGCTAAAATCTGGCCTTCCAGAAGGTGTGGAAATTATACCAGTTTATGATCGAGGAGATCTAATTGAGCGTGCAGTTGACAGCCTTAATAAATCTTTGATAGAAGAAATAATCATTGTCAGTCTTATTATTATTGCCTTTCTTTTTCATGCTCGCTCGGCCTTGGTAATAATAGTAACCTTACCTCTTGGGATATTAATGGCCTTTATTGTTATGCGCCTACAGGGCTTAAATGCCAATATTATGTCCCTTGGGGGAATTGCAATTGCCATTGGTGCTATGGTTGATGGTGCAGTTGTGATGGTAGAAAATGCCCACAAACATCTAGCTAAAAATCGAGAAGAAAAAGGTAGGGACCTAACCAACTCAGAACATTGGAAAGCCATTGGAGAGTCCTCAAGAGAGGTTGGTCCAGCTTTATTTTTCTCATTATTAGTTATCACAATATCATTTTTACCAATTTTTACCATGCAGGCCCAAGAAGGAAGGTTATTTAGCCCTCTTGCCTTTACCAAAACCTACGCTATGGCTGCATCAGCAATATTAGCAATAACATTAGTGCCAGTTATGATGGGGTTTTTTATTCGCGGTAAGATTATCGCTGAAAATAAAAATCCGATTAACCGTTTTTTACATAAGTTACATGCTCCGGCTCTTAAAAAAGCCATGGGAAATAGATTTTTAACAATCTTTATAGCTAGTATATTGCTTGTGATAACAATTTATCCACTTTCTAAAACTGGTAGCGAATTTATGCCGCCTCTTGATGAAGGTGATATTTTATATATGCCGACAACTTTTCCTGGAATTTCTATTTCTAAGGCAAAAGAAATTATGCAGCAAACTGACAAGATCTTATATAAATTCCCCGAGGTTCATCATGTATTTGGTAAGGTTGGTCGCGCCCAAACTGCGACAGATTCGGCGCCGCTTTCCATGCTTGAAACTACAATTAGGCTGAAGGATAAAAAAGAATGGCCAAATCCGAAAAAATCAACCAGAGAGTTGATGTCAGAAATGGATAAGGCAATAAAATTTCCTGGCGTTGCCAATGCTTGGACTATGCCTATTAAAACTCGTATAGACATGTTATCAACTGGTATCAAAACACCAATTGGCATAAAAGTTTCTGGTGCAGATTTAAACGAGTTACAGCGTCTATCCAAAGAAATCGAGCAGGCAATGAAAACTATCCCTGAAACATTATCAGTATTTGGTGACAGAGCAGTTGGGGGCTACTACATGGATTTTGATATTGATCGCAAGGCCGCGGCGCGCTATGGTCTTACTACTGGTGATATTCAAGATGTAATTCAAACTGCCATTGGTGGCATGAACATTACCCAGACAGTTGAAGGGTTAGAGCGCTATCCAGTAAATTTACGATATCCTCGTGAACTGCGTGATGATGCACAAAGTCTAAAGAGGATATTGATTCCTACTCCAACTGGAGCGCAAATTCCCCTAACCATGGTGGCTGATTTAAAACTGCGCCGAGGGCCCCCGGTTATAAAAAGTGAAAATGCGAGTCCAAATGCCTGGATATATGTTGATATTACTACATCTGATATTGGTGGATTTGTCAAGAAAGCTAAAAAAGTTTTAGATGAAAAAGTTGAAATACCGCCTGGGTACAGACTAACCTGGTCTGGGCAGTTTGAATATATGGAAAGAGCCGCCGAGAGGCTAAAAATTGTTGTACCAGCGACATTATTGATAATTTTTATGCTTTTATATATTCATTTTCGTAATTTTGTTGAGCCACTGATCGTTATGCTATCAATACCTTTTGGGCTAATTGGGGGAATCTGGTTTGTGTATCTGGCGGGGTATAACATTTCCGTAGCCGTGGTGGTGGGCTTCATTGCGCTCGCCGGTATGGCGGCAGAAATCGGCGTGCTAGTTTTAAGTTTCATAGATGTGGAAATTAAGAAGCTTCACAAAGCAAACAACAAAGCCTTGTCGCTAAAGAAGATTCTTGAAATTGCCAGCCATGCAACATCTATGAGAGTGCGTCCAGTGGTAATGACTGCGGTATCAACAATGGCTGGACTATTTCCTATCATGTTAAGTAGTGGTACTGGGTCTGATGTGACTCATCGCATTGCTGCGCCAATGCTTGGGGGCATGATTACGGTTTTAATACTTAATTTGTTGGTTTTGCCAGTCATTTATAGCTTTGTATTGCAGGCCAAGGAGGCTAAGAGGGAAGAAAATAGCAAAACAACCAATAAACATGATTAGTGTTTTTATCATTAATAGCTTTATTATATCGATAGCAGTCTTGATTCATGCGAAAGTGCTGTATTCATTAAGCTCTATTCTTCCGGGACTCAAGATAAGTAAGAAGTTTAAAATAATCATATCGGTATTTACAATCATTCTTACCCATATAGTGGAGGTCTGGCTCTTTGCATTTTCTTATCATTTCTTATTAAAAAATGGCAATTTTGGCAGCCTTCAGGGTAATTTTAATGAGTCACTAATGGATTGCAGCTATTTTTCTTTTACAACCTACACTTCTCTTGGCATAGGAGACATAATTCCAATTGGTCACATTAGGTTTTTAGTTGGCCTGGAGGCCCTTTCTGGATTGGTATTAATTACTTGGAGCGCTTCATTTTTATATATTGAAATGCAAAAATTTTGGAAAATTAAATAAATATGAGAAATATAAAAGATGCTACTGTGTCAATAGTTACATTACTCTCTTCATTTTCTACTTTATTTTGTTGCGTATTACCGGCATTACTAATATCACTTGGTGCTGGGGCTGTTATGATGGGATTGACTTCTAATATACCCCAGCTTGCCCTACTATCTGCCTATAGATCGGAGCTTTTTATTTTTTCTGGAATTATGTTAACTATATCTGGACTTTCTATTTATAAATTTAAGAAACCTTGCTTATCTAACAATGACCCGGTTACCCAATGTGCAAAAATGAGGAAATTTAGTAAGATAGTTTTTTGGGTGTCTTTATCTTTATATTCCACAGGACTGTCTTTTTCTTATATTAACTTTTTTTTATAAAATTATGGAGCATGATCATGAACATTATCACAAGCCAGATGATAAAGAAAATAAATGGCTCAAAAAAGATAGAATTATTACCATTCTTTTTTTGATTTTTATAGGATTTTATTTAATAACTGAGCATAGGGCTCACTTATTTGCAGCGTTGCCCTGGCTTATCTTTGCCATTTGTCCAATAATGCATATTTTTATGCATCATGGTCACAAAGGTCATAATAATAACGATAAAAGGGAGGGTAAATAATGGAACATGAAACAATGTCATCATATGGCTTATGGAGTTTGGTTATATTAAATTCAGCAATTTTTATAATGTTTGCTTTCAGCTTTTCTAAACCACAAACAAAGCGTGATTGGCGATCATTTGGAGCTTTCTCAGCATTTATTATAGCATTATTTACTGAAATGTATGGGTTTCCTTTGACTATTTATCTTTTTTCAGGCTGGTTAACCACTAAATATCCTGGAATAGACTTTCTCTCTCATGAAAATGGTCATCTTTTACATACTATTTTTGGATTTAAAGGCAATGCTCATTTTGATCCTCTACATATGTTAAGTGCGGTCTTTATTGGAATTGGATTTATCATACTTTCTTCGGCATGGAGGGTTCTTTATGGTGCACAAAGGGTTGGAAAACTTGCCGTTACTGGACTTTACGCTAAAGTTCGTCACCCACAATATATTGGTTTTGTACTAATTATGTTTGGATTTTTATTGCAATGGCCTACAATTATTACTGTAATTATGTTTCCAATTTTAGTAATTATGTATTTAAAATTGGCTAAATTTGAAGAAAATGAATCGACAAAAAGGTTCGGCAAAGCTTGGCATGATTATGCTAAAAAAGTTCCGGCTTTTATGCCAACCCTTTCTTCAAAATAATTTACTAAAATATACCCCACTAGGGTATATTTATAACAAAAAAGCACAATATTATGCAAAATAAACATGGTAAAAGCTGCCACAGCCACTCAAAAAAATCTACCAAAGCAAGCCAGGTAGTAGACAAAGATGTAATCTATACTTGTCCAATGCATCCAGAAGTTGAACAAATCGGCCCGGGAAGTTGTCCAAAATGTGGCATGGCGCTAGAGCCAAAAGACGGCGTAGCTGATGAAGATAAATCTGAGCTGATTGACATGACCAGAAGATTCTGGATTTGTGCCACTTTATCACTTCCAACATTGCTTTTGGTGATGCTGGATCACTTACCAGGCAAACCTCTTGCGGCGTTCATTAGCTCAAATACTGCCATGTGGGTTGAGTTTACTTTGGCAACGCCGGTAATGCTTTGGGGTGCGGTACCTTTCTTCAAAAAAGCCTGGAGTTCCATTATTACCTGGAACCTTAATATGTTCACTTTGATCGCTCTTGGAACCGGGGTTGCTTATCTTTACAGCATAATAGCGGTCTTTTTCCCAAATTTATTTCCTGTGCAAATGCAAATGGCCGGTGGTATGGTGGATGTTTATTTTGAAGCAGCAGCGGTGATTATAACGCTAGTAATGCTTGGTCAAGTTATGGAACTTAGAGCTCGCTCGCAAACTAATAGTGCGATTCGGGCTTTGCTTGATCTTGCGCCAAAAACTGCTCGCATAATTCGTGATGACGGTAGTGAGGAGGATATAGAATTAAATGAAGTACAGCTTGGTGATAAATTAAGAGTTAGGCCAGGCGAATCCGTGCCAGTTGATGGAGTAATTCTTGAAGGTTCAAGCACCATTGATGAGTCAATGATTACTGGAGAGTCAATGCCGGCCACCAAAAAAGCTGGAGATAATGTTACTGGCGCGACATTAAATCAAACTGGGGGTTTTGTAATGGAAGCTAAAAGAGTCGGATCCGAGACTGTGCTTTCGCAAATAGTTCACATGGTCGCTCAAGCTCAGCGCAGCCGCGCCCCTATTCAAAAAATGGCCGATATTGTTGCTGGTTATTTTGTACCAGTGGTGGTTGCAATATCTATTATAACAGCAATAGTCTGGGGTGTTTGGGGGCCAGAGCCTGCACTATCTTTTGCAGTAATTAATGCCGTAGCCGTACTTATTATCGCCTGTCCTTGTGCTGTTGGCCTTGCAACTCCAATGTCAATCATGGTTGGGACTGGTCGTGGTGCTCAAGTAGGAATATTAATCAAAAATGCTGAGAGTTTAGAATTAATGGAAAAAATTAATGTCTTGATAGTTGATAAAACCGGAACTCTAACCGAAGGAAAGCCCAAATTAACCTCGGTAATTGCTGCTCAAGGTCAAGGTGAGGATGAGTTATTGCAATTAGCTGCTACTTTAGAAAAAGGTAGTGAACATCCGCTCGCAACTGCAATAGTAGAAGGGGCAAAATCAAGAAAAATAGAATTGTTAAGTGTTAAAGATTTTAAGTCCTTTACGGGAAAAGGTGTAGCAGGAGTTGTAAATGGTAAAAAAGTTGCACTTGGCAATGATAAATTACTTGCAGAATTAAACATTAAGGAAACGGATCTTGTCAAGCAAGCTGATGGTTTGCGTAGCAAAGGTGAAACTGTCATGTTAGTTGCTATTGATGGCAAATTGGCTGGTCTAATTGGTGTTGCCGACCCAATAAAAGAGACTACTCCACAAGCCTTAAAAGATTTACGAAAAATGGGTCTTCGAATTGTTATGTTGACTGGAGATAATGAAAAAACCGCGCGGGCAGTGGCTTCTCAGTTAGAAATTGATGAAATCGAAGCTGGAGTCATGCCAGCACGCAAAAGTGAAATAGTCAAACAGCTAAAAAAAGAAGGTTATATGGTTGCAATGGCTGGTGATGGGGTAAATGATGCTCCGGCTCTAGCTCAGGCTGATGTAGGAATCGCCATGGGAACTGGTGCTGATATTGCTATGCAAAGCGCAGAAGTAACCTTGGTCAAAGGCGATTTAACTGGAATTGTTCGAGCCAGAAAACTTAGTCAAGCAACAATGAAAAATATCAGGCAAAATCTATTCTTTGCTTTTATTTACAATGCCACTGGGGTTCCGATTGCTGCCGGGGTTTTATATCCGGCATTTGGGTTGCTTCTAAATCCAATAATTGCCTCTATTGCCATGGTATTTAGTTCAATATCGGTGATTTTAAATGCCTCGAGGTTGAAAAAAGTAAAATTATAGTATAAATATACCCCAGGGGGGTATATTTTCATAAAAAACAAGTAAAAAACATGAAAATTACATTTTTGGGTGCGACTGGAACGGTTACTGGCTCAAAATATCTCGTAGAGTGTAAAAACAAAAAAATCCTCATCGATTGCGGATTATTTCAGGGATATAAAAAATTGCGATTAAGAAACTGGGAAAAGCCCCCGGTTGATCCAAAAACTATTGATGCGGTTATTTTAACTCACGCTCATATCGACCATAGTGGCTACATTCCATTATTGGTAAAAAACGGCTTTAAGGGTAAAATTTATTGCTCGGCTGCTACTTATGATTTATGCTCTATATTACTTTCAGATAGCGGCTATTTACAAGAAGAGGATGCCAGAAGGGCAAATAAGTATCATTATACCAAGCACAAGCCGGCATTGCCACTTTATACTCAGACTGATGCCAAAAAATCACTAGAATATTTCAAAACTGTAGAATTTGAGAAAACCGTTGATCTTGGAGGGGAAAATTCTTTCGTCCTGAGTCAATCTGGTCATATTTTAGGATCGTCATTCATTACCCTGTCAAGCAAAAAAAAGACCATTACTTTTTCTGGTGACCTTGGTCGCTTAAGTGACCCAATATTAAAATCCCCAACAAAACTTCAAAATACTGACTATTTATTGATAGAATCAACCTATGGCAATAGATTGCATGATAAAATTGATCCCCTTATTGAAATGGGAAAAATAATAAGAGATACGGTATCAAAAGGAGGGTCGATACTTATTCCAGCTTTTGCAGTGGGACGCTCTCAAAGTATACTTTATTATATCCACCAACTTAAGAAATCCAAGGCAATTCCAGATATTCCAGTATATCTCGATAGTCCAATGGCAATTAATGCCTCCAAACTTCTTTGTAAATTTAATCAAGAGCATAAATTATCTCAAAAACAATGTGAAGATGTCTGTGGTGTGGCAACTTACACTAGAACTACTGAGCAATCTAAAGAGATTGCTGATATTTATATGCCAAAAATAATCATTTCCGCAAGTGGAATGGCAACTGGCGGAAGAGTTTTGCATCACATGAAGCGCCTAATATCTGATCATAAAAATACTATTTTATTTAGTGGTTTTCAGGCAGGTGGAACTCGCGGAGATAGGCTCTTAAAAGGTGAAAAAGAAACAAAAATTCATGGCGCGATGTATCCCGTTAAAGCTCGTATCGAGAACCTTACCGGCGCCTCTGCTCATGCGGATTATGAAGAGATATTGCAGTGGCTGAGCAACCTTAAAGAGGCTCCAAAAACAATTTTTATTACTCATGGTGAGACGGAAGCTGCAAAATCTTTAAAAGAAAAAATAGAGAAGAAATTCGGTTGGAATGTTGTTATTCCTGAGTATCTTCAATCTGAGAATTTATGGTAATTATGAAAAAATCAACTTTATATTTAAAAAAATTAGGCATTAACACCTACAAAGAAGCGGTGATTTACATGAGGCAAGATTGTCACATTTGTAGATCTGAAGGTTTCGAAGTTCAAGCCAGGGTAAAGGTAACTTTGGGTAAAAAGTCAATCATTGCCACTTTAAACACTATTGATTCTGATTTATTGGGGCATGATGAGGCTAGTCTTTCCGGCTATGCATGGGATTTACTTGCTGCTGATGAAGGTGGTGAAATAGAAATAACTCATGCCAAGCCAGTTGATTCCTTGAGCTTTATGCGCTCTAAAATCTATGGTAACGAGCTTTCTAGTGAGCAAATATCTCAAATCATTGAAGATATCGCCTTGGGAAGATACTCCGATATTCAAATTTCCTCATTTTTAACGGCTTGCGCTGGTGGACGCATGACCAAAAATGAAATAACTTACCTTACTAAGGCGATGGTAGATGCTGGAGATACTTTAGTCTGGAACTCTGATATTGTTGTTGATAAGCATTGCGTGGGAGGATTGCCCGGAAATCGCACTACACCAATAATTGTTGCCATTGTTGCCGCCTTTGGCCTAACTATGCCAAAAACCTCATCCCGCGCTATTACTTCACCTGCTGGAACTGCCGATACTATGGAGGTTTTAGCACCAGTTGAATTGAATTCGTCTTCAATGAAAAATGTTGTTGATAAAAAAGGTGGATGTATTGTTTGGGGAGGATCAGTATCACTTAGCCCTGCAGACGATATCCTAATCCGCGTAGAAAAAGCTCTAAATTTAGATAGCGAAGGTCAGTTAATTGCTTCAGTTTTGTCAAAGAAAATAGCCGCGGGCTCAACCCATGTATTGATTGATATCCCAATTGGTCCAACTGCTAAAGTCAGGTCGCAGGAAGTAGCTAATACACTAAAAGAATATCTGGAATCCGTCGGCACAAGTTTAAATATAGCTGTAAAAGTAATATTTAGTGATGGCACTCAACCAGTAGGACGCGGCATTGGTCCTGCTCTTGAAGCGCGCGATATTGTGTCTGTTTTACAATGTGATCAAAACGCATCACAGGATTTGCGCCAAAGAGCACTGTCATTAGCTGGAAATATTATAGAATTCTCGCCAGAAATTAAGGAAGGAGATGGAATCAAAATCGCCACTGAAATCCTAGATGGCGGTGAGGCATGGCGAAAATTCCAGGCAATATGTGAGGCGCAAGGAGGCATGAGAGAAATACCAAAAGCAAAACATTTTCATTCCTATCAAGCAAAAATGGCGGGTATAGTAACGCAAATTGATAATCGTCGTATAGCCTTAGTTGCTAAGCTTGCTGGTGCTCCAAGTGACAAAGTGGCTGGTGTCGACCTTCATATTTTTGTCAAAGATAAGGTTAAAAAAGGAGATAGTCTGTTTACAATTCATTCTTATTCGCAAGGTGAGTTGAATTATGCCCTAAATTACTTAAATGATGATAATAATGAAATTATAAAAATTAAGGAGAAACCATGATTAAAACAATAATATTTTCTTTTCCAGAATACAAAGAGTTGACAAAAAAAATCTCCAATCAGCTTGATTGCGAATTGGGTGATATTACTGTACGACATTTTCCTGACGGTGAATCTTTCGTAAAATTAAATAGTGATGTTAAGGGTAAGAATGTAATATTAGTTTGTGGGCTTGATAATCCTGACAAAAAGATAATGGCTTTGATGTTTTTCGCTGACGCAGCTAGACAGTACGGGGCGCAAGAAGTTGGTTTGGTAACTCCATATTTGGGTTATATGCGCCAGGATAAAAGATTTAATGAAGGAGAGGCTGTGACCTCAAATATTTTTGCTAAATTCTTATCAAAACAGGTTGACTGGTTAGTGACGATCGACCCTCATTTGCATCGTCACAAGTCATTAGATGAAATTTACTTAATTCCATCGCAAGTTTTGCACGCCTCAGATTCAATTGCGCACTGGATCAAGGATAATATTGAGGACCCATTATTAATTGGCCCTGATGAAGAAAGTGAGCAATGGGTAGCACAAATCGCAGAAAAATCTGGATCTCCTTTCGTGATTCTAAATAAAATTCGCCGCGGGGATAAGGATGTCGAAGTATCAGTGCCAGATGTTGAAAATTACAAAAATCACACTCCGGTTTTGATCGATGACATTGTTTCTACAGCAAGAACCATGATCGAAACAGTGGGGCATTTGCGTAATACTAAGATGCAGCCACCAATCTGTATTGCGGTTCATGCAATCTTTGCTGATAATGCCTATGAGCAATTAAAAAGCTCTGGAGCTAAAGAAATCATTAGTTGTAATACAATAAAACATCATTCTAATAAGATTGATATTAGTAATATTTTGTCTGAAACAATTAAGAATCTATAACTATCAAATGATCAAAAGTGAAAAAAATTATAAAGCTGATATTGGCCAACAGGATGGTGCTAGATCTTACAATAAATTGTGGGTGCAGATTGTTGTTTGCATGATACTTGGTATTACTATAGGTCTTTTGATATCAGAAGATGGTCTTGCTATCATTTCAAAAGATTTAGCAAAGTTAATCGCTGGCTGGCTAGTATTGCCGGGACACATATTTCTAGCTCTT
The DNA here is from genome assembly GCA_038131245.1 of Rickettsia sp. Lineage (GTDB taxonomy): Bacteria > Pseudomonadota > Alphaproteobacteria > Rickettsiales > UBA1997 > CAMCFD01. The sequence continues at coordinate 63,324 of JAYPPA010000001.1, read as the reverse complement.
ATTCAGATGATTATGATACCACTTGTTTCTTCATCTATAGTTCTAGGTATTGCGGATACTGAAAATAAACAAAAATTAAAAAGGATGGGATTGCGAATAATTCCTTATTTTATAGGAACCACCATTATATCAATAATTATAGGAGTCACTCTTGCTTTGTTAATTGAGCCAGGCCAGTATATTGATTCGAAAACTTTATTCAATAGTCTTAATACAGAATCATTGAATATTATAAAGTCATCAGACAATATTACTCGAAACCCAACAATTCACGAGCGCATAGTTAATCTTATTCCTGCTAATCCGTTAAATGCCGCTCTTAATGAAAGCATGTTACAGATTGTTGTGTTATCTATTTTTATGGGAATTGCCTTAATATCAATAAGTCCGGTGCGTGCACAACTTTTACTAAACATAGCCAGATCAGTGAGAGAAGTTTCTATGGTAATAGTTAGTTGGGCGATGTTACTTGCTCCATTGGCCGTGCTTGGATTTTTGTCACAGATTACTATGCAAGTTGGAATTACTGCATTAATAGGAGTTTCGGCCTATATGGGTACTGTCTTAGCTGGGTTAATTTTATTATTGTTATTTTATATTTTAATAGCTTGGCTTATAGCAGGTATAAAACCCTCAGTTTTTATCTCTAGTTTAAGAGGAATACAGCTGCTTGCCTTTTCTACATCAAGTTCTGCGGCCGTAATGCCCCTTTCCATTAAAGTTGCTGAAGAGGAGTTAAGGGTGCAGCCATCGACGGCAAACTTTATCATTCCACTTGGAGCTACTATCAACATGGATGGTACCGCTATATACCAGGTAATTGCCGCTATATTTCTTACTCAAGTGTTTGGAATAGACCTTTCCTTGGGTGGCTTTATATTATTGGTCACAACAACAGTAGGAGCTTCCATAGGGGCTCCAAGTGTACCTGGAGTTGGTATTGTAATTCTTGCTGCCATACTCAATAATATGGGCGTCCCCGCAAGTGGTATAGCCCTGATTATTGGTGTTGATCGCATATTGGATATGTCACGCACGGCGGTTAATGTATCAGGAGATTTAACGGCTTGTGTCGTTATGGATAAATGGCTTGCATATAAAAATTATCATCAAAATGGGTAATAAAAAAGACTGAAAGCGACTAATTTAACTGTAAACATACCCATCAGGGGTATATTTTTAACAAAAAAGATAATAATGGAGCAAGAAACAGCATCTTTAATGATATTAATTGTCGGAAGCTTTGTGGCGCTTAGCTTTCTGTCCCGCATGTTTTTAGGTAAAATACATATGCCAGTCTTTATTGGTTATATCACCATGGGAATTGCTGTAAAATGGCTAGATACCCATTATCACTTTCTTAATGGTCAAATTACTCATCCATTGAAATTTCTAGCGGAGGCCGGGATTATTCTATTATTATTTGAAGTGGGCCTAAAAAGCAATATTAACAGCCTGATTGAACAACTGCCTAGGGCTTCTTGGATATGGTTCTGTAATGTGGCGGTTAGTGGTTATGCTGGTTTTGCAACTGCCTTTTATCTTCTCGACATAAGTTTAATTCCAAGTTTATTTGTAGCAACAGCATTGACGGCCACTAGTATTGGCGTATCTGTATCCCTACTAAAAGAAAAAAAAATTCTGGATAGTAAAAAGGGTCAATTGATACTGGATGTTGCTGAGCTTGATGACTTAAGTAGTATAGCAATCCTAGCACTGCTTTTGTCAATATTGCCAGTGCTAATTGGCAATGGCGAGGAGATATCCACGATTATGATTGGTAAAACTATCGCTATGTTCGTTTCGACCTTTATTGCATTTGCATTACTTTGTACATTCCTTTCCCTTAAAATAGAACCCTATCTATCTAAATTTATTTCAACAAAGAAATCTAATCAAGGGCCAATGATGATGATCTTGAGTATTGGCTTCATTATTGCAGCTTTTGCAGAGCTTTTAGGGCTTTCGTTAGCTATCGGAGCCTTTTTTGCTGGACTTGCCTTTAGTCGCGATCCTCAAATGGTAAAATGTGAAATGTGTTATAAGCCTTTGCATGACTTTTTTGTCCCCTTCTTTTTTATTGGAATAGGTCTACATATAGATCCATCTCTCCTAGGAACCTCCTTTGGCATAGGTCTGGTGTTATTGGCGGCTGCGATTTTAGGTAAAATTATAGGAACTGGAGGGGCAGCGATTCCTTACGCAGGATTCTCCGGAGCCGCTATTATTGCAATAAGCATGGTTCCCAGAGCAGAAATCGCCATGATCGTGATGCAAAAAGGTCTGGCTTTGGGGGAGGCCGCAATGTCGCAGGATATTTTTGCTGCAATGGTTGTGGTGGTTGTGGGAACGACGTTTCTAACTCCCGTTGCTTTAAAATGGGTAGTTAAGCTTGATAAGGGTAGAAATTAAGAGTTGACCTTGCTATTGACTTTATGATCTAATATATCTACAATAGTAGATATATCGATATATTAAATAACAAATTCAACAAATACAAGCAATGAATATAAAGAAAACAATCAAAATATTAGAATCACTGGCACAAGAAACTAGACTCAAGGCTTTTAAAGCTCTGGTTAAGGCAGGTCTAGATGGAATGTCAGCAGGGAAAATTGGCGATAAAATTGGTGTGACTCAAAATACAATGTCTTTTCACCTCTCTCACCTTGAAAATAGTGGATTAATTAAATCCAAAAAAGATGGAAGATACATAATTTATAGCGTTGATTTTAAGATTGTAGAAAAATTAATGGGATATCTCGTGGAAAGCTGTTGCTTTGATTCGAAAGATAAATGCCATATAGCAACAAATATTATTAACCTAATTGAAGCAAAATAATGAAAAAAATAACAATTCTAATAGGCGTCGTAACTATTATTTTATCAGTTCTGACTATGAGTTTTGCCTTTAATTCTAATGACAAGGCGAATAAAACTACGATAGATGAAAATATCAGTACAAAAACCGTCACTTTAGAGCTTCCAGGAATGTTTTGTGCAACATGTCCATTTACGATACGCAAAAGCTTAGAAAAATTACCAGGTGTTAGTGATGTTAAGATATCTTTAAAAACCAAAACAGCTGTGGTAAAGTATGATCCAAAAAAAGTGTCTATTGAAGATATGATAAAGGCTACAACTAATGCCGGGCATCCTTCAACAATAAAAAAATAACATGGAAAATAAAAATAACACAAAATGGCTACTGGGAGCTGGAATTGCGGCAGCACTTGGGGCGACTCTTTGCTGCATAGCGCCCCTGATTCTGTTTTTTCTAGGAATTAGTGGGGCTTGGATTGGCAATTTAACTGCAATGGAGCCATATAAGCCATATTTTCTAATCGTTGCAATTGTTTTTGTTGCTGCAGGTTTTTGGAAAGTGTATAAAAAGCCAAAATCCCAAGATTGTAAGCCTGGGACATTTTGCACTATGCCATCTTCGGATAGAATTAATAAAATTATGCTGTGGGTTGCCACTATTGTCATTGTACTATCGATTATTTATCCATATATTGCACCAATGATTCTAGAAAGATTATAGGACATTTTAACAATTAAATAACTTTATAAATGAAACAAAATACACTCCCTAGAGTGATTAATATAGATATTATTTTTGGCGATACTTGCCCAGGAAAAACGTCGGCCCCCAATAATGTCGAAAAATCCCTAGAAGCATTAAAAGATGATCTGGATTCTGCAAATATAAGTGTAGAAATAAATACTTGGCAATTACCTGATTCTGGAAACCCCCATGAAGACACTGAGGAAGAGATAGATGGAAAGTCTGTTGCTCCAAAATTATTAAAAAACGGTGCTCAGGTAGATTCAGGCTTTGAAATACCTCAAAATATTCTAGGATGGGCCTCACCAGCAGTACTAATAAATGGTAAAAATGTTACTGATCAAGGGCAGGAAGATGTACCTATGTCTAGCTGTAGTATAATTCAACCAACACAAGAAATAGTTACTGCAAGTTTGAAAAAAGCCACTACTGTGGTAAAATATGACAAATTTCGCTAAATATTGAGATAAACATACCTGCGGGGGTATATTTCCTAGTTTTTTAACTCCCCCTTAGCCTGTCTGATAATTTGAAATGAGCCACTTAAGGCAAGTGATGCTATGATAATTGCTACAGCTAAATCTGGCCACCGCGTATTTGTGTACCAAACCCCTAATCCAGCGAGAATTACAGCAATATTTGCAATAGCATCATTACGACTACAGATCCAGACCGATCTTCTATTACTATCCCCTCCTCGATATTTATATAACAAAAAAGCACTGACTAGATTGGCTATAAGGGCGATGATGGCAACTATTCCCATCATTTCTGCTTTTGGAGGAATGGTGGTAAAAAAAACCTTATATATTGTGGAAACCAACACCCACGATCCAAGTAACCCCATGCTATATCCCTTGATCAATGAAGCCTTAGCACGAGTTTGAATAACTTTACTTAAAACATAAAGAGAAATGGCATAATTGGCCGTATCTGATAAAAAGTCTAATGAATCTGCCAATAATGATTGCGACCCCGATACTTGACTGAAAATAATTTCTGCCACGAACATTATGAGATTTATCAACAATACTATTAGTAGAATTGATCGATATTTGGAATCTAAATCAAATTCATTTGTTGGACAACATTTACTAGACATATTATTTTTTGATTGGTTTATTAATATGAAAAAATCTGTATAATGATGGTAGAACTAGCAAGGTAAGAAAGGTGGAGGAAATTATTCCGCCAATAACTACAGTTGCGAGCGGCCTTTGGACCTCGGCGCCTGTTCCTGTATTTAGGGCCATTGGGACAAAGCCGAGGCTGGCGACTAGTGCCGTCATAAGAATTGGTCTGATTCTGGTTAGGGCACCTTTTATAATGGCTTCATCGAGATTTGCGCCACTTTTTTGTAGATTGCGAATAAATTCAACCATTACCATTCCATTTAATACAGCAACCCCGGAGAGGGCTATAAAACCTACTCCAGCAGAAATTGAAAATGGAATATCTCGTAACCACAAAGCAGCTATTCCGCCAGTTAAGGCCAATGGAACGCCGGTAAAAATCAACAATGCTGCTCTAGCAGAATCAAAAGCCATAAATAATAGCCCAAATATTAACAATAGTGCGATTGGCACGACAATCATTAGCCTTGAACGAGCTGATATAAGTTGTTCAAAGGTTCCCCCATAATCGAGCCAATATCCAGCTGGTATCTTGACTTCTTTATCCAGGACTTCTTGCACTTCATTTACAAACCCACCTAAATCACGCCCCCTAATATTAGCTGTCACGACAATTCTGCGTTTTGCATTCTCACGGCTAATTTGATTCGGACCATAAATAATATCAATATTTGCCACTTCTTTTAAAGGTACATAATTTGGGCCAGACTTATGATTAGATATTCGATTTAGAGGAATTGGCAATCTTTTTAAAGCTTGGATATCTGTACGCAAATTCTCAGGAAGTCTCACGACAATATCGAATCTACGATCGCCTTTAAAGAGCTGTCCAACTTCTCTGCCGCCCATTGCAACCTCTACGACATCTTGTACATCGGAAATATTCAGACCAAAACGATCGAGCGCCTCTCTATTTGGCATGATATTTAAGACTGGAAGACCCGAAACCTGCTCAACCTTAACGTCCGATGCGCCTTTTATCTTTTGCATTATGGCAGATATTTTGCTGGCTGAATCAAGAAGCTTGTCTAAATCATCTCCGTAAATTTTAATCGCTACATCACTTCTGACACCAGAAATTAACTCATTAAATCTCAGTTGAATTGGCTGAGAAAATTCGTAATTATTACCAGGTAGAGTTTCTAATGCGATTTCCATTTTCTCGATTAACTCTTCTTTAGTTTTACGAGGTTTTGGCCATTGTTTTTGTGATTTTAGCAAAACATAAGTGTCTGCAATGTTTGGTGGCATTGCGTCCGTTGCCACTTCCGCTGTACCAATACGAGAAATTACAGTATTTACTTCTGGGAAAGTTTTTAATAGCTTATCCACATCTTTTTGCATTGCAACTGATTGACCAAGGGAAGTTCCAGGCGCCCTTAATGCTTGAATGGCGATGTCACCTTCGTCAAGAGATGGCACAAACTCAGACCCTAACCTACTTAATACAACAAAACTTATTGCTACCAGTGAAATTGATCCTATAATTATCTTTTTTGGATGCTTTAGACCCCAATGTAGCATTGGTTCGTAGTAATTTTTAGCTTTGACTATTATTTTACTCTCTTTTTCCTCTATTTTACCAGTTACAAATAATGCAACAGCAGCAGGAACCATGGTTAAAGATAAAATTAGCGCAGAAACTAAGGCTAAAACCACGGTAAATGCCATGGGATGAAACATTTTTCCTTCCACTCCGGTTAAAGAAAAGATTGGCAAATATACAACTGTGATTATTATTACTCCAAATATACTGGGTTTAATGACCTCGAATGTTGCATCTGAGGTTAATTTGAACCTTTCTTCTCTGGTCAATAATCTACCCCTTTCCTTTTGAGCTATGCCAAAGCGACGAATACAGTTTTCTATAATAATTACAGCCCCATCGACAATTAAGCCGAAATCCAGAGCGCCAAGACTCATCAGATTTCCTGAGACATTTTGTTTTACCATTCCAGTGATTGTCATAAGCATAGATACTGGGATTACAGCTGCAGTTATGAGGGCGGCGCGAATATTTCCTAGTAACAAAAATAGGATTACGATTACCAGTAAAGCACCTTCTAAAAGATTCTTCTCAACAGTAGAAATTGCCCTATCGACCAATTTGGTGCGATCATGGACTGTTCTTGCAATAACGCCATTTGGTAGGGTTTTGTTGATTTCAGCTAATTTTACAGCTACTCTTTTTGAAACTTCTTGACTATTTTCTCCCATGAGCATCATGGCGGTTCCAAGAACAGTCTCTTCACCGTCTTTGGTTGCTGCACCACTTCTCAATGGTGAGCCAAACTTAACATCAGCAATATCTCTAATGCGAATGGTTAGATCATCTTTTTTTGACAAAATTATATGACCAATATCATCGATATCCTTCACCTGACCTGGAATTCTAATTAAATATTGCTCACCATTTTTCTCAATATATCCAGCACCGACATTGTTGTTGTTTTTATCTAGAGCATCAATTACATCCTTGATGGTTACGCCGTAGGATAATAATCTTTGCGGGTATAATTTAACATGAAATTGTTTTTTTAAGCCGCCAATAGTATTGACTTCGACAACGCCTTTTAAATTTCTTAACTGAGGAGTGATGATCCATTCTTGTATCGTCAGTAAATCCATCAAATTATACGGCTTACCATTTTCTTTCATAGCGTCTTTCTTAGCTTCCACTGTGTAGAAGAATATCTCGCCAAGGCCGCTACTAATGGGACCCATAGCGGGCTCTAAATTTGAAGGTAAATTGCTTTTAATTTGTTGTAATCTTTCAGATATCAATTGGCGAGCAAAATAAATATCAGTGCCATCTTCGAATATTGCTGTGATTTGAGATAGGCCGTATCTGGAAATTGACCTAGTGTAATCCATTTTAGGAATGCCAGCCAGGGCAGACTCAATAGGAAAGGTTACTCTTTGCTCAACTTCTAAAGGAGAGTATCCTTGCGCCTGTGTGTTGATCTGCACCTGGACATTTGTAATATCCGGCACTGCATCAATTGGTAGGCGAGTAAAATTATATAAGCCTAAAACCATCAACCCAAGGGCTGTTAAAAGAATAATGAAGCGATGTTGGATGGAAAAATTAATTAATTTTAACATATATATTCTATTTAATGTGAATGTGAAGCTGTTGATTTCAAAATATCAGCTTTAATTATAAAACTACCTTGAGAGACATATTCCTCTCCTTTATTTAAGCCCTTTAGAACCTCTATATATTTCCCATCTCCTTTGCCTAGTTCAACATGGCGAGCTTCATATTTAGCTTCCCCTTCTTTTACAAAAACTACGGTTTCATTTTCCATGCGCTGTATTGCAGTTTTTTTAATGGCTATTGGCACTTTTTTTTCTAGAATCTGAACATTTCCTTCTATGCTCATGCCTGGTTTCCACTTAGAGTCGTTATTTATCAAGGAAACTATGACTATTATTGTTTGACTTTTGGAATCGGCAACGGGTAACATCATGGTAATATTACCTTTATCCGTAATTTCTCCTCCTAGGGTTCGTACTAAAACTTTTTGATCTTCTTTTATTTTTTGAATATCTCGTGGGAATACATGAAATTCAGCCCAAACAGTAGAAAGGTCGGCAATTGTAAAAAGAGGGTCATTATTTGCAACATTTCCAACATTAGTGTTGCGCTTTAATACTATACCTTGTTTTGGAGACTTAATTGAATAAATATTTAGACTATCATTACTCTCTATTGTTGCTAAAACCTGATTCTTTTTGACTTTCTGACCCCACTTTATATCAACGCTTCTTACAATGCCTGGAAAGCGGGCCTTAACATCATAAGTTTTATTTTGATTTAGAATAATCTTTCCAGTTAGGGTTACTGTGCTATTTATTGTCTGAGAAGTGGCTTTTTCAACCTTAACCCCAACCTTCTTTGCTGATTCATCCGAAATGACAGTAGAGCTCTCTTCACCCTCACCATGACCATCATGATTTTCACTTTTGGCATGTGATTGTGATATGAAAACATTTGCCGATGTAAATATTAAAAATAATATCAGTAATGTTGAAAAATATTTATTCATTGTTTATTCCTTTAAGTTTTTAAATTACTATGAATTGCTAGGGGCAATAAATTCTATATTTGCCCTTGCAGTGTGATATTGTTTTAGAGCCTCATAATACCTTGATCTAGCCTCAAATAAAGTACGCTGTGCATCAAGAACCTCCAAATAGGGAAGTCTTCCCTTTTTATAGCCTGACCTTGCTAATCTCAATGCTTTCTTAGCCGAAGGTATTATAGACTTCTTCAATCTTTTGGCTGTCGAGTAGGATACTTGCCAATTCTTCCACGCTTCTATAAGATTCTGCTCTAAGGATAATTTAGTTTGTAATTCATTGTATCTTGCTTGACTTAACTCTTCCCGTGCGCGCGTCGTGTTGCCATAATTCCAGTTAAATATTGGTAAAGCTACGGATACACCAGCAACAAAGGCTTGTTCATTATAATTAACCCCGTTGTTAATTCCATTAATTTCCCTCATGCCGACCTTTACTGTTGGATTGGAAATTTTCTTTGCCTTCTCAAGTTTAAAAGAAAATTTTTTTTCATTTCTTAGATGATACGATTGCTTAAGAATTGGAGAGTTATTTAGCGCCTCTTTATATGAATTTATATTTCTTGGAGCCCTGAGGTCAAAGAAATGAGAATGATCTAGAGATATATCCAGAGTCTCTTTTCCTATTAATTTAGCTAATTTTTGTTTAGCTGAGCGTAATTGTTGACTCTTTTGACTCGCTTCTATCATGCTAGTCTCATAAGCAATTGTAGCTTTAGTTCTTCGTATTTCTGATTCCCTTGCGGCACTCACTCTCCTTGAAACCGATTTTAGAATCTGCTTTGCTAGATTTTGCTGATCTTTTGCGAGCTTTACAGACTCTGCCTCAGAAAGAACCTGCGCATATGCTATATGAACATTGCGAATTATATTGAGTCTACTTACCATCTGCGCATTAGTGGCAGCCTTTCTTGCTTCGCCAGCGGCTCCTTTGCGAGCAAATCTCCTTCCGCTGATATCCAAGGATTTACTTAGACTATATGTGTACTGCGCTGAATTTGATCCAGAATATTGCCCAGTACCACCAATATCTTCTACCTCTATTTCCAATTCAGGGTTTTTCCAATAGCCAGCCTGTTTCTCAGATCCCCTAGCAGCACCCACTCCGGCTTTATAAGATTTTAAATCTGGAGAAAATTGTATTGCCAGATCTGTTGCTCCTTTAAGAGTAATTACATTCTCATTTTTATATACAGAATCACTATATTTATGATCTTTTGATTTATGAGGCTCTTTAGCATAAGCCAGTGAATTACCAATTATGGTAAAATAACCACATAAAAGATATTTTAATAATTTAATTTTCATTTTTTAGATTTCCCAAAGTTACTTAAATATTAATAATTTTGTCATGAGCAGCATTTCTAGACTCCATGACTTTATATCAATAATTATGCCTTGGGAGGTTTGGAAAGAGAGGGTGTATATTCGGAAAATAAAGAATTATCTTCTAAATTGTTAAAAATTCTTGCATCTATATTGGATAATTTAGAGATAGTGCTATTATTTGTATCAAAAAGATGATTACAGCCATGATGACAAGAGGCCTGATTGCAATCAAGGGCAATATCAACTGGCAAATCATGATTCGAATTGCTGGAAATATAGGATGTTTCCGACTTATTATCAATATCCACATCTATGCAAGCATGCGCAGATCCAATGCCCAGAAGTAGCACGGATACAATAACCAGATAATGTATTGTGGAATATATTTTTAACATAATCATATTGTAACATAAATTTCATAATGTACAATATATTTTTATTAATTTTAAATAAATGATTCCGTGCTTCTCTTGTAAGGTTTTCAGAAAATTTAATCTGGGGGTAAAAATGGGGGTAAAACTCAAACCCACTCCCTATAAAACCTAACAAAACCAATACCCCACTCCACCTAATGTTGCCGACACCCTGCCGCCATACCCCTATTACATATATATTCATAGATCAAGCGCAAATATAACTCGCGCCTAGAATAAGTGAGACGAGAACTCACGTGAGTTCGACAAAAAGCTTTAATTTTACTAGAAATGAGTGCAACGAGTTTCAGTAAAATAAGCGTTTGCAAGCGAGCAAAGCGAGTGTTATCTCACCGAAGTCCGCCATCCGCTTTCGCTAATTTCAGCAAAGCTGAAATTTAGCTACAGCGCGATTAGCGTCTGTAGCGTGCGAAACGTGATGCCACGCTGTAGTCCAAAGGACGTAAGCGGGCTTATTTACAAACGAAATCAATACTAAATTCTTATCACCCCTAAGAAAATGTATTATACATATATCCTTCAATCTCTATCAAATAAAAATTGCTTCTATGTTGGCTCTACTTCAAATTTAAAAAGAAGGCTATTGGATCACAATTCTGGCAAGTCAATTCATACCAATAAATTTACCCCTTGGAAAATCAAAAATTATTTTGCTTTTGAAGAAATACAAAAAGCAGAAAAATTTGAGAAATATTTAAAATCAGGAAATGGAAGGATTTTCTCTAGAAAATATTTTTAAGCGCTTGGGGTGACGGACATTGGGATCTTAAAGGAAATCAAGAGGCCTCAGAGTATATCTACCAACATTTTAAGAAAGCTGGCGCTTTGAAGCCATGAAAAGTTTTAATTGTTTTTTAGTGGGGTTGAGGTATGATTGGGGGGAGAATAAAAATGTGTTAAATATCATTACTTCTTTGGTTTTTATAGGTTGTCAGTTATGGTAAAAAAATTCTTTATCATTGGATATTCTTGTTTCAGAACAAATCTTTGAGATAGTCTATCTTTAATAAGAAAAATTGCTGCTCTGTGCATTCCTCATCTTCCTCTAGGCAAGCTATACAAGCGATAAAATCGATATAAGGATATTGCATTTTTAAATCCAAATTCTCTTCCCAACTTTCTAAATCTTCATCAAAAGCCCAGCCAAAATTCTTCAAGATAATCTTTTTTTTCAGTAGCTGTGTTGTAGCAAAATAATCCACAAAAGGGCTTATTTTCAGGGTCGATTTCTTTTATTTTTTTAAAGTTATTGTTGGTTTTCTTAAAGTCAGATCCCTTCGCATTAGATTTCACTTCCAAAACAAGTTTGCAGTGCCTTGGCTCAATCATTACTTGATCACCAATAGGGTTGATAGTTGCCGAAGAGTCATAAAATATCAAATCACATTCTCCGCTTTGCTTAGAGCTCATCGCAACCATCCCTTTTTTTGCTCGCAATGATTCTTTTCTTTTTAAAACAAGCTCACGCAAGAAATCTTCCCTAATTGTTCCTTTTGGTAAATTCTGTTGAACAATCTGCGATACCTTGTATTGGGCCCGTAGTAAATCTTCATAATATTGAGCAAATATTTCATCCATAAGAAGTTATAATTCACCTTTAAAAGCCTTTTGCATTAAGGCTTGGAATTGGGTTTCTAGCTCTTGGGATTGGGTTAGCATTTTTTGTTTGATGGATTCAGAATTTTTAACAATTAACGAAAATCGTTCTTGTAAATTCCTTGGAGGAACTGGAATTTTTATTTTTGCAAATATGGCAGATCGTATTCCTTGAGCCGCACTTCCTGTGGCTTGTTTAAAAATTTCTAACCTAATTTTGTCATGAAGAAGAATAAAGTGTAGATATTCTGGGGTTAAGTCTGATTTGCACTGTAGAGTAATTAATCTTTGACCCACCCCGAATTTACTCATGTGATAAGGTATCCTACAAACATTTCCCAATGTTGCTCCTTCTGTCGTGAACAGCACATCATTTGCCCTTGGAAAACCCCTAGTCATTGTCTGATCATATTTTTCTTCACTCACATACTCTTCTGGCTCAAATAAAAAAAATCCCTTCTTAACATGTTTCGCAGTGATTAATGGTATTCCCGAACTAGATTTTTCAGGAGTTTTTCCTCTGTAATCGATAAAAGTTGTTATTTTCTTAATCTCTGAATAAGTGGTCTGATCATTAATTGAGGTACCAAACATCTCTAAAAAAACTGATTTTAAATAATCATCGAGAAGCGTGATTGCTTGCTTTCTTTTTTGGCGCAAGGCGTCTGCTGCATCAAGAATTTTTACAATGCGTTTTTG
>JAYPPA010000001.1:32080-50380 GCA_038131245.1 Rickettsia sp. | reverse complement strand
TTCTTTTTTGGCGCAAGGCGTCTGCTGCATCAAGAATTTTTACAATGCGTTTTTGATCTTTGAGTAAGATATTAGGAACAATAATCTCTTTGAATTTATTGTTGTTTATAGCCTTCTGTGTTGCACCTATAGAAAGCTTGTCTTTTTGATCTTGAAAAAAATTAGATTCAAAAAAATGAAATAAAAATCTTGGACTCCAACTCTCTTGAGGCTCTAGAACGAGAAAACCAGTGGAAACTATTATGTTGCTTGCTGCATTATCAATATGCAAAACTTTGTTTGCTTCTTTCATTCTAGCTACGATCAGCTGATTTTCAGATATTTCAAGATCAGCTCGACTTGGCTTTGTCTCATAATCCACATCTTCGGTTTTTATTTTATTTTTAATAAGCCCGCCAGTTGCTAAGTACCTCTTTTTCCCTTCAAAAGGTTTTACACGCTGATTCTTGATTTTAACGGCTTTGGTTATTGGTATGTATTTCATTTCACAACCCCTTCAAATCATTCAAACCCTCTACAATTTCCCGTTCTAAAACTTCAATTTTAGCTAAAATAATTTTTGGATCTTCATATTTAATTTCTTCATAATCTGATTGCTTGTAACGATTAATACTTAAATCAAAATCGGCTTCCTCAATTTCTTTTTTGTCGATGTAAAAAAATTTGCTGTTTCGTTGGTTTTCGGTTTGGTTTTTTCGGTTTTTCCATTTTGCCACAATGTCTGGTAAGTCTCCGCCGCCGTTGAGTTTGCTGCGCTTGTCATCTAAGGTGTAGCCATCTGATTGCATATCATAAAACCAAACCTTGTTGGTCTCGCCACCTTTTACAAAAATTAAAATCGCAGTGCTAACTCCTGCATAAGGCTTAAATACGCCGCTTGGCATTGAAATTACACCTTGCAACTCGCAATCATTCAGCAACATTTTGCGTGCTTGTTTATGGGCATTGCTTGAGCCAAAAAGAACGCCATCTGGCACAATCACGCCAGCTCTGCCGCCAATTTTTAGAGATTTAATAATTCTATCGATGAAGAGAAGTTCAGTTTTGGTGGTTGCAAGCGATAAAGATTCATTGATGTCGCCTTTGTCAATACTGCCTTTGAATGGTGGGTTTGCTATGATGCAGTCAAAGAAATTGTCTTGGTCGTATTTTTTAGAAAGCGTGTCTTTTTGCTCGATGTTTGGGGTTGGAATGTCGTGCATCATCAAATTCATCAAACCAATTCGCACCATGCTTTCATCCATGTCATAGCCATAGAAAGTTTTTTCTTTTAAGTGCTTCCACTGTTTTTCATTGGTTAGCTTATCGCCTAAAGAACCACGAGTTAAGCCATTTTCATCAGTTTTTTGATGTTCTTTGCTAGTGAAAGTTGTGATTATGTGTTGATATGCGCCAAGTAAAAATCCACCAGTTCCACAAGCTGGGTCGCAAATGGTATCGCCAAGCTTTGGATCAACAAGTTCGCAAATAAGTTGAATAATGTGCCTTGGCGTGCGGAATTGACCAAGTTTGCCGGCGCTGGTTATTTCTGAGAGTAAAAATTCGTAAAGATCACCTTGCGTATCTTGAAAACCTTGTCCATCTGATTCTTGCTTTGCAATTTCTTCAAAAATTTCATCAATAATTCCAACCGCCTCAACTAAAAGAGATGGTTTTGAGATAATAAAAACAGCATTTCCCATGTGCTTTGCAAAAGAGCTTTCTTCTTTTCCAAGGGTTTTAAGAAAAGGAAAAACTTTTGTTTGCATGTGGATAAGCATTTCACCACCTTCCATCTGCTTAAAGTGGTTCCAGCGTAAATTGTTTTTATCTCCTTCAAAAACTGATTTGTAGGTTTCGCCGGTAAAATCAGCATCTTGTTTTTTCTTGATATCAAGCTCATCTAGACGCTTCATAAAAAGCAGGTAAGAGATTTGCTCAATTGCAGTAAGAGGATTTGAAATTCCACCGCTCCAGAATTTATCCCAGAGGCGATTGATTGATGATTTAAGGGCGGAGTTCAGCATGATCTAAAATTTTGTTGGTAAATAATAATATTTTTGTTTGCATCGCAGGATCAAAAAGACCCAGAAAGCCGCGATTATGTAGCTTTGTAAATGGCTCTGAAACGAGGTCTTTCTTGCTTAAAGAACCGTTTTGAATAATAAAATCACGTAGCACTATCAAGAACTGGATTTGGTTTGAGGCTAAGTTGTTGTTATCTGCGATAAATTCGGCAAATGCTTCAGAAACCTTTTCTGAGAAAGTGACAAGGCAACTAATGCCCATTATATATTTGATTAAATCTAAAAATTTAACTTTGCGTGCATCATAGGCTTTTTGCAGGTTTTCTTCAGTTGGGTATGGGTCAAACTTCAATAGATTATTAGCAAGCTCTTCAACCTCGTCTTGCGTGATTTCTGCACCATCTTTTATCTTTTTTAAAATCTCATTTTCTTCTTCTAGTTTTTTGATTAAAGCTTCTACTTTTTCACGATATTTTTGAATTGTAATTCTTTCATTAGCTGGACCAAACTTAATAAACTCTTTTTGGCTAGTGATGTCTCTAAGATCCAAAGAATCCTGATCAGGTTTGATTCCTTCTTCTCTGTATTTCATCAAAGGAGCGATTTTTTGGATTACAGTTTCTAAATCTTCCTCTCCGGCTTTTGCTAAATATCCATTATGCAAAATCTCTTCGATTAAATCTTTTTCTTTGGCGACAATATTTACCGATAATGGCAAATCTGAAACCATCTCAACAATAACTTCTTCAAGAGTTTCTGACTTTTTGATTTGCTCAGTTTGAAGGGTTTCATTTTTTAGTTTTGCAATAGAATAGGTAATCACCTTTAATTCAAAGCTCATTGCCTTGTAATCTTCACCCGTTCTGGCGCGCATTAAAGGAGCGATTTCTTTTTGTAAGAAGATTTTTCTATTTTCATCTAACCTTTGCCAAAAAGCCTCATCAAGCCTATCAAGTTTGCTTTTAGCATCAAGAATCACCACATTGTTTTGTGGTAATTTAGCAATATCTTCTTTAATTTTTTGGATAGTTTCCCCAAAAATTTGATTATTTTTTTGATCTTCAGCAATGCTTAGTTTTTCTAACTTTATTTCAAAAAGCCGTACCGGAAGTGGCTTAGATGGCTTTTCAGTTTTTCCCTCAGGATTCATTTTGAAGAATTCAAAATTTTCCCAGCAATCAATGATTAAAAATTTATCTTTTTCTTTGCACCAATGTTTGATTTTAGTTGGTTCAAGAAGTCTGGTTCCACGACCGATCATCTGCCAAAATTTAGTATAAGAAAATACTGGCTTGGCAAAAACTAGATTTACCAATTCTCTAACATCGATACCAGTATCAAGCATATCGACACTGATCGCAATTCGAGGAAAATCTTTGTTAATGAATTGATCTAAAAGACCGCCTTTGCCATATACTCTGGAATCATCGGAAACAATTACCTTGGCTATATTTCCTTTATGCTCTGGGTAAAGCTCGTCAAAAATTTCCTGCAATCTTCTTGCGTGCTTCATGGTCATCGCAAAAAAGATGGTTTTTCCAGGCAAAGTTCCACTCTCGTCTTTGATGCAAGATTCCATGAATTCTTGGATTATAAGAGCGTTAGTTCCTTTGTTTGTAACTCTTTTTTCTATCTCGCTACCTTCATAATTTAGCTCTTCAGGATTTTTTCCGTCAGCAATAAGCTTTTTCTGTTCAGCAAGGCTAATATTGTTATTTCTGATTCCTTCTTTTTGGAATTTGGTTTGAATCTTTAAAACTTCATAATCACACAAGTAAGGCGGCTTATTATTTACAGCTTCTTCATAACTGTAGGCGTAAGTTGGTATTCCATCCTCACAACCAAAAAGACCAAAAGTATTATGTTCAACTGCATCTTTTGGAGTTGCGGTAAGGCCAAGCTTTATTGCGTCAAAATAATCAAAAATATTTTTGTAAACATTGTAAATTGATCTATGGCTTTCATCTGCAACAATCATGTCAAAAAAATGAGGACTTAGAGGGCAATCTTTGCCTTCTATGATATTGAGCATTGTTGGATAGGTGGCGCAATAAATTCTTCTGTCGGTGGTAATCTCATGCTCACCGATTTTTGGCCAAACTGGAGAGTTCGGTAAATATTCTTTAAACGCATCAAGTGCCTGATTTCTAAGCGCAATTCGATCTACCAAGAATAAAACTTTTTGAACTTTATTAGCTCTTGTCAGAGAATCTATCATTGCAGCGCAAGTTCTGGTCTTTCCTGTGCCAGTTGCCATAACCAACAACGATTTTCTTTTGCCTTTTTCTAGGTTTTCAAAAACTGAACGAATCGCTTCAATCTGATATGGGCGACCAGCAATGTCTTTATTGATTAACTCTTGAGAGAGCGGCTTTTCATTATTTTGCAGAAATAACATTCTTTCGAGATCTTTTTTCGTGGGAAAGCCATGCACTTTGCGAGGCGGATATTTTTCTGTAGCCCAAAAATAAATATCGTTTCCATTGGTATAAAAAACGAACGGCATATCTTTGCCTGAATTTTTTTGAATATTCTCAGCATATTGACGGGCTTGCTCTTGGCCAACTCTAGCATCTTTTGAAGTTTTTTTTGCCTCTACAACTGCCAAAGGATATCCACCATCACCAAGCAAAACATAGTCAGCATATTGAAAGCCTTGATGTTCATGCTGAGGTTTACTTATTCCATCTGGCAATCCAATCCAGATATTAAGTTCTGAAGTTACTTGTAAAGGATTATTAACATCCCATCCGGCCTTCAAAAGACGCTTATCTATGATTTCCTGTCTTGTTTTTGCTTCAGTGATTTTATTCATACTAGAATTCTTTAATTTTTCTCTCGTAAGCTTCTTTAGTTAATCTCAAAAGCTCTTTAACATCCTTAGTAAATTCTCTTACAAAATCCGTCTTTAAGAAGATTTTAATAGAAAATTGAGGAAATTGCAAGAAATTTCAGGAATTTTTGTAATTTTACTTAGAAATATTCAAAAGTGACTTAATAAACTCAGTCATTGTAAAGATATCGAGCTTGCAATCAACAAACAAAAGTCCTCGCTCCATATCGTTGAATCCACCGAGATGGCGCGAACTAACTTAAATCCCACCCCCACTAAACCAATCAAAGGCGCGCAATGATTGAGATTTAATTATCCATCCTTCCGATTTTCATTGTTTTTTAGTAAATTTATTATATAATCAAGAGGTAAAATAAATTTTACATAACACCAATAATTAAACTTTAAAATATATGAAAAAAGAAGATATTAAAAATTTTGTTAATCTGTTTGACAAAATAAAAAATGAAGAAACCTCAAAAGATAGAAATCCAGTTGAGTTCTGGCTTGCTCGAGACTTGCAAAATCTGCTTGGCTATACAAAGTGGGATAATTTTTTAAACGCTATTTTAAAAGCAAAAATATCTTGCGAAGGCTCTAAAAATAAGGTCTCTGATCATTTTGCTGATGTCGGGAAAACGATCCAGATGCCAAAGGGTGCTGAAAATAAGGCTGTAGACCATTTTGTTGACGTCAACAAAAAGGCGGGGATAGGCTTCCACCTATGCCAAGGCTTCGGTGGACAAGTCGCCTGCCACCCCTTCAAGAAGGGGAATTAAACCGATCCAAAACCGCTAAAAATATATGAAAATCATCTATTGAGAAAGCCAAAGAATCCTGCGCAAATAGTAAACAAAGGGTTAAAGATCACTTCGAGGAATATCTCGAAGAGATAGATCATGGCAAAGGGTCTAAGCAAAAATATAAAAGTATAAAACTTTCTCGCTATGCCTGTTATTTGATTGTGCAAAATGGTGACCTCACTGGATTGCCACGCCTTGCGGCTCGAAAGTGACGATTCTTCCACCTAAACCCCCACCCCACCAAAAAGATCACCGATTATAGAAGTGGCGATCATGGCAAAAGAGCCCCAGAATGTGACTCTGAAGATGGCTTTGAGCATTGGTGCGCCGCCGGCTTTGGCTGAAATTGTGCCTAAGAGTGCCAATAAAAATAAAGTAGAAGCCGCAACAGTGCTGACGGTTTTGTCATTTGGAGAAATTATAGTAATAAACACAGGTGCAATTGCCCCGACGGCGAATGCCGCGGCTGAGGCGATTGCGGCCTGTAATGGGCGCGCCTTATTATGAAGCGATATGCCAAGTTCATCGCGGGCATGGGCTTCTAAAGCATCATGCTCGGTTAATTTGTGGGCAACTTTTGAAGCTAACTCTCTATCAAGCCCGCGTCCGATATATATTTTTGTGAGCTCCTCAAGTTCAAGTTCGTGATATTCTTCGAGTGCTTTTTTCTCTCTTTCAAGATCGGCTTTTTCAAGATCAGCCTGAGAGCTTACTGATACATATTCTCCTGCGGCCATGGAAATTGCCCCCGCAACAAGCCCAGCAACCCCAGCAAGCAATATATTTGAATGATCCGCATTGGCCGACGCAACACCAATGATCAGACTTGCTGTAGAAATTATCCCATCATTAGCCCCAAGCACGGCGGCTCTTAACCAACCACTTCTGTGATTGTAATGAAGTTCGTTTTCGTGACTCATAAATTTAAAAAACCGTTACTTAATTTTATAACTTAATTATATCAATTCCTATTAAATTTGTCAAGGAAAGGTAATTATATTAATTTTAAAAGACAATTTTTATTGTTTTTAGCAAGATTTACTGTATAATTATAAAAAATATTACCAAAATAAGTACTTTTTATGTATTTTTATTACGAAGTCATCATGATTGGCTTGATTTTGAGTGCTGATTCATTTTCCGCGGCGGCCATAATGGGAATGCGACCATTTTCTAGGAAAAATGCCTTGATATTTGCAATTTCATCAGGTGGCACAGAGGCTTTATTGACCCTATTTGGGGCGATGGCTGGATTTGGCTTGGCTAGTAAGATACAGGCATTTGATCATTTTGTTGCATTTGGATTATTGATAGCAGTGGCGCTGAAGATGGCTTATGATGGTTTTTGCGACTTCGCTAGCAAAGAAGAAGGGGTGGAAAAGCTTGATTCCCATAGTCTTGGTAAAGTTTTACTTGTATCTTTTGCAACTAGTATTGATGCTTTTGGTGTTGGGATTGGCCTTGGGATTGCAAAAAAGCCGATAGCTTCTTATGTATTTTCAATTGGAATATGGGCATTTATATCAACGATAGCTGGACTTTACTTAGCCAAAAAACTTTCCAAGAAATCTGGGCCAGTCGTTACTTTAGTTGGAGCAATAATCTTGGGAATTATCGCCTTTAGGATGCTGGAAATTTAGTTTTAAATCTAAGTTTTCTTCTTTTTCTCTTGCTAAAATTGTCAAAACCAGGTAAAATTGCCTTAGGTTTTCAAAAAAGCTTTTAGATGTTTTATTTTTAAGCGTTTGGAAGCTTGGATCTACCTTATTAATATTTTTTTGAATATATGAACAAGTTAAAATATCTTGTATTTTTACTTTCTCTTATCACTTCATTGGTTTCGTTTCAGTATAATGCTGTTGCGGCTGATGATAATGATAACGATAGCTATTACGAGGAAAGTGATTCTGAGGATTATGATGATGAGGCTCCCCCTAGGGATTCTCAAGATGAAGAGATTGGTGAATAAGATTACCTTCTCTGTCATTTAAGGGCGATGTGTTTTCTCGCCCTTTTATCTTTTTAGCTGCTTTTAATTGCCTGAGATTTTTTTGGGTAAATTTGTCTAAATGTGACCTTAGCTATTGGCTGGTTCTTGCCCTATTTTTTAATGAATCAAGTTGAGCTTAAAAAAGTTGCAAAAATGATATAATTTTACTGTTATTTTACTATATTTAATTTATAATTAGAGTTAAAATATTTGTAAAATTTATTAAAATGAAAATAGCAGTAATAGGCTCTGGGATATCGGGATTGTCTTGCTCTTGGTTGCTTGGCAAGGATCATGAAGTCACCTTATTTGAGAAAAATAATTATCTTGGTGGGCATTCAAATACTGCGCAAATTTCTTACGAAAATGCTGAAATTGCTGTTGATACTGGATTTATTGTATTTAACTTTCGCACTTACCCTAACCTAAAGGCTTTTTTTGAATTACTTGAAGTAGAAATCGAGAAAAGCAACATGTCTTTTGGAATTAAGGACTTAGACAGCGGCTTTGAATATAGCGGAGAAAATTTATCTGGACTTTTTGCGCAAAAAAAGAATATCTTGAATTTTGGCTTTTTGAAAATGCTGAAAGATATTGTTAAATTCAATAAAAAATCGATTGAGTTTATTGAATCTGGAGAAAATTTTGGCAAAAAAACTTTAGAGGAATTTTTAAATGAGCTGAATTTGGGTGAATATTTCAAGAATTACTATTTGCTGCCTATGGCTGGTGCAATCTGGAGCTGTCCGCTTGAATTAATTAAAAATTATCCAGCAAAAACTTTTCTGCAGTTTTTTTACAATCACGGGCTTTTAACAATCACGAATCAACCGCAATGGTATACTGTTAAAGGTGGGTCTAAAGAATATGTGAAGAAAATAATTGATGGCTTTAATGGGCAGGTAAAACTTGGCTGCAATATAATAAAATCAGAAAAAATCGCTGATAAAGTGACTTTGACTGATGATAATGGTGAAAATTACGAGTTTGACCATGTAATTTTTGCTTCACATGGCGATCAGACTTACAAAATCATAGCTGATAAAACCAAAGATGAAGAGGAAATTCTCTCAAAAATAAAATATAGCAAAAATATTGCGATTTTGCATAAAGATCTTGGGCAAATGCCGAAAAATAAAAAAGCCTGGGCAAGCTGGGTGTATCTTTCTAGTCAAAAAAGCAACAAGGTTGCTTTAAGTTATTGGATGAATAATTTGCAGAATATTGCTGAGAAAAAGCCGCTATTTGTGACTTTAAATCCTATCGAAAAAATAAACCCAAGCGATGTTTTTGGCAAATATGAGTATGAACATCCGATTTTTGATCAAGGTGCGATTGATGCTCAGGAAAATCTCGAGAAAATTCAAGGAAAGCGCAATATTTGGTTTTGTGGGGCTTGGACAAAATATGGATTTCACGAGGATGGATTGAATTCGGCAATTAATATTGCGCAAAAATTTAACATTGAGGCGCCATGGAAAAAATGATCAAACAGCCTTTATTGATGAATGGCGACATCATGCATCACAGATTTTTTCCTAAAGTCAACCATTTTGACTATAAAAGTACCTATATTTCTTTTCCGCTTAGCAAAATTAAAGATCTAAATAATGCGGTTTTTTCATTAAATGGGTTTAATCTTTTCGGATTATATGAAAAAAACTATGCAAGTAAGGGGAAAATTCCTATAAATGATTGGATTTATGGTATTTTAAAGAAAAATGGCATAAATAATATTAAAGAAGTGGCTTTGGTAACTCATCCAATGGTTCTTGGGTATGTTTTTAATCCGGTGACTTTTTGGCTTTGTGTTGATGATAAAAACCAGCTAATCGCAGTTTTAAGCGAAGTAACTAATACGGCTAAACAAAAACATAGTTATCTTTGTTTTAACGAGGATTTATCTGCGATAAAATCCAGTGATTGGATCGAAGCGAAAAAAGAGTTTTATGTCTCGCCTTTTATGGAAATTGAAGGAAAATACAAATTTCGCTTTGAATATCAGGAAAACCAGATGAATTTCTTTATCAATTATATTGTTGATGATAAATTAAAGCTGAGCACTTCGCTGAAATGTCATTTTAGAAAATTTAACAATCTTAATTTGATTTTGAGTTTTATAAAAATACCATTTGTGACTTTTAAAACGATATTTCTGATTCATTATCAGGCGATTAAGCTTTATTTCAAGAAAATAAAATACTATAAATATCCAAAAGAGCTTAAAAATAACTTAACTATTTCAAACAATGGAAGGAAAGATTCTACAGTATCTAAATAAGACGAAAAATGGCTATTTGCTAATTACAATGCCGGATGGCGAAAAAATTGAAATTGGCAAGAAAAATAGTAAAATCCAAGCCGATATCAATGTGCATGACATTGCCTTGATTGACCTGGTGCTTTCAAAAGGCGATATTGGCTTTGGCCAGGCTTATATCGATGGGCTTTTTACGACATCAAATATTCATGATTTGCTTTTATTTATTTCGGCTAACCAAGATGATCTTGATCCATTATTTCACAGCAATATTTTATATTCAGCATTTTTTGGCCTGAAAAATCTATTCAAGAAAAACAGCCTCAAAGGCAGTAAAAAAAATATCGAATATCACTATGATCTTGGTAATGATTTTTACTCGCTTTGGCTTGATGAAACGATGAGCTATTCTTCTGGGATATTTTATGATGATGAAAGCCTGACTGAATCGCAAAATAACAAATATCAAAGAATTTTAGGGCAAATTGAGCAGAAAAATTCGAATATTTTGGAAATTGGCTGTGGTTGGGGTGGTTTTATTAGTCAAGCAAGCAAAAAAGGTCACAAAATCAAAGGATTGACTCTTTCAAATGAGCAAAAATCCTATACCGAACAATTAATAAAAGACAAAAATTTAGATTCGACAACGGCCTTGCAAGATTATCGCCTTGAGACTGGGAAATTCGACAATATTGTCTCAATTGAGATGTTTGAAGCAGTTGGCAAAAAATACTGGGATACTTATTTTGCAAAAATCAAGGAATGTCTGAAGGAAAATGGCAAGGCGATAATTCAAACAATTGTAATTGGCGATGAATTTTACAAAAAATACCTAAAAACCTCAGATTATATCAGGGAATATATTTTTCCGGGTGGCTTTTTGCCCTCGCCTAGTATTTTTAAAGATTTAGCTAAAAAACATAATTTAGAAATAGTTGATGAATTTGAATTTGGCGAATCTTACAGTAAAACCTTACTAAAATGGCTAGAAAATTTTGACAAAAAGAGAGATGAAATCTTGAAGCTTGGCTATAATCAAGAATTTATTAGAAAATGGCGATTTTATTTAGCCTATTGCTCTGCTGGGTTTTTATCAAAAAGAACTGGCGTAATTCAATATTCTTTGACTCATGCTTAAAAAAATATTTCTGTTGATTTTGGTGTGCTTTGCTTTTTCTGGCAATATTTTAGCTAAGGAAATTGATTCTGTCAAAAAAGAATTTAGCTATAAAACTTGTAATTATCACGAATTTAACTTTGTGTTTCTAAAAGTTTATGATGCTTATCTTTGTACTAATGAAAAAGAATATTTGAAACCTGGTGATATTTATGGGGCGGATTTTTCTTTAATCCTTAGATATAATATGAATTTTGATAAAGAGGAATTATCAAAATCATCAATCGAAGAAATAAATCGCTATTATACCATAAGTAAAAAAGATGAAGAGTCCTATTATCAAAAATTAATGTCGATTTTTCCAAATGTAACAAAAGGCAGTGAAATTGAGGCTCGGTACAATAAAAATGGCTTTGTCGAGCTTTATTACAACAAAAAATTCACCGGAAAAATCACTGATCCGAAATTTTCGCGAATTTTTCTCGATATTTGGCTCTATAAAGACAATAAATATCAAAAAATGATCAAAGATTTGTTTAAAAATGAATAAAATTGATAATAAAAGCCTAATTTCATATTCTCTTTTGGCATTTTGCCTGTCTTTCATTGGCCTGCCAATTTATATTTATTTGCCTAGCTATTATACTGGGAATTTTGATATAAGTCTACAGACAATTGCCCTTATTTTGTTAATTACAAGGCTTGTTGACACTATCCAAGACCCAATAATTGGCATCGTAAGTGATAAATTCGAGCCAATAAAGAAAAAAATCATTTGTTATTTATCACCATTTCTTGGCGTCGCCTTTTTGCTGTTATTTTACCCTGTGGGCAATTTTAACATTGCGTGGTGGCTTGTGATTTTGCTAATTATAACTTACAGCCTATTTAGCATAATTTACATCAATTACCAATCCTACGCAGTCAATTTTAGCGACGATTATTACCTAAAAACCAAGATCATTGCCTTTCGCGAAGTGGCATTCATTATTGGAATAATATTTGCGGCGGCTGCTCCTTCGATTTTATTTGAATATTTCACTGAAATTGATTCTTTTTTGATAATTGGCGTTATTTATATTGCCTTAATTAGCATTTTTGCGATGATTTTTTACTTTTTTGCACCAAAAAATACCAATAAAGCTGAAAAAAGCGACAATAATATGCTAGAATTGTTAAAAAATCCAGCTTTAAGGAAATATTTTACGATTTTTTTACTAAACTCAATTTCATCTGCAATTCCGGCTGTTTTAATATTATTTTTTGTAGAAAGAATA
The DNA here is from genome assembly GCA_038131245.1 of Rickettsia sp. GTDB lineage: Bacteria > Pseudomonadota > Alphaproteobacteria > Rickettsiales > UBA1997 > CAMCFD01. Next base: position 38,094 of record JAYPPA010000001.1, on the reverse strand, counting down.
TTGGGAGTAAAAATGCTTACGGGACTATTTTTGATTTTGTATTTTTCTGGATTATTAATAGGAGTATTTATATGGACAAAATTATCAAAAATACTTGGCGATAAAATAAAAACCTTCATAATTTCAATTTTATTTACGGTTTTGACTTTTTCTTGGTGTTTTTTCCTAAAAGAAGGCGATATTTTCTATTATAGCATTATTTGCATATTGTCCGGGATCGGCTTTGGCGGAGATTTTGCCTTGGCATTTTCAATTTTAACAGATATTATCCAGAAAAATAAGCTATCCAAAAACAAATCAGCAATATTTGGTGTTACAAATTTCACGATAAAGATCTCGTTGACACTTTCTTCGGCAATTTTAATTTATTTTATCGGTGAATTTAAAGATAACCCCATTTTACAAGCAAATTTTATCTCATTTTCTTACGCATTGCTGCCGATGATCTTTAGAATTGGGTCTGTAATAATTTTATATAAAGATTCCAAATATACTAGACTTTTAAACTAAAATATGCTATAATCATTATAAATAAATGAAACTTATTATGCTTAAAAATTTAAAAAAAATAATATTAATTTTTACAATTTCTATGTCATTATTTTCTTGCTCGAACATAAAACCTAAAGATTACAGTGCTAACAGTCCTAAATTAGACATTAGAAACTATCTTAATGGTAAAATAAAGGCTTGGGGGATGCTAGAAGATCGAAGCGGCAAAATTACTCGAAGATTTACCGTAGAAATGCAAGGTAAATGGACTGGAAATAAAGGTATATTAGAGGAATATTTCACTTTTGATGATGGCGAAAAAAGCAAAAGAATTTGGAATATCGAATTTAGTGACGATCATAATTTTACTGCGTCGGCGGCTGATACTGTTGGAATGGCAAAGGGTTCACAATATGGTAATGCGATGCAAATGGAATATGTCCTTGATTTAGAAGTCGATAAAGAAAAAGGCACAAGATACAATGTGACTCTTGATGATTGGATGTATCTTTTGGATGAGAAAACATTGGTCAATAAATCCACAATCAAAAAATTTGGCATTACATTTGGTAAATTAACAATATTCTTCAAAAAAATAGATGGCTAAAAATTCGCTTTACAAAAATAAAAATATTTTAGTAATAGGTGCAAGTTTTGGTATTGGCGAAGAATTATGCAGGCAATTAAGCGATGCTGGTGCTAATCTGGCTATTGTTGCTCGGTCTAAAGATAAAATCGACAAATTATCAAGCGAATTAGGCGGTAATCACATGGCTATTTCCTGCGATATTTCTAAGCAAAGTGATTTAGAGGGTTTAACAGAAAAATTATTCGCAAAATGGTCGAAAATTGACTTGATGATTTTTTGCGTTGGGACTTACAGCCCGATGAATCTAGGCAATTTTGACTTAAAAAAAGCAAAAGAAGTTGCTCAAATTAATTTCATGAGTTTCTTTGATGTAATTGATGCATTTTTGCCAAAATTCAAAGCAAAAAAGATCTCTCATTTGGCAATTATCTCAAGCGTTGCTGGTTACTTTGGAATGCCGAATTCTTTGGCTTATGGGTCTTCGAAGGCTGGACTTTCAAACCTATCTGAAAGCCTATATTACGAGCTGAAAAAATATAAAACTAAGGTACAGCTTATCAATCCTGGCTTTGTTAAGACGCGATTGACTGATCAAAATGATTTTGAAATGCCTGGATTAATCCCAGTAGAAAAAGCAGCCAAGGAAATAATTAACGGTCTTGGAAAAAATAAATTTGAAATTACCACGCCGTTTATTTTTACTTTTTTTATGAGAATTTTATCAATTTTACCATATAAAGTGCGATTTTTTTTATTTAAAAATGTCAAATAACAATTTAAACATAGTGGTAATAGGCGCAAGTGGGGCTCTTGGTGGTGAATTTACCAAACAACTTGCCGGTCAAGACGATGTTAAGGCAATTTATGCTTTTTCTAGATCAAAAACTGATTTTGAATCAGATAAAATCCAGTCACATATAATTGATATCGAAGATGAAAAATCGATAAAACTAGCCAGCGAAATCGCTAGTCAAAATGCCAAAATTGACATGGTGATTATAGCAACTGGGCTTTTACATGATGATGAATTAATGCCAGAAAAATCGCTGAAGGATGTTTCTGCTGAAAAATTCCAAAAATTATTTAGCATTAATACGATTGCGCCTGCCCTGCTGGCGAAATATTTTCTGCCGCTTTTAAATAAAGAAAGAAGATCAATTTTCACAGCAATAAGCGCCAGAGTCTCAAGCATCTCTGACAATAAACTTGGTGGATGGTACTCTTATAGAGCTTCGAAAGCGGCTTTAAATATGGTTTTAAAAAATGCGGCAATTGAAATTGGTCGCTCGAATAAAAATGCAATTATTGCTGGACTTCACCCTGGGACTGTGGATAGTAAATTATCAAAACCATTTCAAGCGGGGGTTGCTGCTGATAAATTATTTACGCCAAAATATTCTGTAGAAAAAATGCTTGAGGTTTTAAATGCCTTAAAGACAAGTGATTCTGGCGATTTATTTGATTTTAATGGCAAGAAAATTGAGTTTTAATTAATTACTTATGATAAAAATTTATCCATACGAGAATTTAGGGCGCGCCGACCATGGTTGGCTTGATGCGCGACACCATTTTAGCTTTGCAAGCTATCACGATAGAAATCGCATGCATTTTGGCGCTTTGCGGGTTATTAATGACGATATAATTCAGGCAAATTCTGGCTTTCCTACCCATGGTCATGAAAATATGGAAATTATCACCTATGTTAGATCGGGCGCGATTACTCATAAAGACAGCAATGGCAATGAGGGGCGCACTGTTGCTGGGGATATTCAGGTCATGAGCGCTGGGACGGGGATTCAGCATAGCGAATACAACCTAGAGGATCAAGAAACCAATCTCTATCAAATTTGGATCATGCCAAATAAAATTGGCGTAAAGCCTAGATGGGACGCGAAAACTTTTCCAAAAGAGCCGGTAAAAGACAAATTGCCGCTTTTGGTTGCTGGTGAAAATGATGGTGCGCCGCTTTTTATTTACCAAGATGCACAAATTTATGGCGGCAGAATCGAAAAAAACACTGTAATTGATCATAAAATCAAAAAACAGGCGTACATATTGGCTTCACAAGGAAAAATTGAAGTTGACGGACATGTTTTAAAGAAAGGCGACGGAGCCGAAGTCACCGATTCCTCTAGCATAAAAATCAAAGCCCTAGACGATATTTGCGAGGTTTTGGTAATTGATGTTGGTGAGAGGTAGGAGAACTTTTCGCACTAAACCTTCTTCACAAACTCTGATTTCAGCCCCATATTGCCAATTCCAGGAATTTTGCAATCAATATCGTGATCTCCAGCAACTAGGCGAATGTTTTTGACTTTGGTGCCAACTTTTACCGAAGAAGACGCACCCTTTATCTTTAGATCTTTGATTACAGTAACGGTATCGCCATCTTTTAGAACCACGCCGTTGGCGTCTTTTACCACATCTTCATCCTCTTCACCTTGAGAAGACCCATTCTTTGGCCACTCATGGGCGCACTCAGGGCAGACATAATCTTCTTGCACGGCGTAGCAATACTCGCAGCCACATTTTTCGCATTTTATTGTTTCTTCTTCACTCATATTTCTATTATATCACATTTTGAAGCGTTTGTCAAGAAAAATCGGCGGAAAATCGTTAAAAGGCAAATTTTATTGACTTTTACGACTTAATTTATTATAATTAACTTACCAAAAATATCGTATTAAACCCAAATAAAAACACTATGACAAATAATAACCCAACAATCTTTGAAAAATTCAATATTAGACGACATTTTGATAAGAAAAGCAAAAATGGCTTTTCTCGATAATTGACGTTGTCGCAGTTCTTACTGAAAGTGAGAATAGAGACGCCTCTAGAAATTACTGGAAAGTCTTGAAACATAGATTGGCAAAAGAAGGAAGTGAACTGGTTACAAATTGTAACCAGTTGAGAATGATTGCCGATGATGGAAAGATGAGATTAACCGATGTTGGCGATATTGAAACAATTTTTCGCTTGATTCAATCAATTCCAAGTAAAAAAGCTGAGCCGATTAAGATGTGGCTTGCTAAAGTTGGAAAAGAGAGGATTGACGAAATCTCTGACCCTGAACAATCTATTGATCGAGCACGAAATAATTGGCAAAAACATGGACGAAGTAAGGAATGGATCCAACAAAGGATGATGGGCCAAGAGACTCGTAATAAACTAACTGATTACTGGAAAGAGTCTAATGTAAAAGAAGGTAAAGAATTTGCAATTCTGACTAATATTATTCATCAAGAATGGTCGGATTTAAATATTAAAGATCACAAAAAGCTAAAAGGGCTAAAAAGTCAGAATCTACGCGACCATATGAGTGAAGCAGAGCTTCTTTTTACTGCTTTAGCAGAACTTTCCACTCGGCAAATTGCTAAAACTAGTAAGGCAGATGGTTTTGAGGAGAACAAATCTCCAGCTAAAAAAGGTGGCAAAATTGCTAAAGATGCAAGAATGGCACTGGAAGAAAAGACTGGCGAAAAGATAATTAACGGCGAGAATTTTCTGCCAAAAAATAAAGATAACAATAAACTCAAGTAAAATAAGTCTTGTTATGTACAAAAATCGGCGGAAAATCGTTAAACTTCGTCGCTCCAGCCGATTTTTTCGAGGAAATCTTCGTAACCACCATCAAACAAGAAGGTCTGGTCATTATCGAAAACGATTAGCTTATTAGCGACTTCGCGCAGGAAATATTCATCGTGAGTGACCATTAGCACACTGCCTTCGAAGTTTTTAATCGCCTGAAGAAGAGAATCGCAAGATTCCATGTCAAGGTGATTGGTTGGCTCGTCAAGAAGCAGAAGATTCGCTGGTTTTAGTAAAATTTTACCAAGCATGACCCTGCTCTTTTCTCCACCCGAAAGAACCTTGATTAGTTTGTTAGACAAAGTTCCTGAAAACATCATGTTGCCACAGACTCTTCTGACTTGGGTTTGACCAATGTCTGGAACATATTTTTGCATTTCCTCGTAAATGCTAAGCGTTGGATCAAGGCGATCAATGTTCATCTGACCAAAATAGCCAATTTGGGTTTTTGGATAAACCGAAGTATTACCTGATTTTGGCTTTAGATCACCAGTAATAAGCTTTAACAATGTCGATTTACCTTTACCATTTCGTCCAATAATGCAAATTTTATCATGCAAACCAACTTTAAATGACAAATTTTTGATAAGAGTCTCGCCGCCTTCGTAACCGAACTCTAGCTTGTTGACTTCGACCATGTTTTCTTTGGTATTATACTCTAGATAATTAAACTCGAAATCAAGAGTTGCAACATCCATCAATTTTTCTTTAACTTCTTGTTTTTCAAGCATTTTGACTTTTGACTGGGCACGGCTGGCCATACTAGCCTTGGCTCCGAAGCGATTAATCCATTCTTGAGTCTTTTCACGCTTTTTGTCTTCGTTAATTCGCGTTTTTTCGTAGATTTCTTCTTCTGCAGCAATTTTCTCGCGCACATTCTTAGTATTTCCCGGCGTTTTGCGGAAGTTACCACGGTGAATAATCAAGGTGCTGTTGATGACGCTGTCCATAAAATCACGATCGTGGGTGATTAAAATCAGCTCACTTTGCCAGTCCTGCAAGAATTTCTTGAGCCAGCGTACTGAGTGAATATCCAAATAGTTGGTTGGCTCGTCTAAAAGCAACATATTTGGCTCATCTAAAAGAAGTTTCGCCAGATTGATCTTAACTTGATAACCACCAGAAAACTCGGATGGATGTTTCATGATTTCTTCGCTTGAAAAGCCAAGCCCCTCAAGAATAATCTCACCTTTCCAACCTTCATATTCACGATCAATCGGCAAGATACTACAAACTTCGTCAATCACCGTATCTTTGGTGAATTTAATGTGCTGCGCTAAGTGACCAATTTTATAGCCTTTAGGAATTTCAACAGATCCACTGTCAGGCTCTAGCTGACTTA
>JAYPPA010000001.1:19995-31980 GCA_038131245.1 Rickettsia sp. | reverse complement strand
ATTTTATAGCCTTTAGGAATTTCAACAGATCCACTGTCAGGCTCTAGCTGACTTAAGATAAGCTTTAAAAATGTACTTTTTCCACTACCGTTTCGACCAATACAGCCAACCTTTTCGCCGCGATTAAAAGTTACATTAACATCTTCGAAAACTTGATGACCAGCAAACGAAATTGAGAGATCTTTGATTTTAATCATTTAAAAAAATTATTTTATGACAATGAGGTCATATTTTAACAAACTACTTTCTTTTTGTAAAGAATTTTGATATAAAAGATTTTTTTGCTCCGCCTGGTTTTTTTCCACCTGGTTTTTTAGGACCACGATATGATTTTGAAGGCTTAGCAGTGCCTCTTTTTTCACCAAAACCATCTTTGCGGCGGCGATTTTCGCCAAAACGCGTCGATTTTTCAGATTCAGAGCGCTCTGATGTGTGGCGCCTTGATCTTGATTCAGATGAGTTTCTAGAGCTGGAGCCACTTCTGTTGTCGCTTCTAAAGTCGCTTCTGTTGTCGTTTCTAAAGTCGCTTCTGTTGTCGTTTCTAGGGTTGTTATTTCTAGATCCGCCACTTCTTGACTCACTTTTGAAAGCACCACCATCTCTAGAGCTGCCTTTTGAGCCACTACCGGATGAGATTCTGCGCGGTCTAGTTTTAGATCCCGCAGAAGGAGCCTGGGCAGCAGCGCCTTGTGGTCTGCCTCTGCTAAGCCTTCTTGGCTCTGGATATTTTTCTGCGAATTTTACTCCTTCATCATGAAAATCATCAGTTTCTTGGACTGGGATCTTGTATTTTATAGTTTTTTCAATTGCCTTTAGAAGCATTTTTTCAGTGTAATCGCAAAGCGAGATCGCGATTCCGTTTCTACCGGCTCTAGCGGTACGACCAATTCTGTGGACATAATTTTCCGGATCATGCGGAATATCGTAATTAATTACATGCGAGATTGCTGGGATGTCGATTCCGCGCGCAGCAATATCAGTAGCGATTAAGACTTTAACTTTACCGTCTTTAAAATCCTTAAGCGCCTTTTCACGAGCAGCTTGAGTTTTATTACCATGAATTGCAGCAGCTCTAATACCCTCGCCTTCTAAAAATTGGCTAATTCGATTGGCACCATGCTTAGTTTTGGAGAAAACTAGCACACTAGTGGCTTCATCGCTTTGTAATATTGATTTTAAAACGCTGCGCTTTTGGTCCTTAGAAACAAAATTCACTCTTTGGTCGATTTTTTCAACAGTGGTGGCTTGTGGGGTTACTTCGACTTTTACGGGGTTATTCAAAATTGATTCTGCTAAAACAGCAACCGTTTTTGGCATGGTTGCTGAGAAGAATAAAGTTTGTCTTTTTTGAGGGACTCTTGAGATTATCTTCTTCACATCGCGAACAAAACCCATGTCAAGCATGCGATCAGCCTCATCAAGAACGAGAATTTCGACTTGGCCAAGGTTGATTGCGCGGCGATCCATGAGGTCGATAAGCCTACCTGGAGTTGCTACGATGATATCAAAGCCTTTCTTCATATCACGAATCTGGTTGTTGATGCTTACTCCACCAAAAACTGGAGCGCAGCTTAAGCCAAGACCCTGTCCGTAAGCTGTAATATTGTCAACAATCTGCGAGGCAAGCTCTCTAGTTGGGGTTAAAATCAAACTGCGTACCACTGTACCTTGTTTTGAAGATTGCCCTTGAGACAAAATATCAAGAATCGGTAGCGAAAAAGACGCAGTCTTTCCTGTTCCTGTTTGTGCGATTCCAAGTAAATCCTTGCCCTCAAGGACATGTGGGATTGACTTTTCTTGAATCGGGGTTGGATTTGTATAGCCTTTTTTTTCTAGAGTCGCCACAATTTTGGCGCTCAACTTTAAATCTTTAAAATGTGTCATAATATATTTTTATTGGCTCAATTTCCTTATATATAAGGTACTCACCAAGCTTTTGCCACAACTAACTTGAAGCTTGGAAAAATAAAATAGATCAAGACCTAATGTAGGTCAATAAATTGAGCTGCGCCAAGCAAATTCACCTCTTAAGATGCATCTTGGCATTAATTTGCTTAAAAATTAGCAGTGCTAAATGGATGAGCAATGCGCGATCAAAATGATCATCGCAGCAATGATAACTGATGAGCCTTTTGTACTATATATAGTACTCAACTAGTATTATAGCATATATAATCTTGAAAAGCAAGGAGAATCTTGTAAAATTGGTGGTTTTTAGCAAAAAATGAGCTTTTTTGGCATATTTTGATGATTTTTGGCTATTTTTTCGAGGGTTTTGCGCTGTAAAATAGGGGTTTTTATGGGATTTTTTAGTATTAATAACATAATTTATTTGATTTTTTGAGAAAATCAGCTAGGATTGAACTGATAAAATTATAATAATTTACATTTATATAGATGATGAAACGCCTGGAGGAAAAAGTCTCGAAACTAAAAATTCCACTGGAGGACCTTTCTTACTTTGTGTCAAATTACAAATTTGATAATTTAAAGATTTTTTTAACGATTTTGTTTGCGATCTTGTATTTGCCGCATATTTTTATATTAAATGAAGATATAGGTATAATGCTAGCCTTTGAGGCGGATCCAGGAAGTATAACTAAAACAACAATTGGATTACTGGAAAATTACAATTTTCACGATCATTATCATTCAAGAACGTATGGCTGGACTTACTATTTCATAAATTTTGTATTGTTATTTCCTGTGAAGCTGTTTCTTGATTTTTTTAACTTTACCAACTCCGATAGGACTTTATTATATTTTGTAAAATTGGTGTTTTTTGTTATTGGTTTTTTGTCGATGCTGGCATTTCATGAGGTTTTACTGAAGATATTTAAAAATAAATTCTATATATTAATCGGATCAATGTTTTACATAGCTGGAGATTTGGGATTTATTTTCTATTTTATTCATCCAGAAACAACCGGGTTACTATTCATGTTCTTGGCAATTTTAATGCTCTTAAACTTAATAGAGAAGCCCGATCAATATAAATATTACATTTATGGATTAATTTTTTTGGCATTGTCGACCCTTAGCAAGCAGATATTCTTTTTTACTTCGGTTTTTATATTGCCGGTTTTTATTGCAACTATTTTTTTTAATGAGAGGTGTAGATTTATTGACTTTCTTGCATCGAGAAAGTTTCTTAACCTGACCATTCATTCTTTTTTAGTTGCATTTGTTACCTTACTGATAATTAATCCCTTCTTAATATTTGACTTTGAAAATGGAATAAATTATCAGATCCAGCTATTTAAAATTCACAATGAAGGTCATAGTCTTGCTGGCGTTTTAAGCACCAACAATCTGGTAAAGCTTTGGATTTATTTACTTGGATCTACTACGCTAGCGCTATTTTACTTTATTTTGATGCCATTTGCCTATGTTGTAACTATATTTACTATAAATAGAAATAGCAAAAAAGAGCAAATTCTCTTCCTTTACATGCTGACTTTTATATATGTAATTCTTTTTGTGATATTTTTAGGCAATAGATTATATGTAATTTCTCTTTATTTGGCGCCAATTTATCCATTTTTGATAATATATATGCTTTCTTTAATAAGCTATTTTAGCGATTCAAGATTAAAGCTTAGGAAAATTGTGCCATTATGCCTGTTGCTGCTTTTTTGCATTATATCACTTATTAGATCTATAGATATTCTTGTAAGTGACAATTTTAGCAGATTATATTCTCATAAAAGCTCTATTGCTTATAAAACCCATGATTTTATCTTAAAAAATATAGATAGAAATGACAAGGTTATTTTTGATCAATTTGTGGGATTTCCATCCAGCATGAAGAAAAATGGTTGCTCATATTTATTTAACGAACATTGCCTAAAAAAGTTTAAGCCTGATTATATAATGGTAAATAAAGATTTTCTAGTGAATGGAAAAATAAATGATAGATTGAGAGAAATTCTTACTTATATAAAAAAAGAAAATATGGTCATTGATCAAGAAATTGAAGCTGATAATTTAAAAATATCGGTTTACAAAGTAAATAAAGATAGGTAAGTGGCGTTTTTTAGATTTTTTAATGCTTTTATTTTACTATTGAGGCTAAATTTAGATGAATATAGGAAAAACCTATTTTTGATTATTACAAAAATAATTGACTTATTGAGAGGTTTTTACTATAATTTAATAGATTATAATATATTATAGGGGAAGTGCATGAAAAAAGCAAATTATTTAGTGGTTGACCTAGATGGAAGCTTGATCAAAAATGACTTACTGGTTGACTCTGCACTATTCTTCATCTTCCAGAATCCCTTAAATATCTTTAGAATTCTACTTTATTTACTTAAAGGTAAGGCTAATTTAAAGCACCAATTGGCCCAAAAAGTCGATATTGACGCAGATTACCTACCTTATAACCAGGAAGTTTTAAAAATTATCGAAGAAAAAAAGGCAAGCGGAGCGAAAATAATCCTAGCTACCGCAAGTAATATAAAATATGCTCAAAAAATAAATGAATTTTTGGGTCTTTTTGACGATATTTTAGCAAGTAGCGAGTTGGTGAATCTTAAAAGCAAGAATAAAGCGGATAAGTTGGTTGAGAAATTTGGCGAAGGAAATTTCGACTATATTGGTAATTCCAAAGATGATTTGGCCGTCTGGTCGAAAAGTGACTGTTCTTATATTGTTAGCAAAAGCAGCCGCTTGATAAGTAAAGTTAAGAAAATCTACAAAAAATGCTCAAAATCACCAGAATTAAAGGTAAAAATAGTCAAAAGTGACATCAAAAAGAGCTATTTGAGAATATGGCTGAAACAAATTCGAATTCATCAATGGTCGAAAAATTTACTGGTTTTTGTGCCGCTTCTTGCAAGTCACAACATTTACGACAACAACCTAATACACTACTCTGTGCTGGGATTCATATTCTTCAGCCTCTGCGCCTCAAGCGTTTACATCTTAAACGACTTAGTTGACTTAGAAAGCGATCGGATGCATAAAAACAAAAAGAGACGCCCTCTTGCCTCCGGGAACATCTCAGTCTTTAGCGCCCTTGTCTCTTGTGTTTTACTATTGGTCGTGGCACTTTTTGGCTCTTACCAACTTATGCCGCTATGGTTCTTCATCTCGATTATATCTTACTATATATTGACCCTATCTTACTCTTTGGCATTGAAAAAGTTGGAGATTTTTGATGTCATAATTTTAGCTGGCCTATACACTTTGAGAATTATTGCTGGGGCTTTTGCGATATCAGTCACTCTAACATTTTGGATATTGTCATTTTCGATGTTCATTTTCTTGAGTTTGGCATTAGTAAAGAGGCACTGCGAGATTTACGATCACCGCAAATCGGGTAACAAAAAAACCATCAGCGGAAGGGGTTATTATGCAAGCGACCTTGAGATGATTTCTTCGCTTGGGGCTGCTGCTGGGTATTTATCGGTGATGATTTTGGCCCTTTATATACAAGACCCAAGTACAATCGGACTTTATGACAGACCAAGAATAATTTGGTTTGCCTGTCCAGTGTTTTTATTTTGGATTAGTCGAATTTGGATGCTTGCTCATCGAGGGCAAATCCATGAAGACCCGGTATTTTTTGCTATAAAAGACAAAATAAGCTGGGTCGTAGTTTCAATGCTAGCTGTAATTTTCTGGTATGCATCATGAGTAAATTAGAATCTTGGGGTAAATACCCTTACTACCCACAAAATCCTCACCAGATATATTGGCAGGATGAAATTCTAGGAAAAATCACGGAAGTTTGTAGCGAGCATAAATCCACCCTACCCTTTGGCAACGGCAGGAGTTATGGCGATGTTTGCTTGGCTGAGTCAGATAATGTCATTCAGTTAAAAAATCTTGCAAAATTTATTGACTTTGATGAAAAAAATGGTATAATTAAAGTTGAGTCAGGGGTGACAATCGAGGAAATTTTGAAAGTCACAATACCCAAAGGGTGGTTTGTGGCTGTTACTCCGGGTACAAAATATGTTACTGTTGGCGGCGCGATAGCTAATGATGTGCATGGAAAAAATCATCACGAAAAAGGTACTTTTGGCTGTAATGTGACTAAATTTGGCCTGATAAGATCTGATCAAGAAAAAGAAATAATCTGCTCAAAAGACGAAAATCAAGAGCTTTTTAACGCGACAATTGGGGGGCTTGGCCTGACTGGGATAATTTCTTTTGCTGAATTAAAGCTGATAAAAATAACTTCTAGTATTATCGAAACTAAAGTCATGCCTTTCAAATCTTTGGATGAATTTTTTGAAATTTCCAAGGAAAATGATACAAAATATGATTACACGGTTTCTTGGGTGGATTGTTTATCAAAGGGGGATAGTCTTGGTAGAGGTATTTACTTTGCTGGAAATCATAGCGAAAAAGGGGTTTTGAAAATAGCGAACAAGAAAAAGACTTGCATGCCATTTTTGCCGCCATTTTCTCTTATCAATAAATTTAGCTTAAAATTATTTAATAGTTTTTATTACAACTTGCACTTAAGAAAAAGGGAAGTAAAATCAACTTATGATGAGTTTTTTTACCCACTTGATCATGTTGAAAAATGGAACAGGATTTATGGCAAAAAAGGCTTTCAGCAATATCAATGCGTTATTCCTAAGGATGGGGATGGGGCTGAGGCTGGGATCAGGGAAATATTGAAGATGATCTCTAAGGCAAAATCTGGGTCGTTTTTAGCGGTTTTGAAGAATTTTGGTGATTTTGAATCGCCGGGCTTACTTTCTTTTCCGGTGGCTGGAACCTCTTTGGCGCTTGATTTTGCGCAAGGAAAATATTTGGCAGGGCTTTTTGACGATCTTGATAAAATAGTTGTGAAATTTGGCGGAAGAATTTATCCTGCCAAAGATGCACATATGTCGGGTGAAAATTTTCGAAAACTTTACCCAAAATGGCAAAAATTGGAAGAATTGAGGGATAAATCTTTAAATTCGCGATTTTGGAACAGGGTAATTAACGATAAGTAACTGAAAATGACGAAAAATATATTAATTATTGGAGCGACTTCGACTATTGCGCATAGCTGTGCGGTAAAATGGGCGGAAAATGGGGCTAGATTATTTTTAGTGGCGAGAAACGATGACAAGTTACAGCAAATTTCTCAGGATTTAAAGGCCAGAGGGGCTGAGTCGGTGGGAAGTTATGTTGCTGATTTGACTAATTTTGACTTGCATCAAGATATAGCTACCAAGTCTTATGGTTTTTTTCAGGGCAAGATTGATGTGGCTTTGATTGCACATGGAACATTGCCCGATCAAGAGGCGTGCCAGAAGGATGTGAATTTGACTTTGCAGGAATTTGCAAATAATGGTTTGAGCGTAATTTCGCTTTTGACAATACTTGGCAATCATTTTGAAGAGCAGAAAAGCGGCACGATTGCGGTTACTTCTTCTGTTGCTGGAGATAGAGGGCGCAAATCTAATTATACTTATGGGGCTGCGAAAGCTGCGGTTACGACATTTTGCTCAGGGCTCAGAGCTAGACTTTCTGGATTTGGAGTAAATGTTTTGACCATCAAACCTGGATTTGTTGACACTAACATGACTAAAGATTTAAAATTGCCGGGGATTTTGGTTGCTAGCCCCAAAAAAGTGGCAAGCGACATTCATAAAGCAATAAACAAGGGTTCTAGCGAAATTTATACTCCAGGATTTTGGTTTTTAATTATGACAGTAATTAAGTTTATTCCTGAGAAAATCTTCAAAAAACTGAATTTTTAACAAATGATTGATTCAAGTGGGTTGAAAACACAGAGAAATCTTACTTATGGTTTATTTGCTTTGGCTTTTTTGCAAATAACAATTGGGATTATCGATGGGATGAATCGCTATTCTCCAGTGCCTCTGGGTGATAGCTGGGATAGTATGATTGGCTTTCTTAATAATGAGAATTATAAAAATGTTGCTAATTGGTTTTCACAGCATAATGAGCATAGAATAGCGCTGACCAAGGTGATATTTTGGTTAAACTATGTTTTTTTTGATGCTGATAATTTGCCTTTAATAATATTAAATTATATTTTAGCTGGATTATCTTTTTTGCTATTTTATTCAATTGCAAGGAAATCTTTTTTGGCCACCAGTGATACCATGGAGAATTATGCAAAAAATTATATTTTATTTGTCATTTTTATTGCGATTTTTTCAAAAATGCAGGACGAGAATTTTGACTGGGAGTTTCAATCGCAATTTTTCTTGGCATATTTGATGCCGCTATTTTCTCTTTACTTACTTGGAAGGTCAAGCGTTGAGGCTGATAAATCTGTTAAGCTTTTTGGTTTTTCATGTTTTTTTGGTATTTTATCAGCAGGAACAATGGCGAATGGTGCTTTGACACTTCCTGCTTTGGCGTTTCTGGGGCTACTTTTAAGAATTAGCTGGAAAAGAGTGTTGATATTGGTAATTTTGTCACTTTTGGTGCTTTTTGTATATTTCATTGATTATCAAACACCCACAGATCACAGTTCTTTTGACTCTCTAAATAAACCTTTGGAATTATTTTTGTACATGATATCTTACTATGGATTAATTTTTAAATTTTTACTTGGCAAGGTTGGCTGTAGAATCTTTGGAGTGTTGTTTTTGATATTATTAGCATTAAATCTTGTAAAAATAGTTAAAAAAGAAGAAGAATCTTGGATAAATATCGTATTAATTGGTTTTATTTGTTACGTCGCCTTGACAGGATTTGTTTCAGCAATAGGTAGATGCGGAGCTTTTGGGACCTCTCAGGCTTATTCTGGAAGATACTCAACGCCGATGATTATGGCTTGGGTTAGTTTTTTAATAATCTACAGAGAATCCGTAATAGACTTTTTATCAAGATCGAATAAGAATAAATATTTTGCATTTATATTACCCTTAACTCTTGTTATTTACCAAGCTGATAAATTAAATAATCAAAAAAGTCCGGAATCGACTTTTGAAAGAAACGTTTCTGCGATATCTCTTGAGCTTGGGGTAAATGATAGGCATCGAATATCAAAAAATAAGAATGGTGGAGCTTTACATCATAACCCTGAGGCGGTAATTAGTCAAGCAAATGTGGCTTTGGAAAATAATATATCGATTTTTGGAGATTTGCTAATCAGGGATGTTAATAAAAAAATCGGTAAAAAAATTGATGGTAAATTTTGCAAAAAACAGCTAATATCGACGATTAATTTCAAGAAAATTGATAAAAATAATAGGTTTTATCAGATTTTTGGTGAAATTGATGCTAAAGATACTAAAAATAAATCATTTTATGTAGCTGACAATGAAAAAATTACTGGATATGTGATTTTAAATAGTGACAAAACGAAATTTAAAGGGTATAATATTGGTGTAAAAAATATTTATCTTTATGACATTAATAATAAATGTAGATTTAAATAGTGAGCAATAAAGAGCGGAAAATTATATTAACTGGTGGGGCTGGACTTGTTGGGCAAAACCTAATTATAAGGCTAAAGTCACAGGGCTATAAGAATCTCGTGGTTTTAGATAAGCATAAGAAGAATTTAAAGGTTGTGCAAGATCTTCATCCTGATATTGAGGCAAAATATTGTGATTTGGCCGAAAAAGGCGGTTGGCAGGAAAATTTTAAGGACTGTAGTACGCTGATTATGCTTCAGGCTCAAATTGGCGCTAGGGATGAAGAGCCATTCATTAGAAACAATATTGATAGCACTAGAAATGTTATTGAGGCTGTAAAAGAATATAAAGTGCCATATATTATTCATATTAGCTCTTCGGTTTTGAATTCTATGGCTAAGGATTTTTATACTGAAAGCAAAAGAGAGCAAGAAAACATGGTTTTAAGCTGCGGGGTTGAGTCGGTATCTTTGCGCCCTACTCTGATGTTTGGCTGGTTTGACCGTAAACATTTGGGGTGGCTTTCAAGGTTTATGAAAAAAATGCCGATCTTTCCAATTCCAGGACATGGTAAATATATGCGCCAGCCGCTATATGTTGGGGATTTTTGCAATATCATAATAAGCTGCCTTGAAAAAAGACCAAGCGAAAAAGTGTATGATATTACTGGGCGCGAAAAAATTGACTATATTGACATTATAAAAGATATTAAAAGCACAATTGGAGCAAAAACCTGGATATTGAAAATTCCATATCCGTTATTTTATTTATTGTTAAAAATTTGGGGGATTTTTGACAAAAATCCGCCATTTACCGCTTCACAATTAAAGGCTTTAGTGACTAACGATGAATTTGAAGTGATTGATTGGCCGGAAATTTTTGCAGTTGAAGCTACGCCATTTAAAAAGTCAGTATCCGAAACTTTTAAAAATGAGAAATATAGTAATGTAATTTTGGATTTCTAGACGATAATGGCTGAAGAAGAAAATAAGAAAATAGCAGTGTTAGGAGCCGGACCGATGGGGCTTTCTGTGGCTTATAATTTGGTAAAAAGAGGCTATAATCCAGTAATATTTGAGGCTGATGATCGAGTTGGCGGGATGACCGCGAGTTTTGATTTTGACGGCCTGAATATCGAGAGATATTACCATTTTCACTGTATTAGCGATAGTGGATTTTTAAAGGTTTTGAAGGAGCTTGGAATTTATAGCAAAATGCACTGGGTAGAAACTAAAATGGGTTATTTTTACCAGGGAAAGGTCTCAAAATGGGGAAATCCATTTGCTTTGTTGCTTTTTCCAGGGCTGAGTTTGGTTGCAAAATTTCGCTATGGTTTACATGCATTTCTATCAACAAAAAGAAATAAATGGGATGATTTAGATAAGGTTGATGCTGTTTCTTGGATTAAAAAATGGGTTGGCGATGAGGCTTATAAAGTTTTGTGGGAGAAGCTTTTTGAATATAAATTTTATGAATTTTCAAATAATTTATCCGCAGCCTGGATTTGGAGCAGAATTAGGCGAATTGGTCGCTCTAGATATAACATTTTCAAGGAAAAATTGGGTTATTTAGAAGGTGGATCGCAAACTCTTCTTGATGAAATGAAAATTTATATCGAGGATAATGGTGGAGAAATCCGCTTAAAAGAGCCAGTTTCAAAAGTCGTTATTGAAAATAAAGCCGTTAAGGGAATAGAAGTTGGTGGTAATTTTCACGAGTTTAACAAAGTAATTAGTACTATTCCAATTCCCTACATACCGCAAATTATTCCTGACTTGCCTGCTGATATTATTGAAAAATTCAAAGCAATTGACAATATTGCTGTTGTGTGTGTAATTGTTAAGTTGAAAAAAGCGGTGACTGAAAATTTCTGGTTAAATGTCAATGACGAGAACATGGATATTCCTGGATTGGTTGAATATAGCAATTTAAGGCCGCTGAATGAAAAAATTGTGTATGTACCATTTTATATGCCGTTTGAAAATCCAAAATTCCAGGAATCCGATGAAATTTTCATTGAAAAAGTTAAAAAATATCTAAAAACCATCAATCCAGAGCTTGTAGATAATGATTTCTTAGCCGTAAAAGCCAGTAGGTATCGCTATTCACAGCCAATTTGCCAGCCAAATTTTCTGGAAAATCTGCCAGATTTTGATCTGCCGATTGAGGGGCTTTGGGCGGCTGATACTTGCTATTATTACCCAGAAGATAGAGGAATTTCTGAGAGTATTGATTTTGGCAAAAAAATGGCCAAAGCAGCAATAAAATAAATAAAATGATCAAACATTTTTTAACAAAGCAATTTTTGAAATTCTTATTGGTCGGAGGATCGGCTGCTTTAGTGAATTGGGTTGCAAGAATTATTATTAACATTTGGACGGATTTTTCTACGGCTGTGGTTGCTGCTTATGTTTTTGGTATGGCAGCGGCTTTTATCTTGAACAGAATTTATGTATTTCCAGAGTCAAATCGACATATCGACAAACAAATTAGAGACTTTGCCGTAACAAATTTCATAGCTTTTTGGATAGTTTGGTTTATGTCAATTGTGATTAAATCGCTTTTAGAGTTGTATCTTGGGTTTTATTCTTACTCTGCGGAAGTGGCTCACTTTCTTGCATTATCAGCCCCAATG
>JAYPPA010000001.1:0-19895 GCA_038131245.1 Rickettsia sp. | reverse complement strand
GTTTCCAGAGGGCATCCGGACAAGGTTGCTGATCAGATTTCTGATTTGATTTTGGATTACTTTTTAGCGAGAGATAAATCTGCGAGGGTTGCTGCTGAGGTGTTGGCGACGCCTTTCAAGATCGTGGTTGCTGGTGAGGTTCGGGCTAATTTTACACCTAGTCATGAGGATTTGGAGAAGGAAATTCGCGGCTTAATTAGGGATATTGGCTATATCAATGGAAGATTTAGCTATAAAAATATTGGGATTGAATTTTTGTTAAATGAGCAATCGGCAGATATTGCGCGCGGTGTTGATATTGGCTCTAGGAAGTCTGAAGGGGCTGGGGATCAAGGTATTATGTTTGGTTATGCATGTAATGAGACGCCAGAGTTAATGCCAGCAGCGATTAGCTATGCACATAGGATTTTGCAAAATATTTATGATGCTCAAAAGAGTGGTGAAATTTCGGGATTTGGGCCGGACGCAAAGAGTCAAGTTACGCTAAAATACGAGGATGGTGCGATTACAGGCGTTGACACCGTGCTGGTTTCGATCCAGCATGATGAGAATATGGAAATTGAAGAGATTGAATCGATGGTGAAGCCGATAATTGCCAGAACTATTCCAGGTGAGCTTTTGGATGGGACGAAGTTTTTGTTTAACCCGACTGGGAAGTTTGTGATTGGCGGGCCGGAAGGCGATGTTGGTCTGACTGGCAGGAAGATTATTGTTGATACTTATGGTGGGGCTGCTCCGCATGGTGGTGGGGCTTTTTCCGGGAAGGATCCGACTAAGGTTGATCGCTCTGCGGCTTATATTGCGAGATATTTGGCGAAGAATGTGGTTGCTGCTGGGTTGGCGGACAAGTGCTTGATTCAACTTTCCTACGCGATTGGAATTGCTGAGCCGATTTCGATTTATGTGGATAGCTTTGGCACTTCGAAGGTTCCTGATGCTGAGATTGTGAGGCTTATCGAGCAAAATGTTGATCTGACTCCAAAAGGGATCAGGCAGAAGCTTGATTTGGCGCGACCAATTTATCTGCCGACGGCGAGTTATGGACATTTTGGCAGGAAATACAATCCTGAAAAGGGGCTGTTTAGCTGGGAGAATGTTGACTTGATAGGGAAATTGCGGCCTTAATCTTTTACTGAAAAATAACCCGAAGGGCTTTTTGGAATCTTCTTTTGATAGATGGCTTTTTATAATTTCTTAGATTTGCTGATCTTGGATTAATCCTTGAATGCTCCTGGGTTTTTTTGATAAATAATTGTAGCTGATCCCAGTAGTTCTCAACCGACAAGAAATAGCGCTTTTGGGCTAATGAGACTGAGGATCTTAAGAGATCTATATTTAAATCCTCATCATCACTAAAACCAATTCCATCCCTACCAAGCTCATATACTGCTAAAGGATCATTTTTTAAAAATTTATTTCTAACCAGAACTACTGGGCAGCCACACAGTAAAGCTTCAGTAATGAGGGCGGTATCTTCATAAGAGTAAAATACCTCTGATTTTTTAAATAATTCAGCAATTTGATCTGGGGTTTGAGAGTCAGGCAATCCCCTGGTAATTTCAACGGAATTTTTGGTGATTGCAGATAACTTCCCATTGTGGACATTTTTATATTTACTAGCATAAAAGCAGCTGCCTTGCTTGCTTTCGCTAACACCTTCCATGTTAAATATATTTGTATTGCAAACTGGCATAAACAAAACATCAGAGTCGGACTCACTTAATGACTCCTTAATTTTCTGTGAGTAACAAAAAATCAGCTCGTTGTCGTTAAAATTTCCTTCTTGCTCGCCTCCTAGGTGCCCTGGATAGTGAAGCAGGTATCTTGCTATACATGACGACCTTAGTGGGTTACCTGTAACAGTATCAGTGTATATCGTGATTGGGTTTTTCTGAAGATATTTATGAGAAAGAAATGCATCCTCACTTAAAATTGGAGCTATGTGATCCGGATTAGTGTAGGCAAAAATATCATCCTTGGAAAGATGCTTAGAATTTCTATAAAAATTAACAATAAAAGCAGGATATCCCAGCGTATTAAGATGGTGACATAAAAAATGCATAACCTTTACCCCAGCAGATTGTCTAGTATATTTAGGGGTAAATATATAATATGGATTTATATCTTTTTTATCTGGAATTATGGAATTCATTATTTTTCTAAAAATTCATAAGTGTCTTTAATTATATTTCCATAACCTCTTAAGTCAATAGAATAGTTATTAAGTAACTCGTGAAATATTTTGCCATTTCCCACATATTTGTCGGTTTTATCACGCTGAGGGTAATTTGGATTTGTAACAATGCCCCCTTTGATACCCAAAACTTCAATTATCATACCCGCAAGCTCTACAAGATCAACATCCTTTTCGCCTTGGGTATCAAAAATTATAGACTTTTTAGCATTATTTTCATCGAAAATCCAGGCGAAGCATAGCTCCAATATATCATAAATATGAACATAGGATCTGATAACTGGATGAGTGGCGTTAATAACTACTTTTTCAGTTGTCGTGAGTTGATTTATAAAGTCACTGATTGCATACAAATTGTGTTTGTTTATGTAAGGGCCACCAATATTGAATATTCTTGGAATTATTATATTACAACCAACCTCTTTTGCTATTTTTTGAAAATATTTTTCATCATCAAGCTTCATTTGGCCATAAAGATTATCCTTTTTGTAAACTGCGCCAGAGGAGCTGTAAATTATGGATTTTGGCTTGGTTTTTTGGATGATTTTGAAGATTTTTGTGCGAATTTCTTCATTTTGAGCATAATATTGCTCTTTTTCCATGTTTTTTAGTTTATCCATGGTTAAAAAAGCAAAGTGACACAAAATATAGTCATCACGCGACTTAAAGTTGTGATCATAGCCGCATAATTCCACTCTATATCCATCAGAAAGGGTGATTGATTTTGAAGAGTGACTTAAGGCAATGATGTTATCGTTTAATTTATGGCCAAAATTTGAATACAACCTTTCGATCAGGCACCTTCCAATCCAGCCAGAAGATCCTGTTACGATAAATTTTTTTCCCAGAATTTTATTTTTCATGATGAATGTTAGAAAAATATTTTCTAAGGGATTTTCTGTTGTAGCCACTCACAAGAAATACTGATAAGGTCCTTCCGATATATCTATTCATGGATCGAATGGATTTATGTTCACTTCTTTTAATAGGTAAAACTTTACAAACAATACTTAATATTGCACTTTCCATTTTTAATATTACTCTTTGGGATAAGGACTTACTGTTTTTGTCAATAAATATTTGACTTACAGGTATTTTACTTTCATCGATATTTAGTTCTGGAGGTGGTGGAGGTGGAGGTGGTGGAGGAGGCGTCGGTGCAGACTGGTCAGTGCATATAAACTCTTCATCACTAAGATTTAGATCTGATACTGAGTTTAGAGCTGTTTGAGCTTGGTAAATATCAGAATTGGTCATTCCTCCACTTTCAAGTTTTATGTTTATAAAGTTGTAGATATCTAATATTCTATCGCAAATATATTCACTTTTATTTTTAATTGATCCATGGTGACAAGATGAAAAATACCTAAGTAGCATCAAATCTGACAATAAATATTTTGCCAGAGACTTGTTTTTTATATTTTTTAAATACAGATTATACTGCCTAATCAAAGATTGTATATTTTCCTTATACATCATGAAATGGTTACTTGGAACCTCTTCTTTAATTTTAAATAAAAAATCACTCTCTATTGGAATCTCTCTTTGAAGATGTACCAGCAATTTCAAGACGCCCCCGCTCCACATATGATAAGGGTTTACATCTAGTTCAGTAGACAAATCATCGACTCTTTTCTCAATCTTCGAATCAAACCTTGCCACCAAAGGGTAATCTACCCACACAACCCTCTTCTTGTGAAATATTTTTAGAAAAAAGAATACATGGCTATATATAGGAGAAATCTTAATGAGCTCAAGAAATCCAGGCTTGATTAAATACTTTTTGTTAATAACATACCTAGAAATAAATGCCATTGCAGTGGTTAAGCCATGATTTTGCACCAAATCTTTATAGGGAAAGCTTGATAAACTTGCTTCTACGGGGACATTCTGAACCTTATCAAATAAATATGAGTTTTTGCAAACCTCTTGACTATCAATATCAGTAATGGAGTGGTTAAATAAAAATGCAGGAATGCTTTTATATTTTGCAACAAGATAATTAAGTAGTACGAATACATGGGGGGAAACTAAGTCATCATCGCCTAAGGTCCATATATAATCCCCTTTGCAAAACTGGATAGATTTACATATATTTTCTTCAGCAGTATTAAGAAAAATATCTCGATAGTGATACCTAATGAATTCAAATTTTTCATTAAAATCTTTAACTATATTAAGAGAGTTATCCGTGCACTTATTCAAAACAACAACTATCTCTATCTGATCTTTGAAAAAAGATCCCCAATGTGATAAAAATTTTAATTTTGACTCTAGTGATTTTTGTCTATTATAAGATGGTATTAATATCGTTAAAAGTTTACCTTTTTGCTCTAAATTTGAAGATTTCTTGTTTTTATTGAAAATATAATCACACCCTTCACCTGAGAGCATTCTGATATTTGGCCCACTATCATGAAAAATTACACAAGGCTCTTTATCATACTGGTGTACTTTATATTTTTTATGATATTCACTTTTTGTAGATAAGTTAGTTCTCCATAACTTAATTCCGTGCTTCAAGCCCTCTATTTGAAACTTTTCTTTGACTTTGACATTAATAAATACCGAACTTGCAAGATATATATAATCCTTTAAATGAAATGGGATAATATTGTCATTTTCTAAAACTAAATCAAGAAAATTACAAAAATCAATGATTGCACTATCTTTGTAAGATGAGTAATTGTGAATTAAATCCTCTATTTGATCTATTATAATGTAATAAATGAAATATTTCAGATCCATGTGAGCAATGGCGTTATTATCTTTTTGAAACTCAATTTCGTTGAATGAAAGTATTTCATCTACGCTAATTTTTACACTACTAGAGAGTTTATATATAAGGCTATACAAGCCAGCAGTGAAGGAATAATACGCGCAGCTATCGCTTAATTCGCTAATTCTTTTTAACTCATCTTCTGCAGAATTTGCATTGTAAGTAAGAACTTTTTCGCCAATAAATGCGCAGGGTTTATCAATAAACATTTCACAAAAAGAAAAGCTGTGACTGTATATCTTACTAACTTTGGAGTATTTTTTAAAAACATCAATATCAAAATCCTCTTTTTTAAATAATAAGCATGATAGTGTAGTGGTAGCACTAACTAGGCCGAAGTCATAAAAGAGATCCCTTCCCTTCTTGAACTTTACAACCCTAGATGTTGACTTTATATAATCAATAATCTCTTCACCCTCTATCCTTAAATCCATGTTTAACAGAATAAAGCGAAATAAATTCTTCTTGATTACTGGTATAATTGTGTCAAAGCAATTATCTTTTGGAATATCATCATCTCCAAAGCACCATATATATTCCCCCGCGCAGAATCTTACGGCATGTGACATTGACTCCTCTGCGGAGGATCTTGACTTTTTATGTTTATAATATTTAATATTAACCGAATTTTTACATTTTTCCAAGGCGAGATCCACTACCTCTTTAACATCATCTTTGGAAAAATTATCCACTACCGCTATTTCAATATCCGATGCATGTTTTGAATTTTTAAGGATATTACTGAAACTTTCTAGGGTTTCAGATAATTGCTTTACTCTGTTTCTAGTAGGAATTAATACCGTTAATATAGGCCTATTCATTTATAAAAGATTTAATGGTATCTATGATATATCTAAGATGCTCTTTTTCAAGGCCCGGGAAGACGCCGATCCAGAATGTGTCCTTCATTATTTTGTCGCTATTTTTTAGATCGCCCTCAACTCTATATTTAACATTTTTCATGTAAGGCTGCTTCAAAAGATTTCCTCCAAAAAGTAAACGAGTGCCAATTTTCTTCTCCTCTAGGCGCTGTGTTAGTTCATTTCTAGAAAATGGCGCTCCGTCTTTTACTGTAATAGGAAAGCCAAACCATGACGGCTTGGCATTTTCTTCTGATTCAGGCAGGATCAGGAACTCTTCTAAATCTTTTAACCCATCATAAAGAATGTCGAAATTTTCTTGTCTTTTTTTGATAAACCCTTCCAAGTGATCCAATTGCGATAAACCTACGGAAGCCTGCATGTCAGTAATTTTAAGGTTATACCCAACATGCGAGTAGGTATATTTGTGGTCGTAGCCAAATGGTAAGTCACCAAGCTTTTGACAAAATCTCTTTTTACAGGTATTATCTTCTCCAGGGGCGCAGTAGCAATCCCTACCCCAGTCTCTTAGGGACTCTAAGGCCCTTTTTAATACACTTTTATTAGTAAAGACAGCTCCGCCCTCGCCCATTGTGATATGGTGAGCCGGATAAAAGCTCAAAGTAGCTATATCACCAAAGGTTCCGACTTTTTTACCATTATACTCTGCACCAAGCGCATCACAACTATCTTCAATAAGGAACAGATTATGTTTATCAGCGATGGCTCTGATTTTTTCTAGATCAAACGGATTACCCAAAGCGTGCGCAATGACTATGGCTTTGGTTTTTTCAGTAATGGCCCCTTCTATTCTCGAAGCATTAATATTATATGTTGGAATTTCAGCATCAATAAAAACTGGGATTAGGCCGTTTGTGATTATCGGATTTACCGTAGTTGGAAATCCGGTGGCGCAGGTGATCACCTCATCTCCTGGCTTTAAAGCCTTATCCTTTAGTAAAGGAGAAGTAAGAGCTGTAACGGCCAATAAATTTGCCGAAGAACCAGAATTACACGTCAAAGCATGTCTGGCCCCAAGAAATTTCGCCAATTTCTTTTCAAATGCCTTATTGAAGCGACCGGTTGTTAACCAAAAATCCAGTGATGACTCCACTAGATTTTTCATATCAGATTCATCGTAAACTTTTCCTGAAACTGGAACTACACTTTCGCCTGGAACGAATGGTTTCTTAGCATGCTCCTCTTGAAAATACTTCTCAACTAATTTAAAAATTTCTTGCTTTGTACTACTCATATTATTTATTTTGATAATTATTAATTTGTTGAGTCGTAAACTCTTCAATATTTTTATTATTATAGAATGATTCATACCAGTCTATAGTATTTTTTAAAGCCTCATCAATGTTAAGTTTTGGCTTCCAATTTAACTCTTTTTTGGCTTTTTCAATATTTAAAAATAGCAACTTTGCTTCATGTTGACTTGGCTCTTGATTTGGATATTTGACATTAATTCTGTCTTTATATTCTTGCTTGAAGAATTGAACGATTGAATCGACATCTTTTTGGTCTTGCTCTTCTGGGCCAAAATTCCAATTAAGCGGAGATTCTTGCTTAGCCAAGCCGCATAAATGCTGAGCCACAGCCATATATCCAGATAAAGGCTCTAAAACATGCTGCCAAGGTCTTATGGACTTTGGACTGCGGATTTCGATAGAAGATTTACTATAAATTGACTTAATCATGTCTGGGATAAGTCTATTTTCCGACCAGTCCCCTCCTCCAATTACATTTCCAGCCCTAACAGAGGCGAGTTTGCCGATTTTTTCTTGATTTGGGATGAAGTATGAGTTGGCGTAGGAGCTTGTGACAAGTTCGCTGCACCCTTTGGAGTTGCTGTATGGGTCAAAACCCCCCATTGGATCGCTTTCTTTGTAGCCCTCGAGGACTTCGCGGTTTTCGTAACATTTGTCGCTGGTTACTATTATTGTTGCCTTAGCTCCACCGTAATTTCTTACTGTATCCAATAAATTAACAGTGCCCATTACATTTGTCTGGTATGTTTCACGGGGGTTATCGTAGGAGTATTTGACCAATGACTGTGCAGCTAAATGGAAGACGATGTCAGGCTTAAAGGATTTTACCGCCTTAAACAGACTGTCATAGTCACAAACATCGGCAATATTATGTTCATCGATTTTGTTGCCTATGTCAAGAACTGAAAATAGCGCAGGATCGGATGTTGGCTTCAGGGAGTACCCCGAAACCTTGCAGCCAAGATTTTTTAGCCATAAAGACATCCAAGCACCTTTAAACCCAGTATGGCCAGTTACAAAAACCCTCTTTCCTTTCCAAAAATCAATATCTATCATTTATAAAAAATTACCAAATTTTCCATGGAGCCTTATTCTCGTCCCACAGCTTGCAGAGGTTTCTATTGTCTCTAAGCGTATCCATTGGCTGCCAGAATCCATTATGTAAAAATGCCACTAGCTCATCCTTTTTAGAAATCGCCTCAAGTGGCTCCTTCTCAAATATTGTATCATCTGAATCTATAAAATCAATGATTTTTCTAGATAAAACAAAAAAACCTCCATTAATGTGACCAGATTCGTCCGCAGGCTTTTCAACAAAACTTTCCACTACATTGTCTTTTTTTAACTTTAGAGCGCCGAAACGAGCGGGTGGAATAACTCCTGTTACGGTTGCCATCTTGCCATGATTCATGTGAAAATCAATTAACTTGGAAATGTTCACATCGGACACTCCGTCACCATAAGTTAGGCAAAATGGTTCGTCTTTTGGTAAAAATTTCTCGATTCTTTTTATTCTTCCACCAGTCATTGTTTCTTCACCGGTATTAACTACAGTAATATTCCAAGATGCATTATTATTGTCATGAAATTCAATTCCAGTTTGAAATCCACAATCGGTTTTAATGGTAACATCAGAGGAGAATAATTTATAATTAAAGAAGTACTCCTTGATTTGGTGCTGTCTATACCCTGCACAAATTATGAAATTCTTGATGCCGTGAGCATCGTACATTTTCATTATATGCCACAAAATTGGCCTGCCTCCAATTTCAATCATCGGCTTGGGCTTGCTTTGACTTTCCTCTAGAATCCTAGTTCCCTTACCCCCAGCAAGAATAACTGCGGTAGTTGGTCTTTTTGTTTTATTTGTCATTTTATATATATTTAATTAATTTTGACTTTACTTTATCGTCCAGTTCAGGACTCATAATATGTAGTGGGTTTGATACCATGCCACCTTCTTTTGCAACTTTACTTGCTATTTTTGGCAAGTAGGTTTGCTCTGGGTCAATTCTAACGATAAAAGCAACCGGACTATCACTATTGAAATAATCCAAGAAGATCTCATTGTTGACAAAATCTTTTGAGTTAATTTCATGGGATTTAATATTATAAGCATCAAAAAGCTTAAACCAGTCTGGAAAACCCAATCCAGTATTGTTGTCGCAACCTACATACTTACCGTTGAAATAATTTTTCTGAGTCATTCTAATTGACGCATAGCCGCTATTTTCGAACAAGAATATCTTGAGGTTAAGCCTATGATAATCTACAATTGCAAGCTCCTGTAGGTTTTGTGAAAATCCACCATCCCCTTCGGTCAGAATAACTCTTTTTTCAGGATTTGCGATTGCGCAGCCGATGGCGCCACTAAGTCCATAACCCATTGAAGCTAAAGCTTTGTTGCTTATGATGGTTTGACCTTTTTTCTGCTCAAAAACTTGCATCATTGATGTGTAAGCGCCCCCACTACTACATGGGATAATTATGTCACTATCACTTGAAATATCAGATAAACCCTCACATAAATCATATGACAAAATATAGTCATTTTTGATGGGGTTATGCCAACTTTCATTTAAGGGAAGTTCTTTTTTGATCAATCTGCAGTGACTTACCCAATCATTAAAGTTGCTGCTTTGAATTTTTGAATCAACAAACTTTTCAATAAAATCATTAGCATCACATTTTATTTTTTGATCAGTAGCTGGGTGCCCCTTGTTTAGCTCACTTTCATCAATATCTATATGAATAATTTTTCCATTTGGAATAAATTCTTGCCAATTAAAGCCACTTTGCTGGAATCCCAATCTATCACCAACAGCTATAAGTAGATCCGATTGCTGAATAATGACATTAGCATATCTTTGCCCCCAAGTATTTGGCCTACCAAAATATAGATCATGGTCAGAGCCAATCCTATCAGCAGCATTCCAGGTTAGCTGAATTGGAATATTAAGCTTGGATAATTTACTTTCCATTGCCAAAACAGTCTCTCTTTTAACTCCTCCACCAAGTAGAATTACCGGCCTTTTTGAATTATTTACAGACTTTACAATCTTCAAAAACTCTTTTTCTGTGATTTTTGATAGCGCCACATCGCCATCTTTAGAAACCCCTTGGCCAAACTCTTTTTCATCAACATTTTTAGCCTGAACATCAAGCGGAACCTCTATGAACACAGGACCCTTCCTGCCTTTTGATCCCTTTAAAATGATTCTTGACAGCTCACTTGAAATAATTGGCTTTTCTAAAACTTCGCAATGATTGGTAATGGACTTAGTCAAAGAAACCCCATCAATTTCCTGGATTCCATTTTGTCTAAGACTGCCCCTAGATAAATCATCAACCTTTACCTGCCCACCAATCACCAAGAGCTCTCTGCTCTCAAGATAGGCCCCTGATATAGCTGTAATGATATTTGTAAGACCAGGACCCGCAGTCACCAATGCGAATGCTTTTTTGTCTGGATTTGATTCGTTGAAATATTCAACAGCAATCCCAGCAGCAACCTCATTTACAACTGGAACCATTTCAAAATAGTTACTGGCACTTTCAATTAAGTGCATGATATTACCTCCAGTCAAGGTAAAGCAGTGGGTGTAGCCCATATTTTTTAACTGCAAGCACATAAAATCTGAGTATTTCATCATAAACTCTTTAAATTATCCTTTAAAACCTCAAAACTCCTGGTAAAATCATCGTGAAATTTAGTATTTTTCTTGCTAAACACCCTCTCTAAAGCACCATCTTTGTTTGGAATTATACAGACATAATCCTCGCCAGTGTGTTTTTTGTCGCTTTTAAAGGATTTTAATATATCTTCAGAGTTAAGATTTAGGAGAATTTTAACAAAATTTGGGTTGTTTTTTAATATATTTTTGATTAAAACCTCTAAATTAGTAGAATTTTGATCTTTTTTATGAGTTATGGAGGAAAAATATATAGCCCACAGCATACCAATTCCAACTGCGACTCCGTGTGGAATAGTAAAGTTACAAACCGGCTCTATGGCGTGACCAAAGGTATGTCCAAAATTTAAGAGCTGCCTCTCTTTTTTATCATATTCATCTTTTTCAATGAACCATTTTTTGGTTGTAAGTGTCAGGTGCGCAAGCTCTTCAAGGTTAGACCTGCTATCAACAGAATTTTCTAGTAGCTCAAAATTTTTATCAAAAATATCGCCTTGAATATTATATGCAAACAATATTTTGATAGCCTCGCACAGCCCGGCGTCAATTTCTTCACCTGGAAGGGTTTTGCAAAAATCAACATCTATAATAATTTTTTGCGGAGGGTGAAAATTGCCAACCAGATTTTTGATTCCACTAACATTTATCGAGGATTTTCCACCGACACATGAATCACACATGCCAAGGAAAGTAGTGGGAAAATAAATCCACTTCAACCCCCTCATATATGTTGACGAAACAAAGCAGGTTATATCCTGAATTACTCCACCGCCTATTCCAACTAAAATATCACTTCTAGAGACTGACATTTCTTTTAATTTAGCAAAAATCTTTGGCAAATTCCCCAAATCTTTACTTTCTTCATTAGCCTCAATGGAAATTATATCAAAATCAGAATTTTCGATATTGTATTTATCAATAAGATTACTGTCGCACAGCACTATAAATCTACCCTTTATAGACCCTAGCTCTTTCTTAAAGATACCACTTCCTATTGTAACTGAATATTCAGCAACTTTAGATTTAATATTAAACGATTTTGACATTACTAAAACCTAAATCTACATTGATAAATTGGCCAGTGATACTGGTATTGCCCTTTGAACATAAAAAATATGAAAGGTTTGCAATATCTTCGACATTACTTAATCTATTGAACTTAGTGGACTCTTTGATGGCTGATATCTGCTCTTCGCAGAGATTTGCATAAGTCATTGGAGCCTCTATCGCCCCAGGTAAAATTGCATTTACCAAGTGACCATCCTTTGCAATATCGACCGCTAAAGAATTTACCAAGCCCTGTAAAGCAGACTTTGTAACGCTGTAAGACAGCTTATTTTGTCTAGCAATATTTTGCCAAATAGAGCTAATTATGCATAGTCGAGAATTTTGACTTAATATATTGCTTTTTATTAGTAAATTAAGTGACTTGATTATGTGAACACAATTTGACTTATACATATTGATATTATCATCAATATTCACTTCATAAATAGAATCATTAAGGTTTTGACCATGGGCCCAACAAACAGAGTCTACCTTAAGATCTTGTAAGGAATTTGGTATTTCAGTCGCAGAATCAACGTCCCATATTACAAGCTTTGAATTACTCTTAACATTGTCCGAAAGTCCATCAATAGAGGATTCACTCCTGACGACAGCCACAACATTGCAACCTTTTGATATGAAAGATTCGCAAATAGAAGACCCTATATAGCCATTGGCACCAAATATTAATGTATAATTATTACTGCTATTCATATAAAATATTTTTTAATATCTTTACATTATACAACATAAAGATACAAAAATCAATTATTATTGGAATTTTTCTTTAAAACAGAGGAAATAATTCTTTTTATTGCACCACTAACCCTCCCTCCAATATTAAATCCTCTTATTGAAATCTTTGTGGTTATTATTATCCTCTTATGGCTATTTCCTAACTTTATTTTTCTTACAACCTTCCCAAAGGGAAATAATTTTTTAATATGCATCAATTCATTTTCAAACAACTCTGGATCAAGAATTTTGCTTTCTGATCTAGATTTGACATCAATATTAAGGTAATCCATAAGGGTAATATTTTTCTTGATGTAGCTTATTTCATTAACCCCTTCTTGTTTTTGCAACGAAAAATGGCCGTAGGTATTTTTTATAAAATTATCTAGCTGATCATAAAAAATTTCACAACTTTTTAGACAATTTTCTCTACCCTTATCAACCGTTTCCTTTGCTCGCGATATCTCTTCCTTACTGCAATTTAAAGCAAAACCGTCAATCCCAAGCTCATTTCTTGATAGATGAACCTCATCCTCCTTTAAAAAATCATTGGGTATAAAAACCGCTGGACAGCCACACAGCACGGCTTCAACTGCAATTGCTGTATTTTCATATACATAACACAATTCCGATTCTCTTAGTAAATTGGCAATTTTTATTTTATCTAAAATATCAAAATCTTTATGACTTTCATGTCTGGCAATCTTCGTTGATTCTTTAGTTATATCAAACTCTTTACCCTTGTGATGATCATAGTATTTTCCTAAATAAACACAGCTACCGCTTCTCTTTTGCTTGTTCTTTGGAGGGTGGAATAGATCAAAATTTACTGGCAAGATAAACAAAACTCTATCATCTTGTAACCCCAAAGAGTCAGAAATTTTCTTAGAATATGCAAATTGTATCTCATTTTCATCTACAGATATATTATTTAAGCGACCCTTGTAATTCATCATATATCTAACGACAAATTTTGCATTTATAGGATTGCCACTGACTGTATCGGTATATATCGCTATAGGCTCATATTTTGCCTTTTTGTGAAATTCTATTACATCATTATCTAAGAATCTTATATTTAAACTGTAAAATATATCATCGTAGAGATTTGGATCGACGACATATTCTGAATCTGGGTAAATATATGCATCATAACCTCTTGAATTTAGGTGGTGACAGAGTAAATACAAAGATTTTATCCCAGCAGAAGAAGCTCTGTAAGCTGGACTATATATATAATAAGGCTTTTTTGATATTTTTGGCAGGATGTTGTTATTTAACATCTACTTTTTACAAAGAATTAAACCTCTCCTCTAGCATTTTAATTCTACTACTATCTTCTGCGGCAATTTTTGAATAATGACTATTTTTATATTTTAGCCAATGAAGTTCAAATTCTATTGCTTTTTCTAAGGCCTTGCCTGTATCTATATCTTTATCTTGCAAAATATTTGCATCAAAAATCACTTTTCTAGTTTCAAAACGAGACAAATAATTTTCCTGAACAATCTGAACAGGTCTCATTGACTCAGTAGCAACGCCTCCACCAATTACAAAATCGATATTCAGATCCTTGCAAATCTCTGATGACTTAAGGAGATATTTATCAAGAGCATCTCCTGAAATAGCATCCCTTGATAATTCTAATGAAGATGAAAAGTCTACCCTGCCAAAAACAACTCCATCTGGAGAATTTGCAGCGGAAATAATCTTTGCCATACCCTCTATATTATTAAAGGCAGTTATAGTCTCCATATTGAATAGAAATCTAACGCTTTTTTGCTCTTCCTTATTGTAAACCTTATCTTTTGCTTCAATATACTTAGAAAGTGCATAAGGTGTTTCTACCATTGGAGCAATGATATATTCTGCGCCAAAATTTTTACAATGATACAGGTCGCTAACAGCTTCGCAGCCGCCAATTTTAATTCCCAAATTCAATCCAGCCTTCCTTACGACTTGTGAAAGAAACAACATTTCATCCATTCTAGTGCCTTCAGCTTCGAACTCAGCTTTTACACCTAGAAAACCATATTTTTCTCTCCCTTCTTTTAGTATATTTATTAAATTTTTCATGAATCTTGTATTATAATTTTTATCATTATTAAAAATATCTTCAACAATATGTTAATATTACCACAAACAATTTAAATATTCAAGAAGATTTTAAATCTTAATCGTTACTCCCTTAGATTTGTGCAATTTTACCTTAAAAAATAAAATTTTATAGGTTGTAACCTGATTGCAATCCTTATTATACCGCCTGATATAGAATAAACTTTTAAAAATTATCTTAATTTTATATAAAAAGTAATGGATTGGATTGTTAAAAATACTGTCTTTCTTGATTTTATAGCCAATTCTTGCAAAATGACCCTCTATTTCGCTAACCATAGCCTTACTAACGGAAGGAAATTTCCTCCAAAAATAAAGAAGCAACTCTTCCGAGAAGAATTCGCGCCTAACTGCCTTAACTTTCAAAAGTGGAAAGCCCATTTTTAACAACACAAATAATTTGTTTGAATTGAGGTAATCAACTCTATAAATATTACATACGCTGTTTATAATAAGATTTAAGACATTTTTTTTGGAAATAAACTTGCTTTTTGATGTAATTTTATATATTTCACCTGCAATTTCATCTTTATTGTCCACAATATAGTGACCAATATTGCTGCTACTGTAATAAGCATATATTTTCTTATTATTTTTAATTAACTCCCTTGAGAGGCCAACCTCGTATTTATAAGTTATTTCATTATGACTATCTAGTTTTTTGATTTTGTTTAAAAAATCCATGAAATATTGCTGTAAAAAAACAGATTTCCTAAAGGATATGAAGTAACTTTGTATATGATGGGTGTTCCTATGTCCTTTTTCTAGAGAATAGTAGTTGTCGGTCAGACCCCAACAATCACAATCATCTTTTTTTGACATATCTTTAAATATCTGATCAAAACCCCCTATAGGATAACAAGAGTCATTAACAAAAAGCAGCTCGTATATTTCCAGCAGCTTTTCCGGGTAATTTTCCTGAACAAATGAAAATCCTCTTTTATAACTGCCGAAGTCGTACTGAGAATGCTTGATGTCCAATATCTCAAAGCAAATATCTTGCACTTTATTCTTTTGAGAGATATCCAGATTTCCATCTGAGACAAAAATAATATCATCGACATGCTTTTTTAACTCCTTAAGATACAAGATAACATAAGGATCAATCTTACTTTCTCTATCGAAATGAGCAAAAACAGCTAATCTTCTCATAATTACTCTTGGATTTTTTTGGATATTTTGATCTTAAAGAATATTATCTTAAAGGTAGTAAAGTTTCTACCATTTTTCTTGAACTTTTTTATATAAAACCATCTAGTTATAGAAAGGAGGTATAAAAAGTAATTAAATTTACTAGAAATTATTTTTTTAGACTTCATTTTCAAACCAATCCGCAAACAATGATTTTTGATTTGATCAATAGTGCTGACTCTTTCGCTATTTGTTGCAAGCAAAACCTCTTCCCAAAGAAACATAAGTCTTTGCCTGGTAAATGACTTATATTGCAAATTCCTTCTTTTAAGCAAGGGAAAATTCATTCTTAGCAAAATATAAAATTTATTAGTATGGAGATAGTTATAAGTATGAACATTGCAAAGATTGTTTACAATGGATAATAAAATCTTCCTACTTCCTAAGTATGAGTTTTTTTTAACAAGGTCATGAACATCTTCAGCAATTTTTATATGATTATCAGCAATATACCTAGCTGTTTTATTCATATTAAAGTAGGCAAAAAGCCTCTTATTTTCTTTTAATAATAGTTCTGAAAGCCCAAACTCGCATCTATTTATCATCTCTTCGCGACTATGGAATTTTTTAGTTTCCTCCATAAAGTCTATAAAAAATTTCTTCTGAAAAACCTCTTTTCTAAAAGCAATAAAGAAGCTTCCAATGTAGTATTTGCTGTCATTGTTAAAACTGTGATAATCATCCACTATGCCCCAACAATCACAGTCTTCTTTTGATGTGCCAGTAAAAGTCTCCTCTAGGCTACCCACTAAATAACAAGAATCGTTGACAAAAAGCAGCTCATCTATTTCTTTTAACTTCTCTGGGTACTGCTTTGATAATAACTCAAGCCCTCTTCTATAACTTCCAAAGTCGTACTGTGAATGTCTTTGAGAAATTATATTGCAACATAAATCCTTAACTTTATCCTTTTCTACTTCAGGCAAATCACCATCGGAAACAAAAATAATATCATCAACATATTTTTTTAACTCTCTCAAATAAGAAATAACATACAGATCAACAACGTTGTGTTTATCGTAATGGGCAAAAATTACCAATCTTTTCATTTACATAAAATTTCTTTATTAGATGAGTTAATTTTCTATATAGCCGGACTTTTCATCATCCATCAACTCAAATTGCTTGTGATATAAATTAGCATATTCACCATTTTTATCCAGCAAATCCTTGTGTTTACCCTCTTCAACTATTTTACCATTCATAACAACGCATATTTTATCGGCGTGCATGACGGTAGATAGCCTATGAGCAATAACGACGGTGGTCTTGCCTCTCATTAATTTAGTTAGGGCATTTTTTACAAGATGCTCTGAGATCGGATCAAGCGCGGAAGTCGCCTCATCAAGAAGCAATATCGGTGAATTATATAAAATAGCCCTAGCAATCGCAATTCTTTGTCTTTGGCCACCAGACAGCATTACGCCATTTTGTCCTACTTGAGTATGATACTTTTCTGGTAAATCTTGGATAAATTCATCGGCTTCTGCGAGTTTTGCTGCCTCTATAATTTCCTCTTCAGTAGCATCCTCTTTTCCGTAGCGAATATTTTCAATCACAGTATCATCAAAAAGCATCACCTCTTGGTTAACTACTGACATTGACTTTCTGAGGGATTTTATAGTCAGATCTTTAAGATTGTTTCCATCTAATTTTACTTCTCCAGAACATGGGTCATAAAATCTGAGTATCATGCTCATTATCGTGGATTTACCACCTCCCGAAGGCCCAACTAACGCCACAACCTTACC
The DNA here is from genome assembly GCA_038131245.1 of Rickettsia sp. Classification (GTDB taxonomy): domain Bacteria; phylum Pseudomonadota; class Alphaproteobacteria; order Rickettsiales; family UBA1997; genus CAMCFD01. The sequence goes on along the minus strand of JAYPPA010000001.1, from coordinate 2,257 downwards.
GGACTCAATTTTTAAATTTAAGCTATTTAAGGCAGTCCTATCCTCTATGTATCTAAATTCAACATTTTTAAATTCAATGCCACCCTTAACATCTTCAATATTTTTAGCGTTAGGGCCATCAACAATTTTTGGTTTTTGATCAACAGTCTCAAAAAATCTTTCAGTACCACCAAGTCCAAGCTGAATTCCCGCATTCATGCCAGAAACTGACTTTAGTGGCTTATAAGCCATCATCATAGCAGTAAAAAACGAGAAGAATGCCCCGGGGGTAGTTTCTCCGTTCATGACTTTAAATCCTCCATACCAAATAACCAGAGCGATTCCAACCCCTCCCATCATTTCAACAAATGGAGAAGATATTAAAGAAAATCTGGTGATCTTTTTACCTATTTTAACTAAACTATCAATTATATTTCCCATCCTTTTTACTTCAAAATCTTCACAATTATATGATTTTACCAACTTACCATATTGCAAGCTATCATCCATTTGGGCAATGAATTTTTGCGCCATTGCCTGGTCACCAAAAGATAAGTGTCTCAATCTTTTACCTATTTTGTAGACTGGATAAATTGCCAAAGGAAAGCCTATAAAAGCTATCATGGCTAACTCCAGGCTCTGATAAAACATGACACCGACTAGTGCAACTAAGGTAATTAGCTGTTTAATGAAGCCATTAACAGCAACCGATATACCTCCAACTATCCTGTTTATATCAATCATAATTTTAGTTATTATCTCTCCAGAAGAAGTGCGATTCAAAGTGGAAATATCAGAATAAATAAAGTGATTATATAATTCTTTTCTAAGGTCGGCAGTAATAAATATAGTTACATAGCCCATTAGTAAAGTTTGGCCATAAGTTGATAAAGCTTTTACTACCGTGATAATCATTATTGCAACTGGGATAATAATTAAAGCAGCCTGATTTTTATTAACAAAAACCTCGTCAAGAGCTGGCTTCACCAGGTAGGCTTGAGATGCTGTTGTGCCAGCTATTACAAACATCAACAATATGGAAAGGAAAAACTTATATTTATAAGGAAAAACATAAGTTTTAAACAATCTTCCTATTAGGTAAAAATTGTCCTGATAATTTGGGATATCTTTTTCTTTTGTATTTTTCATAAATTTATATAATTATTCAATCTATTCATTATATCATATTGGAATTTTTATTGCAATAAAAATTATTTGTTGCTATATTTTCTTAAAATTTTTATAATTAATGCTATTAATAATAAAAAGTAGAAAATGAAAGAAGCAACAATAATCATTGTTTCCTATAAAAGTTCCCACATAATAGGCGATGCTTTAAAGAATATTGTAGGCAAAGGTTATAGAATAATTATAGTTGATAATGGCAGTAATGACAATATTAAAGAATTTTTGCAAGAAAATTATCCAAATTCTGGCATAGAATTAATTTTACTAGAAAATAATTGCGGCTTTGGCAAGGCCAATAATTTAGCTTTAGAGATGGTTGAGACTGACTTTGCATTGCTACTTAACCCTGATGCGATAATAAAAGAAGAATCAATAGAAAAGTTGGTAAATTGCGCCAAAAAAGATCCAAAAATCGCACTAGCTGGAGCTCTTGACATAAAATCTGAAGACCCTAGTGAGAAAGAAATCCAAGAGTCGATAGAAGCTCATAAAAATGCCTTTGGCGAACATGATGATAAGAATAATCATATTGAGGTTGGATTTTTATGCGGAGGTTTCATGCTTCTAAAGATGGAGGCGTTTAAAAAGATCGGATTTTTTGATGAGGGAATTTTTCTGTATTTTGAAGATCACGAATTGTGCAAAAGATCCAAAAAAGAAGGCTATAAAAATATATTAGTGAAAGACTCTTTTTGCAAACATGCTCAATCCACTTCGACATCTGCAGGGTCTATATTTGAAAAATATTACATACTTTATAAAAGGCATTGGCACATGGGCTGGAGCAAGATGTATCTGAAAAGAAATAAGCGTCCAATATCTTTTATATTCAGCTTTTTTATAAAAACCCTATCAATCATCCTGTGCCTTATCAAATTAGACCTAAGTCAGGCAACTTCTAGGCTTGGAAGAATAATGGGAGCAGCCTCAAATATGCTTGGAATAGACTGCTTCAATAAAAAAAACAAAGTTCCAAAAATAAAAGAAACAGTTACAATTTAGGATTAATCTAACATAATACCTTCAAGGACCTCCTTCATAGCTTCAAAAGAATATTTTTCTTGTGCAACTTTATAGGCATTTGCGATAA